>CAMEAW010000196.1 GCA_945911685.1 Bordetella parapertussis
CGCCCGAGGCTGCGGTTTGGCCTCAGTGCAAAAAGACCGCGCAAGCGGTCTTTTTTTTTGTCATGCGAGCGTGGGATAATATTGCCTTCAAAGCGCTGCGTTTTTTAGTAGCTCGGCAGTTATAGATTCAGGGGTCTCAATATGACACAAACTTTAGCAAAACGGATCAAAGTTGGCATTGTCGGCGGCACGGGTTACACCGGCGTTGAACTCTTGCGTATGCTGTCGCAGCATCCCAATGTTGAGCTCACAGCCATTACCTCGCGTCAAGAAGACGGCATGCTGGTTGCCAATATGTTTCCTAACCTGCGTGGGCACGTGAAGCTGGCATTTTCAGCCCCTGACAAGGCACCTTTAACGGGTTGCGATGTCGTGTTTTTTGCAACCCCGCACGGGGTAGCAATGGCGCAGGCACCTGAGTTATTGGCTGCGGGCGTCAAGCTGATTGACCTCGCCGCTGACTTTCGTTTGCAAGATATCAAAGCATTTGAAAAATGGTACAAAATTCCGCATACCTGCCCAGAGATTCTCAAAGAGTCTGTTTATGGGGTAGTCGAGCTAAATCGCGCCTCGGTTGCCAGCGCACGCGTTGTTGGTAACCCCGGTTGTTACCCAACCACAGTCTTGCTTGGCTTGGCCCCATTGTTGGGTGGCAAACCGCTTATCGATACTTCTGATCTGATTGCCGATTGCAAATCAGGTGTGAGCGGTGCTGGTCGTAAGGCCGAAGTCGGCAGCCTGTTCTCTGAGGCGAGCGATAACTTTAAAGCGTATGGCGTGGCAGGGCATCGTCATCAGGCCGAAATCGACGAGCAGCTGCAACGTTTGGCTGGCGGTCCTGTTGGGCTGACGTTTGTACCGCATCTCGTGCCCATGATTCGCGGTATGTTCAGCACGATCTATGCCAAGATTTTGCCCCAAGCCCGTGACGTTGATTTTCAGGTACTCTTTGAAGAGCGTTACGCTAATGAAAGTTTTGTCGATGTCATGCCGTTTGGCAGCCAACCCGACACGCGTTCGGTGCGTGCCTCAAATACCCTACGTATTGCGCTGCAGCGCCCAGGCAACGGCGATCGATTGATTATTTTGGTCGTGCAAGATAACCTCGTGAAAGGTGCCTCGGGTCAAGCGATTCAAAATATGAATTTAATGTTTGGTTTGCCCGAACATACCGGCTTGAATCAAGTCGCGATTCTTCCCTAACGCGTTCGACGCATGGCAAAAGTGGTGAGGCGCGCGTACGTCTGGGTACTGGGTGGCGCGTTAATGGTTGTGCTGAGCGGGCTTTGGGTGGCATACCTGACGCAAGGCCCTGAGATTGAGGCACAACAATTGCGACTGCGCACTGAGCGCGCAGCACTGCTCCAAGAGCGGTTTGAACTTGAGGCCGAGCGCAGTCAAGCCGAGTCACACTTTAATCAAACGCAGCGCGCGTTGCTGACTGAGCGTGCAAAACGGCTCGAGCTTGAAAAAATATTAGCAAACGTACAGACAGAGCTTGGTCGTACGCAAGATCAATTGGCGTTCTTTGAAGACCTGTTGCCCCCGGGCCCTCAGGGTGGGCTTGATATGCGCGCGGTGGATGTTGTGCAACATGCCGAGGGTCTGCAATACCGCGTGCTGCTGATGCGTAGCGGTCACGCGACCAAGCCGTTTGTGGGTACCTTGCAGTTTGTTGCCACGGGTGATTGTCGCGAGGCTGGGGTTACCGCAGAGCAAACCATTGTTTTGCAGCCGCTGTTGGCCAGCACAATACAAGCGAATGAGGCAGGGCTTGGCGTACACAGCGAGTACGCTCAGATGCCACAGCGCGACCCTCAGCAAACTGAGGCGCAGCAAGCTGCCTTGCGACTTAATTTTGCGCAGTTTCAGCGTGTTCAGGGCTTGCTGGCGCTTCCGCCGGGGTTTGCACCACAGTCTGTCACGGTTCGAGTGCTTGGGGGGGATATTGTCCTTGCGTCTAGAGTGGTTGCTCTATGACTTGCGCAGGCACTTGCGGTATAGTTGACCAACGCACTCAAGTATCACGTTTTTAGTATCGTCCCACGGGACAGGAGTCACTCATGAACATCGCCACACAAACCGTTGATCTTCAAGCGCCACCTACGCCGATTCTGTTCACAGATTCAGCGGCGGCCAAAGTTAAAGATCTATTGATCGAAGAGGGCAACTCAAACCTCAAGCTGCGCGTGTTTGTGCAGGGTGGCGGTTGCTCAGGTTTTCAGTACGGATTCACCTTTGATGAAGATGTCAACGAAGATGACACCACACTTGAAAAAAATGGCGTAGCCCTATTGGTCGACCCCATGAGTTTTCAGTACTTGGTGGGCGCCGAAATCGATTACAAAGAAGACATCGAAGGCTCGCAATTTGTCATCCGTAATCCAAACGCAGCAACAACCTGTGGTTGCGGTTCATCGTTTTCAGTCTAAGTGGCTTGAATTAGGCTGGCCAAGTCGCCCCTAAAATGCGCGCGTCGCGCGCTCCGGTCACTTTAGGGTTGCCAGCCGCCACCCCATGTTGATGTGCCCAGGCCAGCCATGCAAAGGCTAGCGCTTCAACATCCTGCGTGCCGACTCCCGCAGTATCGGTGGTGCTGACAGAGCAGGGTAATGCCTCTTGTAAGCCTCGTCGCAGGGCGCCATTTTGTGCTCCACCCCCGCATAATAAAACCTCTTGTGCGTCTGGCGCATAGGCCCTAATCGCTTGTGCTGCGGTCTCTATCGTAAAGGCGCAAAGTGTGGCCTGTATGTCTTGTGGCGTTAGGCTTGTGCCGGGCTCCAGCCGCCCCAGGCAGTATTGCAGGCGAGGTTCGAGCCACGCAAGGTTAAACAGATCGCGGCCAGTTGATTTTGGCGGCAATAATTTAAGCCAGGGCTCTGCTTCGCTTAAGCGACTTAGCAGGGTTTCACTCACGCGGCCTTGAGCGCCCCAAGCGCCGTCAGCGTCAAAACTTTGTTGCGTATGTAACTGGCACCAGCTATCCATTAAGGCGTTGGCGGGCCCGGTGTCAAAACCAAGTGGGTCTGCGCCCGGTCGCAATATCGTGATGTTGGCGATGCCCCCCAGGTTCAAAATCACGCGGGTATAGTCGGTTGAAAAAATCCCTGCATGAAACACCGGAACCAAAGGCGCACCTTGGCCACCGGCGGCGACATCACGGCTTCTGAAGTCGGCCACGACGGCGATACCTGTGAGCTCGGCGAGCAGTGCGGGCGCATTGAGTTGGATGGTATAGCCCAGAGTTGGCTGATGCCTGACCGTCTGTCCGTGAGCGCCAATGGCTGAAATTTGTACGGCTGCAAGCTTGGCTTGTTTGAGCGTTTGAGCCACGAGCTTGGCGTAAAGCGCGACCAATTCATTCGCGGCTAACGCGGCGCGCGCAAGTTCGTCGGGCCCTGAGGTATTTAGGGCAATGAGTGTATCGCGTAAGGCAGGATCAAAGGCACTGGCCGCTCGGGCCAGTACTGTGGGCTTGCCTGCGGGGTCAAAGCGCGCCAGTACAGCGTCTACCCCATCGAGGCTGGTGCCAGACATCAGCCCAAGGTAGTAAGACACGCTCAAAGCTGCGGTGAGCGTTAGCGGGCAGCGACGCTGCTGATTTCGGGCACAACTTCTTGAAACTTAGCCAGCACCTGAAGCTGTTGCCGGAAGGGCGCAACGGCTTGCGCAAATTGGGCGCGCTGCTCGGGCTCGAGTGGTGTTGCAGCAGGCATTGCTGCAGTCGCAGAGAGCGGATCAATCGGCTTGTCAGCCACCCTAAATTCGTAATGCAGATGTGCGCCAGTTGACCACCCCGTTGAGCCGACGTAGCCAATTAACTGCCCCTGTGACACTTTAGTGCCCACAGTGATGCCCTCGGCAAAGCGACTTTGATGCGCGTAAACCGTCGTGATTTTGCTGTGGTGTTTGAGAATGATCGTATTGCCGTAGCCAAAGTGCCACCCAGCTAACTGCACGACGCCATCTGCGGTGGCGTGAATGGGCGTGCCGGTTGGGGCGACGTAGTCAACGCCTGGGTGATGGCCGGACCAGGCTTGGTTATTGGCGATGGTGCGCATACCGAAGGTTGAACTAACGCGCGAGAACTTAAGCGAGTTACGCAAAAAGGCGCCACGTAAACTTTCGCCTTCAAGGTCGTAATAGCTGCCGGTTTTGCCATCTTGGCTGAACCAAACTGCTGTTGAGGATTTGCCTTTACTGACAAACTCAATCGCCAAGACCCGACCTGGGCCCGCTGGGCGCCCTTCGAAGGTACGATTTTCGTACACCACACGGAACTGATCGCCGCGGTGAATCCCACGAAAAAAGTCAATTTTGCTGCCAAGTACTTCAGCCATTTGCATCGTGATGCCGTCGGGGATGCCGGCGGCGTCGGTAGTGGCGAAGAGCGATCGCTCGATGGTGCCAACGGCGACTTCAATGTGCACTTCGCTAGGCAGCTCGAGTTCTTGTGCGCTAAAACCCTCGGGCGTTGCGTCTATTTGCAACAGCTTAACCGTAGGTTGCCCTCCTGAGTCGCTGGTTGGAGTGTGAAAATAGCGTACCCATTGCAACTGCCCGTTGTGATCGGTCGCTGCTTGTACTGAGCGCCCAGGGACTAGTTTGCTGGCGAAGCGAACTTTGGATTCTTTGGCCAGGTAAGCTGACAGGGTGGTATCGCCAATATCCAGGCGCTTAAGAACTGTGGCGATGGTATCGCCGAAGCGAATACGTGTTTCGGTGACGTAAGGCGTGTTGGGTGCTGTCGCCGTATGCTCGGCCGGTGTTGGATCGGCCTCAAGCGGAAAGGGCAGTACATTTTGAACCAGACTTTGTTCGGGCGGGATGGGTTCTGCAGGATCCGGTTGCACCATACCCAGTGCAGCGGCACCGATGCAAAAAAGTAGGGCAGCACTTAACAGCAGTCCGCGCATTAAGCGCGAACCGAAAGTTGGCTGAGCAGACGTGCCTAGTCGATTTGGGACATTTGCCCCTGCGGT
>CAMEAW010000197.1 GCA_945911685.1 Bordetella parapertussis
CGATTGCGCAACATATTAAAAGCGTACGCGACGTCATTGACCGATCTGGCAATAAAGCCCACATGGTCAAGCGACCCGGCTAAAGGAAACACGCCTGCGCGCGGTACCGCGCCAAAGCTAGCTTTAAACCCCACCACGCCACAAAAGGCAGCAGGTCGAATCACCGAGCCAACGGTTTGTGTGCCGAGTGCCAGGGGCACGATACCGGCGCCAACCGCTGCCGCCGAGCCACTGGATGACCCGCCCGGGGTGTGGCCAGCATGAAACGGATTCACCGTCGGGCCAGGCTGGCGCCAGGCAAATTCTGTCGTCACCGTTTTACCAAAGACCGCCGCACCCAATTGACGGATATGCGCGACGATCGGCGCATCGTAGTCAAGCACTTGGTCTGCATAGATCGGCGAGCCGTTGGTCGTGGTGAGCGTGCGCGTCGCAATTAAGTCTTTCACCCCAACAGGGATCCCAGCCCACTCACCACCGCTGACCGAATCTAATACCTCTTGTGCGGGGGTTCGGGCAACAAAGGCATGCAGCGTAGGTTCACGTTCGTCGGCACGCGCGAGACATTGCTGCAAATAGTCTTTGGGCGACAAGCTACCCTCTGCAATCGCACGGGTTGCTGCAAACAGGCCTAGTGGCAATTTGTTCGGTTTCATTTTTTTCTCATTTCAATCTGTGTACACTGACTTTAGCGCGAACCTCTGTCTCGAGCAACGACAAGGTTATTTAACTTTTATTTATACTGAATGAACGAATCCCTCTAGGGTCACTCACCTCATTTATTTTTAAGTCAGCGAACCTAACATGTACAACCCAAAGCACTTTGAACAAAATGACCTGACCATCGTCGGCGAGCTGATCAAACACTTTCCGTTGGGCACGCTCATTACGCGCGATGGTGAGGCACTTGAAGCCAACCACATCCCCTTTATGCTTGAGGGCGACTTAAGCCCTGGCACCAAATTAGTTGGTCATGTGGCGAAGGGCAATCCTGTTTGGCAAACCACTAACCCCGAGGCTGAGTCGCTTGTGGTGTTTCAGGGCCCAAGTGCCTACATCACGCCTAATTGGTATCCCTCTAAGCTTGAGACCCACAAAGTGGTGCCCACCTATAACTACGCTGTGGCACATGTGTACGGCTGGCTCACAGTCTCACACGACCCCGCTGTTAAGCAGCAGGTTGTGGCAGACTTAACCGCAAAAATGGAGCTCAGCCGCAACAGTAATTGGCGCGTCACCGATGCGCCCGCTGATTACCTAAACACCATGCTTGAAGCGATTGTGGCCGTCGAGCTCACCATCATCCGCGTACAAGCAAAGTGGAAAGTCAGCCAAAACCGCCCAGAGTCTGACCGGATGGGGGTTGCAAAGGGTTTAGCCAGTACTGCGGGCCAAACCGACAGCGACCTGCAGATGGGTCGCATTGTTGGGGCGGGTGGCGGGTTAGGCTAACCAGGCCAAGGCGCATGCGGAGTTGGGCCAACGTACAGCTAGCCCATGTTGCCCTGACTTACTTGGTGCAGCTAACCGTTGCATGCAAAAGCAAGCCGTCGGCTTCATGACCGGGCACGACTTGGGCGTTGACCACGCGACACCCTGTCACTTTTTCGATGCCCGCGATTTGACGAGCTTTTTGCACCGCGAGGTCTGGCGTGAAGCCACCCTCTTTACCGCCATAGGCTTCCCAACGGTTTTCGCCCAAGGGGATGATGCTGATCTCGCGCTTATCTAAGACCACGATCTGACGAGCAGGGTCACGATGGTAGTACACGGGGCTGCCTTGGCAACCCACCAAAAACAAGGCCATGACCGCTGCCAGCACCTTCATGTCACTCTCCAGTAAGCCTCGCTACTCGGGGCAAAAATCACATCAAAAATATGTTTAAAGTTCAAGCATAACGTGCTTTGCGAGAATCACTCGCAGATTTTGACGCCTTTTGGTATCGTCTGCTTATCGCCTGCACTATTTAGGTCGTTTTAGCCTGGCTCGTTCAGGCCATGTATCCATTAAAAATAATATTTCTTCTGAGGCAAACCATCATGTCAAAAGTTGGCGTTTTACAGCTCCCCTCAATGAAGGGCAAGGTCTCTGACGCAGAGTGGCAAGCCCGTGTCGACTTGGCCGCCTGTTACCGGCTTGTCGCAATCTATGGCATGGCCGATATGGCCGCCAACCACATTTCAGCCCGGGTCCCTGGCGAAGAAGGCACGTTTTTGATTAATGCCTACGGCATGATGTACGAAGAAATTACAGCCTCTAGCTTGTTAAAAGTTGATCACCACGGCAACATACTGACCAGCCCAGATTTTGGTGAACTCAACTATGGGTTGAACAAAGCCGGCTCGGTCATCCACAGCGCCATTCACCACGCCCGCGCGGATGTCGGTTGCGTGATTCACACCCATAGTTGGGCCTCGATGGCGATTTCTTCGCTTGAGTGTGGCTTATTGCCGCTGACCCAAACCGCGATGCGTTTCTTAAAAATCTCGTACCACAACTACGAAGGTGTCGTGTTGGATGAGAGCGAGCAAGAATCTTTATGCAAAGACTTAGGCATGAGCGAAGCCATGATTCTGCGGAATCACGGCGCACTGACCGTCGGGCGCACTATTGGCGAAGCGTTTAACTGGATGCACCGCCTTGAACTGTCGTGTCACGCGCAGCTTGGTGCGATGTCATGCAACAGCCCGCTTTCAAAAGTGTCGCAAAAAGTGCTGGATGAAACCTGGAATAACTACCAACCTGGCACACGCCGGGCCTATGGCGTGATGGAGTGGCCTGCTCTGCTACGCAAACTCGACCGTACGGATATTTCATATCGTGATTAAATCTATCGCTTCGCTGTTGTTAAGTTCGGTACTCGGGTGCGTCTTGTCTGCTCACGCCCAAAACGCCTCAGAGTATCCGAGTAAGCCTGTCAAAATCATTGTGTCCTTTACCGCAGGCGGCACAACCGACATCATCGCGCGTAGTGTGGGTCTAAACCTTACCGAGCAACTAAAACAGCCGTTTGTGGTCGAAAACAAACCAGGCGCGAGTGGCAATATCGGCACCGAAATGGTCGTACGCTCACCGGCCGATGGCTACACCGTGACCATTGCTTCGGTCGGGCCGATTGCCATCAACCCAACACTGTTCAAAGATCTGCGCTTCGATGCACTGGTTGACTTGGTACCCGTCGTACTCATTGCCGACGTACCCAACGTATTAGTCGTCAGCCCCAGCTTGCCGGTCAAAAACTTTGCAGAGTTTGTCGCTTACGCAAAAGCGAAACCGGCAGGCACACTGAATTACTCTTCAACGGGTACGGGTACCTCTTCACACTTGTCGAGCTTTATGTTGATGGACGCTATTGGCGTCAACGCACAACATATCCCGTACAAAGGTGCTGAAGCCCTCAATGATTTAATCGCCAGTCGTATCGACTTTATGTTTGCGACAATCCCCTCGGTGATTGCGCAAATCAAAGGGGGCAAACTGCGTGCCATCGCCGTCAGTAGCCCCAAGCCCTCGCGCTCATTACCTGGCGTCCCCACCGTTGCTGAAAGTGGGTTTCCGGATTTCTCGGCGGGCTCTTGGTTTGGCATGCTAGCGCCCAAAGGTACGCCGCAAGCGATTATCGACAAGCTGAACAAAGAAGTGAACCTTGCGATGATTCCGCTTGAGCAGCGCTTTATTCAAGAAGGCGCTGACCCCGTCGGAGGCACTGCCGCGTATTTCCAAGAATTCATTCGCAAAGAGCACCTTAAGTGGAAAAAAGTCGTGATTGATTCAGGTTCGATCCCGCGTTAAGGAAGCTGGCATGACAAATATTGTGTTGCAACATCCAGCGCGCATCCTCTTGTCCGACAAAACGGCGCAAGAGCTTGCGCCGCAAATGAACGACATTCTTGGGGCTGGCGGCTATCAACTGGTAAGCCCAGACGCGATACATGGCGGCACGCAAGACATCGACTTTTGTTTTGTGTCGCGCGATATCACCGCCGGCTCAACCAAGCACCAAATCGAAGCCAGCACGCAGTATGTCTACGACGCACTGCTCAAATCCAAAACACTGCAGTGGGTGCATGTGCACTCTGCGGGCGTTGACCGACAAGTGTTTCTGGATTTGATGGCACGCGGGGTGACAATCACATCGTCTTCTGGTGCCAGTGCAAGCCTCGTGGCTCAAACCGCCTTGACGGGTTTGTTGTCGCTCGCGCGACGCTTTCCACAACTCGCCGCCGCCCAGCGTGCGCATGTCTGGGCGCCGTTCATGAAAACCGGCCTGCCGCCCGACCTCGAAGGTCAAACGGCAACGATCGTAGGCTGGGGCCCCATTGGACAAAAACTTGGTGCCTGGTTAACAGCACTGGGTTTGAAAATTGTTGTGGTCCGTCAGTCTGCGACCTCTTTAATCGAGAACACCCGCGTTGTGAGTTTTGATAGCTTTAATGAAATTTTGCCTGAAACCGACTGGCTAGTGCTGGCTTGTCCGCTCACCAAACAAACCACCAACTTAATGAGCAAAGACGCACTCGCCCTCATGAAGCCCGGCGCGCACGTCGTGAATATTTCACGTGGCACCGTGATTGACGAACCTGCCATGATCGAAGCCCTGCAAAGCGGGCGCTTAGCGGGCGCCTACCTTGACGTGTTTGCGCAAGAACCGTTGCATGTCGACTCGCCGTTGTGGGACATGCCGAATGTCATTTGCACGCCGCACACCTCAGGGTTTTCGGATGCGATCTTGCATCGCATGGCACAAAAGTTTATTGAAAATCTCGGCTACTGGAAGCGTGGCGAGCCGATGATTAACGTGGCGTCGCTGCGTTAAATGTAATTTGGCGTACAATTGCTGCACGGCACAACGTTCCAGTCCTCGTGCCGCTCTAAGCCCCAACACTGTGGGCGCTCGCCTCCAAGGCGTTTTTACTCCCTGTTCGTCTGCCCCGATTGGAGCCCGCACCCTGTGCAGGCCGGCATGACGATGGAGC
>CAMEAW010000198.1 GCA_945911685.1 Bordetella parapertussis
AAGGCATCGCCTTGTTCATGTTCTTGCCTTTTGATGGACTGGTATCGCTGTACCTAATTTCTGCTTTATTTGGTCTGTTTCAGGGCGGCATCGTGCCCTCGTACGCAATTATCATTCGCGAATATTTTCCAGCGGCCGAGGCTGGCCGACGGGTGGGCTCGGTGATCATGTGCACGATGTTTGGGATGGCGCTCGGTGGCTGGATGTCGGGTAAGATTTTTGACATAACCGGCTCGTATCAAATGGCAATGGTCAACGGCATGGCCTGGAATCTGCTGAATCTGGCGATTGCGGGCTTCTTGTTTTGGCGAGTGCGCCAAGCGGCGCGTGGCTAAGACTCGGTGTAGCGCTTAGCGAGCACGGCGCGATAGCGGTGCTCAAGTTCGTCAGGGCTGGCGATGCTGATCCCCATGTCGCGCACGAGGCCATCTTTGAGGTCGTAGACCCAGCCGTGTACGGTGACCGTTTGGCCGCGCGCCCAAGCGTCTTGCACGCTGGTGGTTTGGCAAACATTCACGACTTGCTCAATGACGTTGAGTTCGCACAAGTGATCAAGCCTTTGCTGACCGTCAATAACTCGCCCGAGGTATGAGCCGTGCTTGTCATGCACATCTTTAACGTGACGAATCCAGTTGTCGGCCAAGCCTACGCGAATATTTTCAAGGGCGGCGCGAACACCGCCGCAGCCATAGTGTCCGACCACGATAATATGCTTGACCTTCAGTTGGTCGATCGCAAACTGAATCACAGACAACGCATTTAAGTCAGTATGCACCACCACGTTGGCGATATTGCGATGAACAAAGACTTCACCAGGCGCCAAACCGGTGATCTGATTGGCCGGAACGCGTGAGTCCGAGCAACCGATCCAAAGGTATTCGGGTGATTGCTGATTGGCCAGACGCTTAAAAAAGTCGGGGTCGCTGGTGCGAACCGAATCAACCCATTGTTGATTCTTTTCAAATAAAACGGTTAGATGGTGCGGGTTACTTGGCGATGACATGGCGGCCTACTCGGAGGCGCCAGCCGCTTTCAGCAACTGTTGCGCATTGATAAACGAGGCATCATCTAGCAGGTTGCGAGTGGATTTGGCAGGAAGATCTGCCATCAGACCTTTGGGCATAATAAATTCAAGATAAGAGTTGGCGCTGACACGCACATCTGACCCCTCGGTACTTAACGTAAAACTGACGACGTCTTTGTATTGCAACGCCCACTCATTGTTGATCATGGCAGTAATCATGGCCTCGCGCTGCGGATCAATCTCTAGGCTTGTGCAAGTGACTTCATTTTTGTCAGTTTGAATGCGCAGCCGACTTTTTGAGCAGGCACTCATGAGATTGTTTTTCACGGTGCTTGCATCAGCATTTTTAAATAGACCCGACGCCATCCGAGATGGGGGCGGCTTGACGGGGCCATCTGCCTTAGTGCCGCAACCGCTTAGCGTTAGGCTAGAAAAAAATATCAAAGAGACTAAGGCAAAGATACGCATACGGGTTCGCTGTTTGGTGGTGCTAAGGGCTAGGGATTGGTCGATGAGGCTTACGCCATCACTTCGCCGCCATTCACGTCCAGTGTAATCCCAGTGATAAAGGCAGAGTCGTCAGACGCTAAAAAAGCAATCGCTGCAGCCACATCTTGCGGCTCGGCATGACGCCTCAACGGGATGCTTTCGAGCAGTGAGGCGCGCTCTTCGGGGGTTTTGCGAGACTCCCAACGCGCCTTGGTGCGCGGGGTCATGACCAAACCGGGGCATACGCAATTAACGGTGATGCCTTTGGGGCCGTATTCGGCGGCCAGTTGACGCGTGAGCGCACTAATGGCGCCTTTTGAGGCAGCATAGTTTGCGCCCGCGACCTTGCTGCTAAAGCGACCTGCCTTTGAGCCGACATTGACAATACGTCCTTGTCCGGCGGCCGTCATCAGTGGCAGGGCCTGGCGACACGCCCAGACGGTACCCATAATATTCAGGTTCAGCACGCGCTTCCAATCATCGTCTGATTCTTGTTCAAACAGCGCGGGGGTTTGTAACGAGCCGCCGGCGTTGTTCACCAGAATGTCGAGACGCTTGTCGGTTGCATAGACTTGTGCAATCGCCTCTTTAATCGACCCTGCGTCCGACGAATCCATCAGTAACCCGTGAATCACGAGCCCCAAAGCGGCTGCCTCGGCAAGCGCCTCGGCCATCGCAGCCTCGTCACGACTGGTAATCCATACCTTGGCACCCTCGGTCGCCAAGCGTAAAGCGCTTGCGCGCCCGATTCCGCGCGCGCCGCCGTTGATGAAAGCGGTGCGGTCTTTTAGACGTGTGGCGATTGAAGTGGTCATATTTTTCTCGCTGCGTATGAAAGATGTTAGTCGCGCTTGCCGCGTCGGGGCGGCACCGCCTTTTGTAGTCTGACGGGCAAAGGCTTCTTAATGCGGTCTGCAGCGAGCATGCAGTGACTCTGTTACAGGCTTTGCCCGCCATCGACAGCAATGGTTTGCCCAGTGACCCATGAAGCGAGGTCGCTGGCTAAAAAGGTGGCAACCGTGGCAATTTCTTCGGGGATACCAAAACGCCCAGTGGGGATGCCGGCGAGAATACGTTCGTAGAGCTCGGGCTTATCACGCTTGGCGATATCCCAGGTACCGCCCTCAAAGAAGATCGAGCCGGGGGCAATGCAGTTCACGCGAATCTTTTTGCTGGCGTAAGACAGCGCCTGTGTTTGGGTGTATTCAATTAAGGCGGCTTTGATGGCGCCATAAGGCGGCGTGCGCACGCTGGCCCCGAGGCCTGAAATTGATGAAATATGCAAAATGCTACCGCCGCGCGCCTCGAGGTAAGGCATGGCCGCGTGACAAGCACGCACGGTTGCCATCAAGTCGATTTGAACGCTGACGGCCCAACCGGCTTCGTCATCGGTACGACCAAAGCCTGAGGCGTTATTGACCAAAATGTCGATTCCGCCCAACGATTTGGCCGAGGCTTCTACCCACTGTTTGATGGCGTTGGCATCGCCCAGATCGCAGGGTGTCGCAAGCACTTTATGGCCGTGTTTCTTTAAGGCAAGCTCTGCCTCGCGCAACGGCCCTTCGGTTCTGGCGCAAATCGAAACATCTGCACCGGCCTGCGCATAAGCATCGGCAATCGCCAAGCCAATGCCACGGCTGCCGCCAGCAATTAACGCGCGCTTTCCAGTTAAATCAATTTTCATTATTGTCTCCGTAAGGGGGTCGCCACTCAAGGCGCGGGGTAAGAGGTAGCTTTCATCGCGACTCTGCGCGTTTAACTAATATCGAGATCTTATTCGTTAAGTGGTAATTCAATCATAAACGTAGTTGACCAGCCAGGTTGCGCCGCAAGGTAAAGGCGACCTTTGTGTCGCTCAATAATGTGCTGACTTAACCATAAGCCCAAACCCATTCCGGCATACTTGTTAGAACTCAGCAGATTAAAGATCGTTGCTTGCGTAGTCGGATCGATACCGTTGCCGTTGTCGGCCACGCTCAAGTACGCGCGATTACCTGTCTTGCTAATGGTGATGCCAATGCATCGCTCGCGGTCTGTGATGTCTGACAGCGCTTGTACAGCATTGTTTAAGAGATTTAAGAGCACCTGCTGAAATTCTTGCGGATTCACTAAGACGTGGTACCCGCCCGTGATGGGATAGTTTCGACGAATCGTGATATTTTCTTTTTTCGCTAAAGGTAAAAACAACTTTTCGAGCGATGACATGACTTCAACCAGATCAACCCGTTGTGGCACCACAGTCGTGTTTGAAAATATCTGTCTGAGCGCAGTAATAATCTCGGAGGCTCGTTGGTTATCGCCCAAGATCCTAGAGACAAGTTCTTGTTTAATCAGTGGGTTGGTCGCAACGCTTGAGAGTTCCATTTGCAGGCATTCAGCATTGAGTTGTATGGCGCATAGTGGCTGATTCAGTTCGTGCGCTAGTGCAGCCGACAGCGCCCCCACTTCAGCTGATTTTTTTGCGTTAATTAAGGATTGAATCAATTCGTCACGTTCAACGAGCAGTTGCTGAACTTGGTTTTTTTCTTCAATCTCGCTTGATAGTGCGCTATCTTTTGAAGAGAGTGCCCCGATCATCTGTTGTCGCTCGGATATTTGTCGTTGCAAATAAAAAGTACCCACCCCAAAAAAAATTAACAGCATTGTTCCTTGGGTTCCCCAACGCAAAAATCGCGATAGTAGCTCTTCATTAAAAATGTTACTCACGTGGCCGAGATTGAGATTTAACGTTGTGGAGGTGCGGATCAGTGTCAATACAAGAGTGATCAAAATGAGACCAAAAATAAATTTCAATATGACTGGGCCCCTCGCATAGATTAGGCGCGCGACCTCATAGCCCTGCCAAAGTAAACAGATTGCAAACACTGTCGTGACAAAGACCACCCGATCACCGAAGCTACCATGTTGCCGAATGGTTTCGTAGGTGATGCCCAGTACAAGCAAACCACCCCAGGCCGCGATTAAAAGCGGGCGTTCAATGGGTTGGCGCCAAGAGCGAAACAATAGCCCGCTAAAAATGTTGGTGCCAAGGATGCAGATATTGGCAGGGGTGAGTAGCGCCGGGTGTACCGACGGTACCAACGCAAAGATAAAAAATCCGCCAGCGTATAACCCAACCGTGAGCGCCCAATAGCCATTGAGCGAAGTACTGTTTTCCTTGTTGAAGAGCGGCGAGAAGCTAAAGAGCAAGCCCAACGCCATCGTGCCAAAAAGTACGAGAAATACTTGTTCAGCAATTTGCATATGCAATGCCTAAGGTTGAGGCGCAGACGTTGCGTCATTGAGTTCGATGGCAATCTCGCGAAAGCGCGCTTCGGCTTGGCCGAAGGCAAACACAAGGTCAGGATCAAATTTCTTACCCGAGAGGCGGTAAATCTCTTCGCTGGCCGCCTCGTGCGTCCAGGCTTTTTTGTAGATGCG
>CAMEAW010000199.1 GCA_945911685.1 Bordetella parapertussis
TCGGAAAACCTAGTTCGCTGATGGTGGGCAGCTTAGGCACTGTGTCTGAGCGCTTGCTCGTTGTGAGGGCGTGGGCGTGGAGCCTGCCAGCATTGACTAGCGGCAAAGCGGTGGATAGGCCTGCAAAGTACATATCAATTTCGCCCGACATGACATCGTTCATGGCAGGGCCTCCACCCTTGTAAGGCACATGTAACAAATTGATATCCGCGATATCGCGAAACAGTTCGCCAGCTAGATGGGTCGGGCTACCGGTGCCTGCTGAGGCAAAGGTGAGTTTGCCTGGTTGAGCCTTGGCACGCGCAATCAGATCAGCCACGCTGGTAATGCCAGATTTGGGTGAGGTCACCAGCAACATGGGGTTAAGCGCCACCATTGAAATCGGCGTGAGGTCTTTGAGAGGATCGTACGGCAAGTTAGGGTTCAGGCTTGGACTGACTGCCAAGGCACCGCTTGAACCGAATAACAGCGTGTACCCGTCTGGCGTTGCCGCAGCGGTTTGTGTCGCGGCGATTTCGCCATTAGCGCCTGCTTTGTTCTCGATGACGATTGTCTGTTTGAGCTGGTCTGCAAGGCGCAGACCCAACAGACGCGCTAATTGATCGTTGGGCCCGCCCGGTGGAAACCCGACCAGCATCTTGATTGTGCGGCTAGGGTATTGACTGATGGCCGCCTGCGGGTCTGCGGCCTGTCTCGTCTGAGCTTGCGCTGCGTGTGTAAACGAGGCAAGTGACAACAGTGCTATTGTCGCCAGAAGAATCGGTAAAGAGGCTCTGTTCATCGCGGTAAGACGCGGCAAAGGGGCTTTGTACTGCTTAGCGCCGCGCTGCTTCAAAAGTAACATCATCTGGTGTTCTCTTCGGAGGGGAGTGTTTGTATCAAAAATTATTGAAGGACAGAATTCCTTCGGTGGGATCCATGCCGTCAAGAATCCGCTTGGCGATTAAATCCTTGAGCGTTTCGGTGGCACCGCCACCTAAAGAGCCATAGCGCGCACCGCGATACAGGCGTGATACTGGATATTCATCGGTGAAACCGTAGCCGCCATGCAGTTGCAAGGCGTCATTGGTTACGCGCAAGGCCATTTCGTTGCAGGTGATTTTGGCCACAGCTGCTAAGAAGGGATCCGGAAAAGGATTGGCTGAAGCGCAGGCACGATACAACACGCTGCGAGCTGCTTCAATGTCGCGATACATCTCGGCGAGTTTCCAGCGCAGGCCTTGAAAATCGGTGAGCGTTTTGCCAAAGATTGGGCGGTTGCGGGTGTAGTTGACGGCTTCTTCAAAGGCGCCCTCGGCCAACCCTAGCGAGATGCTGGGGTTTAAGCAGCGCTGTGTATTGAACGCGCTCATCAGCTTACGAAAGCCACCTTCTTTTAATACGACGTTTTCGAGCGGCACCTCGACGTTATCAAAGCGTACTTCGTGCAAGTACTCACCACCCATGGTGTGATAACTGGCAGTCACTTCGAGGCCAGGTGTGCCGCCTTCGATCAAGACGCAACCAATGCCTTCGCGCCCAGGTTGATCGTCAACGCGTGTGAATACGACAAACATGGCGGCCTCTTGAGCACGACTGATCAAGGTTTTGACGCCATTGACGGTTGCATGATTCATATGCAAACGGGTGTTGGTGCGATAGCTGCTGACGTCGGTGCCAGCGTGAGGCTCTGTCATGCAGATCGATAAAATCGCGTCGCCCGAACAAACTTTTGGCAGAATATTATTTTTGATTGAGTCAGGTGCGTAAGTTTCAATGATGCGCGTTTGCACACCGGCTTCGCCCAGTACTGCCATGGCGGTGGGGTAGCAAACTTTGGCGATCTCTTCAAGAATCAACGCGGTTTCAAACACAGGCAAGCCTAAGCCACCGTATTGCTCAGAGACTGTCATGCCGAGAACGCCGATCTCAGCGAGCTGTTTCATGTTTTCCCATGGAAACGTGCCATCCATGTATTTTGCGGCGCGCGGTTTGAAATCGTTTTGCGCAAGCGCGCGTACCGCTTCAACATACTGTCGTTGACTGTCACTGAGTTTGAAATCCATGCTGCTCAATCCTTGATGAGGTCGATCTAAATAAATGTGAGGGGCACGGCATCAAGCCTGCGAGTGCCCAAACTTTAGTTTAATGCGCAGCGAGCATGGCTTTTATTAAATCGTCGACACTTGCAAAAACGCGTGCCCCCGCGTTTTCGAGTGCACGTTTTTTGGCCTCAAAGGTGCCCGTATTACCGTGCACCACCGCGCCCGCATGCCCCATCACCACACCCTCGCGCGCGCCATGCCCGGCAATCACGGCAAAGGTGGGCTTTGTGCATGTGGTGTCGATCAAGGCCTGCGCGAATTCTTCTTCTTCAGATCCACCAATTTCTCCGACCAAAACGATTTGCTTGGTACGGGGGTCCGCATTAAAAAAGGGCAGCACTTCAGCAAAACGAGTGCCTTTGCACGCGTCGCCACCAACACCGATCCAAACGCTTTGCCCCAGGCCGCAATCCACCAACCGGTGGTTGGTTTCGTAAGATAAGGTGCCGCTCTTGGCGATGACGCCTACCGAGCCTGGCTGCAAAGAGACTGAGGGGATAAAACCAAGCTTGGTACGACCAGGGACAGCGACACCCGGCGTCGAAGCGCCCACCCAGCGTGCACCGGCGGCCTGTACCAAGGCCCGCGCCCGTATTGCATCCGCCACGGGCATGCCTTCGGTCACGGTCACAATCAGTTTGATACCGCCCGCAACAGCTTCACTGATGGCGGCGAGCACTTCAAAGGGTGGCACCATCGCAACGCTCGCAACGGCGCCCGTTGCTTTGACCGCTTCAGCGCAAGACCGAAACACGGGATTGCCGTCAACCTCTTTCAAGTCAGCGGACTTGCTGCCGGCCGGCGCTGTACCGCCGACGATCTCTGTACCATAGGCCCGCATCAATGCAGCGTGCTTGCGCCCCATGCGACCCGTAATGCCTTGCACGATGGTGGGCAAGGGCGCAGTTGGGTCGAATAAAAGTGCCAAGGGATCATTGGGAAAGAGATGAGTTGTCATGCTGAGTGCCCCCGTGCGAGTGCGACGACTTGATCGACCGCTTTCTCTAAATCAGTTTCAACGACCAATGAAGCGTTCGCGCTTGTCAGTGTCTGGATAGCGGTCTCGAGACCATTACCAATTAAGCGAATCACAATCGGGATTTTGATATCTTGTGTTTGTTCAAGTGCGATCAAAATCAGGCGCGAGAGCTCTGCCAAATCGGTGACGCCAGCAAAGAAATTCATCAAAATGACTTTCACGTTTTTACCTTCGCCAATCCAGCGAAGAACTTGAATTAAACGGGTGGGCTCGCCACGAAATTGGCCCGTGCGAATATCCACAAAATTAAACGGCTTGCAGCCACGGCGCGTTAGTTCATCGACCAGTTGCATGCTTAAGCCCGCACCGGTGGTCAGCATACCCACATCGCCATCTTCGTCGAGCCGCACAAAATCAAAACCGTGATCGATTTTGAGAGAGGCTTCGGGGTAGGCATGACCGCGCTCTTTTAATAGTGCGAGTAATAGCGGCTGCCGGTCGATGGCATTGTCGTCAGCAACAAGTTTTGCGTCACCGGCAATCCAGCTGCCGTCGGGTTGCACGAATAAGGGGTTGATTTCAGCCAGCGTGAGTTCGAGTTTAAATAAAGCGTCGCACAGTTGATGTGCCGCCTGAGTTAAAGCGGCTTGTGCAAACTTAGGCAGTTGTTGAGCAAGTTCTTGCGTGGCAAGTTTCACTGCGTTGATTTCAAAGTTGGCTTGCTGCTGCAGCATGGCACCGGCGGCGGAATGTTGCTCAACTTCAACGCCACCTTCGGCCGACATCAAAATAATGACTTTGCCTGAAGAGGGATCAAGCATCAGGCTGACGTAGCACTCTTGCCCCGAGGCGGGTTGCTCGATGCGGCACTCGTGCACGCGATGGCCGCGCACCGTAGCGCCCACCAGCTTGTGCAGAGCCTGCTCAAGCTCTGACGCATTGTTGGCTTTGACGATACCGCCCGCTTTACCGCGCCCCCCAACGGGGATCTGTACTTTGACAAAGCAGGGGTAGCTCACCGCTGTGTGAGTTGAGCGGTTGGCGAGCACTCCCACCGGAATTGAAATACCAAATTGCGCCAGCAAAACCTTGGCGTCGTGTTCAAGCAGCATCATGGTGGCTGCGGTCTCCTAGTGAGGCTTTCTATTTGTTAAGGGCGTAGTGTGCCCAATTTATCGGATTGGTTCAAACGCGGAAAACGTGGGAGTGAAGGTAAGAACCCTGCATTCGGGATTCCGGCGATGTTTTGGTGTCAAGAGAGCCTTGGTATGGCGCATCCAGTGTGGAAAGCCCGACTGTTGCGCTGCGCTCAAAGCGATCAGACTCAACAGCTTCTCTAAGCATAGTATCGCATAACAATACTATCGTCATATGTTACTATCTTATCTCGTTACTAAATAAATGATTCAAACTTTTCGCTGCAAAGACACTAGAGACCTATTTGAAGGTAAAGCGGTGCGCCGCTTTGTCAATATTCAAGCGGTTGCGATGCGCAAACTTGCGATGCTGAATCGTTCGGCGACAGTCGATGACTTAAAGGTGCCGCCTGGCAACCGTCTTGAACTGCTAAGTGGTGATCGTGCCGGGCAGTACAGCATCCGCATCAACGCCCAGTGGCGCTTGTGTTTTAGCTGGACGGGGCGTGATGCTCAAGACGTTGAACTGGTCGATTATCACTGAGAGAGTAAATATGCCAACCGTTGCCTATCCCACCCCCGGTGAAATTCTGGTTGAAGAGTTTTTAAAACCCTTGGGCATCACCCAATATCGTTTAGCAAAAGAGATCGGCGTGTCGCAGCGCCGCATCGGCGAAATCATCGCTGGCACCCGCGCAGTGACGGCTGACAGCGGTTTAAGATTTTCGCG
>CAMEAW010000200.1 GCA_945911685.1 Bordetella parapertussis
TGATCTAGCTAAAACCTGGACCAACGATTTCACCCGTCGTGCGAATGAAAAATATCCCGAGGTGAAGGTCTAACCTGTACATGAACTCATGCACCTAGGCGTCAACGTTTCGGTGCATGCTTCAACAAAACAGATCTTTTGAAACTGCAGCTTAAATTGAGTATGGTTGATGGTATCTACTGAGGCAGTCGCAGGTAAATCGCAGGCACAAACACCGGCGCTCTTGTTAAAAGACATCACCTGTACGTTTGTGTCGCGCGATGATCCGAGTCAACGCTATACGGCGGTGGCCAACAGTACGCTCTCAGTTGCACCTGGCGAGTTTGTGTCGGTTGTTGGCCCGACTGGTTGTGGTAAATCGACCTTGTTGAATATTGCAGCAGGGTTGCTTGCGCCCTCCAGCGGTGTGGTCGAGTCGTTCGGTGAGACCGTCACCGGAGTCAATAAGCGCTCGGGTTATATGTTTCAGGGCGAGGCCTTACTGCCCTGGCGCTGCGCGCTTGATAACGTGGTGGCGGGCCTTGAGTTTGCCGGCGTTGAACGTGCGCAAGCCTGTGAGCAGGGTCGCGAATGGATGAAGCGTGTTGGCCTGAGCGGTTTTGAAGATCGCTTCCCACATCAAATGTCAGGCGGTATGCGCAAGCGCACGATGCTCGCGCAGACACTGATTCGCGATCCTGACCTGATCTTGATGGATGAACCGTTCTCGGCGCTAGATATTCAAACGCGGCAGTTGATGGAAAACGAAGTGCTTGAGTTATGGATGGCCAAGCGCAAAGCCGTGCTGTTTATCACGCACGACTTAGATGAGGCGATTGCGATGAGCGATCGTGTCGTGGTGTTGTCTGCTGGGCCTGGTACACACCCGATCGGTGAGTTTGTGATCGACTTGCCGCGTCCGCGTGATGTGGCAGAGGTGCGTATGCAACCGCGGTTTATTGAACTGCACGGTGCGATCTGGGCAGTGTTGCGCGATGAAGTCCTGAAGGGCTACGCCCAGCAAAAGCGAGTTTGATATGTTGAATTTTTTAAAACCTACCTCGAAGTTATCGTTGCGTGTGTGGCAAGTCGGTATTCTGATTGTGGTGCTTGGTGGCTGGCAACTCGCCTCTGCCGATCCAAAAATCGCCTTCTTTTTTGGTAAACCTTTGGGCGTGGCCGGCAGGATTTGGGACTGGTTTGTCGCGAACGGCGATATCTACTCGCACTTAGGCATTACCTTAACTGAAACGGTGTTGGCGTTCTTTATTGGCACGACCTCAGGCCTTGGTATGGGGTTGTGGTTGGGGCTCTCGCCCATGGCCAGCAATATTCTTGATCCTTACATCAAAGCGTTGAACTCAATGCCTCGCGTCATTTTGGCGCCGATTTTTGCTATGTGGTTTGGTTTGGGGATTTGGTCAAAAGTTGCGCTGGCGGTCACGCTAGTGTTTTTTATCGTGTTCTTTAACGTCTACCAGGGCGTACGCGAAGTCAGCCCAACCTTGCTGGATAACGCGCGCATGCTAGGTGCTGATCGCAAACAGTTGCTCAGACAAGTGTATTTGCCCAGTGCAACAAGCTGGGTCTTTTCAAGCTTGCACACCTCGGTTGGTTTGGCCTTTGTGGGCGCGGTAGTGGGCGAGTATTTGGGCTCTGCCGCTGGGGTCGGTTATCTGATCTTGCAAGCCGAGGGTACGCTAGATGTCAACACGGTGATCGCCGGTATTTTTGTCTTGACCGCTTGTGCGCTAGTTTTAGATTCGCTTGTCGGTATCATCGAAAAGCGCCTAATGCGTTGGCAACCTAAGTCGGGCGAAACCGAAAAGCTTTGAGGCGAGTGATTGCAGCTTTGATGACTGCAACCCGCCTGACGTTTACGAACAGCGAGAGGATTGTCGGGTGTTTAACGCTGCGCGTCGATCAGCGCATCAAGTTTGCGCGCATCGGCGACAAACGCCCTGATCCCTTCAGATAATTTCTCACTAGCCATCGCATCTTCGTTGAGTAAAAAGCGAAAAGCCTGTTCGCCCGCAGGCAGGCGTTCGACCGCGTTGGCTTTTGCATAGGCGGCTGTGAGGCAGGGGCTGACCTCGCCTTGTGTGTCACTGAGGCTCGCCAACAGATCGGGGCTGATGGTCAATAAATCGCAACCGGCGAGCGCCAAAATCTGGCCAGTGTTTCTAAAGCTCGCGCCCATGATTTCGGTCGCAATCCCAAAATTTTTGTAGTAAGTGTAGATTTTCGAAACCGACAACACGCCGGGGTCGTTGACGCCGCTGTTCGCAGCTTCGTTCCAGGTGCCGCCTTGCTGTTTTTTGTGCCAATCGTAGATTCTGCCAACAAAGGGTGAAATCAACTGCACGCGCGCATCGGCACACTCAACAGCTTGCACCAAAGAAAACAGCAATGTCAGGTTGCAGTGAATGCCTTCGGCCTCTAGAACGCGCGCGGCCTGTATGCCTTCATAGGTGGCAGCAATTTTGATCAGGATACGTTCGCGCCCAAAGCCTGCGGCTTGATACAGAGCAATTAGCTGCCGGGCGCGTGCGATGGTGGCAACCGTGTCAAAAGATAGGCGCGCATCAACCTCGGTTGAAACTCTGCCAGGCACAATATTAAGGATTTCTTTCCCAAAAGAGACAAGCAGTTGGTCGACCAGATCGCTGGTTGCGGCCTTGGGATTGGCCTTAACGCAGCGCTCGAGCATGGGCCGATAGGCCTCCAGCTGCACCGCTTTGAGGATCAAAGAGGGGTTGGTGGTCGCATCGGTGGGAAGATAACGCCGCATGCTTTCAAAGTCGCCTGTATCGGCAACAACGGTGGTTTGGGCGCGAAGTGAGTCGAGAAGGCTGGCCATCAGTTATACTTCCAAGGTTTGCTTACTAATTTTTAACGCTGGGGTTGATTGTGCTGCCGAATATATTTGATGAACTACGCGCCAAGCAAAACGCCCCCCAGTCAAAGCGTGCTGTTGCAATTCTAGCGCTCGCCGACGGAACCGTCTTTAAAGGCGTTTCGATCGGGGCTGAGGGCCAAACTGTCGCCGAGGTCGTATTCAACACGGCCATGACAGGCTACCAAGAAATTTTGACAGATCCTAGCTATAGCGGCCAAATCGTTACGTTAACGTATCCGCATATTGGCAACACAGGGGTTAACCTCGAAGACGTTGAATCCACAAAGATACACGCCGCCGGCTTGATTGTGCGTAATTGCCCCGAGCAATTGTCCAATTTTCGGTCAACCCAGTCGCTGCCTGATTACCTTAAAGCACAAGGTATTGTCGCCATCGCCGAAATCGACACGCGTAAACTCACGCGTATTCTGCGCGAAGGCGGCGCACAGGGTGGCTGTATCTTGGTCGGTGAAGATGCAGAGCAGGCTTTAACGCTTGCTGCTAAGTTTCCTGGGATGTCGGGACAAGATTTGGCAAAAGTCGTATCTGCCACCCAACAGGCTAGCTGGACAGAAACCACTTGGCAGCTTGAGACAGGCTTTGGTCAAAGTAACAGTCAACTATCCCACGTAGTCGCCTACGATTTTGGCGTCAAGTCTAATATTTTGCGCCTCATGGCCGAGCGCGGTTGCCGCATCACCGTTGTACCTGCGCAAACCACGGCTGATGAAGTCTTCAAACTCAAGCCCGATGGGGTCTTTTTATCTAACGGCCCCGGTGACCCAGACCCGTGCGATTACGCGATTGCAGCCACCAAAGTGTTTCTTGAGCGCAAATTGCCCACCTTTGGTATTTGTTTAGGGCATCAAATTATGGGCTTGGCCATTGGCGCCAAGACAATCAAGATGAAGACGGGTCACCACGGCTCAAACCACCCCGTTCAGCATCTGGCGTCGGGACGGGTGTTTATAACCGCGCAAAACCATGGTTTTGCCGTCGATGCACAAACCTTGCCCGCCAATGCGCGTGCCACGCACGTGTCGTTGTTTGATGGCACCTTGCAGGGGTTTGAGTTAACCGACCGCCCTGCGTTTTGTTTTCAAGGGCATCCTGAAGCTAGTCCCGGGCCACATGACATCGTTGTCTTGTTCGATCAATTCATGAGCCTGATGGCCAGCAACAAATAAAGAGTCACCATGCCCAAGCGTACCGACCTAAAAACTATTCTGATTATTGGCGCTGGTCCCATTGTGATTGGGCAAGCGTGCGAATTTGATTACTCAGGCGCGCAGGCCTGCAAGGCCCTCAAAGCAGAGGGCTATCGCACAGTGCTGGTTAACAGCAACCCTGCCACCATCATGACCGACCCAGAAACGGCGGATGTCACCTACATCGAGCCCATTACCTGGCAAGTTGTCGAAAAAATCATCGAAAAAGAACGCCCCGATGCGGTGCTGCCCACGATGGGTGGTCAAACGGCGCTAAATTGCGCGCTCGATCTTGATAAGCATGGCGTTCTCAAAAAATATAACGTTGAACTGATCGGCGCCAACGCGCACGCGATCGAAAAAGCTGAAGACCGTCAAAAATTTAAAGTCGCGATGACTTCGATTGGTCTTGAGTCTGCTAAGTCGGGTGTTGCGCACTCGCTCAAAGAGGCCTGGGAAGTTCAGCGCCGCATCGGCATTGAGCTTGGTACCTCAGGGTTTCCGGCAGTGATTCGTCCAAGCTTTACCCTGGGTGGTAGCGGCGGCGGTATCGCTTACAACGCAGAAGAGTTCGAAACCATTTGCCGTCGTGGCCTTGAAGCCTCACCGACGAGCGAGCTCTTAATCGAAGAGTCGCTGCTAGGCTGGAAAGAATTTGAAATGGAAGTCGTGCGCGACAGCGCCGATAACTGCATTATCGTTTGTTCGATCGAAAACTTAGACCCAATGGGTGTGCATACCGGTGACTCGATCACGGTGGCGCCCGCTCAAACGCTGACTGATAAAGAATATCAAATCATGCGTAACGCTTCGATTGC
>CAMEAW010000201.1 GCA_945911685.1 Bordetella parapertussis
ACCTCGCGCAAGAGCTGTATTGAGGCTTGTCTCGATTTAAGTTCAACGGGATCTCCGCCCGCTTTCAAGTTTGCGAGCCCATCGTAGATCGCTTGCACAGCCATGGTGTAGGGTGATTGACCCAGATATCTGATTCGCACTCCCTGAGCAACAAGATATTCAGTATCTTTAATAAGTTCGGCTGGAATTCGTAGCACAAAAATCGGTAAGTTCGATACCGTTCTTATCGCGTCAATATCACGACGTCCATTGGGTAACTCCGGGAACATCAGCGCCTCGGCCCCAGTGTGTTGATAGGCCGAAATTCTAACTAATGCTTGTTCAAGAGACAGATGTTCTAAGGCCCGTGTCCTGGCCACGATGACTGTGAGGGGATCGCGTCTGGCTGCGACAGCAGCTTTCAGCTTATTGACCTGTTCGTCCAAGTGAATCAGGTCTGGATAGCTGTGGGCCTCAGAGGCGGCTGGCTCTTGTTGCGTACCTTCATGTTTGCTAGCGAGGTGAGTTGGGACTCGCACGTCTTCAATTTCGATCGCACAGACACCGGTTGCCTCTAACTCTCTAACTGTTCGTGCGACAGCGATCGCATGTTGACCGCCGTCGTCGGCGTCGGCGATTAAACAAAGATTCGCGACGCGTTGAATGCGCCAACAGACATCCACCAGATCAGAGATATTAGAGAGGGCAATGCCATCAGGGATCGCAAGATTGGCAAATTTTGCAACCGAGCCAGACAGTTTGGCAATCTCCCAGCCCTGAAACTCAGCGATGCGTGCAGAGAGTGGATCGAAAATCGGCGCCGCTAAGTGGCAGGTATCAGAAGCGATGAGTTGTCTGAAGCGTTCTCGGGCTGTCATCATTGAAGTTTCTCGGTGAAAGGGGGCAGAAACTACTTTTTTGATAGGCCGGCTGCTTTGACAACCTTGCCGAGTTTTTCGTACTCCTCATTTAATTGCTTGGTGAGTGCCGGCCCTTTAATGATATCGAGTGTCTCGCCCACTTCATCTAAAAATTTCATGGCTTCAGGAGATCGTGCGGCCGCTTCAAGAATCTTTTCAAGATAGGCAATACGCTCGGGCGGGGTGCCGCGAGGCACAAAAATTGCTCGCCACAGTACCGTTTCTTCGCCCGGGATACCAAGCTCAGACAGGCTTGTAGTCTCTGGTAAGGCCTTCGCGCGGTTGGCTGCGGTGACCAACAGGCATTTAACAGATTTCGCTTGTATGAATTGCAAAATAGGTGGGATTGAGCCGACATACATATCGACGTGTCCGCCCAGCAGACCCACGCGTGATTCTCCGGCGCCTTTGTAAGGTATATCTCTTTGGGTGATCCCAAAAGCCAAGAAGGTTCGTGTTGCGGCGAGTTGCCCTAAGCCGCCAGGGCCGTCAGTTCCAAACGAATATTTATTTGGATTTTTTTTAAGTAACTCTAGAAGTTCAGACGCCGTATTTGCTGGGAAGTCAGGCCTTGTGCAGATGACGTAAGGCGCGCTGCTAAAGAGCATGACGGGAATATAGTCACTGGGGGTGTAGCTCACGCCTAGCGTATGTGGTGCGATTGAAATGGGGCCCGTCCAAGCCCCTGCTAGCGTTGTGCCATCCGGTTTTGCGTTGACCATTTTGGCGACGCCGATACTGCCTCCGCCGCCAGAGATATTGGTGACCATTACTGGCACACCAAATTCTTTTTCGATCACCTTCGCAAAGATACGAAAGTAAATATCACCACCACCACCTGGGGGTGAAGGCCAAATGATGGTAATCGGATCGACCGCAAACGCAAGCGAAGCATTGGCAGTCAGTATCAAGCAGAAGAGTATCTTAAAAATACGCATGGATAGCCTCGTTAGAATAGTGTGATGGCAATCGTGGTCGCTACGCTTCAAGCAAACGTGGTGGCTGCGACTTAGTCAAACTGGTAAAGCATTTTTGCGTTATCCGTAAATAAAAGTTTACGATGATCCGTACTCTGGATTGCATCCATAAAAAAATCTAGTGGATTGAAATTGGGTGCAACCTGATCGATAAAGCGAATATAGGGCCAGTCAGAACCCCACACCATTCGATCGGGTCGCAGTTTCATTAACGCCTGCGCGTAGGGGACTAAATCTTGGTAGGGTGCACTAGCTTGTGTGATTCGAAACGCAGCAGACAGCTTGACCCACACGCGGCCCGTCGCAAGCATGCGCGCCAAGGCTTGCATGGTGGATTGTTCTAATCCTAAGCGTGAGTCGACCGAGCCAAAATGATCCAAAACAATAGGCAAGCCTGTCGCTAAGAGGGCCTGCTCGACCGTAGGCAACTGACCCAAGGGCATGAAGGTTTGTACATGTAAGCCTAAGGCATGAAGTTTTGGGGCGATGGCAGCTAGCTGAGCGAGTGACAAGGTGCTGCCGCCGACGGCGTTGACGCGAATCCCTCGTGCACCCGCCTTGTGCATCGCAGCAAGCTCATCGGCGGTGACGTCTGAAGCCACGGCAACGACGGCTCGACCGTTTGGACCCAACGCCCTTAACTCATCGAGCATATAGCGGTTGTCTTCGCCATAACAGGAAGGCTGTACGAGCACCATGCGCTTGACGCCTAACGGAGCAAAGAGCCTTTTATAGTCGGCGATCGCTAAAACGGGGGGTTCATACCCACGGGTGGGTACCATCGGAAATTTCTCAGGAGCGGCGAAGACGTGAAAATGACAGTCGTAGATGTTATCCATCTGAAGATCTCCTTTTGGGGGTAATGGTCGACGTTGACGACATCAGTCACCAATCGATGACTGCCTTGAAGCCAGACCCTCTCTTTAGAACACGTTAGCATATGCACAACCTAATCGGCCCAGGAGCCTAGAGATGTCAATCAAGCATTCAGACGTTTCGATTCAATACGGTTACGCGACGGTTGCGCTCGGCCAAATTCATTATGCGCAAGCAGGCGCACCCGATGCACCACCACTTATTTTGATGCATGCTGCAGGACGTTCAAGCAGTTGCTATCGGCATATGCTGCCTTTGCTCGCAAAGGATTTCAGAGCGATCGCCATTGACTTGCCCGGTTTTGGCTATTCAGCCCGTATGGCTGAAAACCCGACCATCGATTCATTGGCGCAAACGCTGGCTGAGTGCATTGACGCGCTTGCGTTGCAGCGTCCCCACATCTTCGGTCTACATACTGGAAACAAAATCGCTGCGGCGTTGGCCGCAAATTGCCCCGAGAGCGTTGGCGATGTGATTTTGGCGGGGCAGACTCACAGCCTGGTCCTTGATATGAAAACGCGTAATGCCGCCTTAGCGCCATACTGCGAAAAGTATTTTCCTAAGTACGGCAATAGTCCAGACGGTTCGCACTTATTAAAGGCCTGGAATGTGACACAGGCTGCTGTTGAGGGATTTTGGTGGCCACCCGAATTACTCAATGCGCGAATGGCCCGTGCCGAAGACCTTGCGCAGGCCGAGGTGCGCGTCATCGACCATCTGCACGGCTGGGAGAGTATTGTGCCCCTGTATCGGGCTATTTTTGAGTTTGATTTGCCCGAAGTCGTGAGGCGCATCCAGGCTCGAACACTTGTTTTAGAGCTTTTAACGCCGCAAGAGGCGCATTACGGGGCACAGGGTAGACTTCTGTGTGATTTGATCCCGGGGGCAGAGCTTGAGCAGCTACAAAATGCCGTGGGCCTCTCGATGGAGTACCGACCAGGCGAGGTTGTAATGGCTATCCGCAGGTTCTTATGTAGGGTATAGTTTTTGAAACTCAAGCAGACTCAAGCCGCCCAAGAGCGGAGGTCTGTCACCAACCATCAACGCCAAGGAGGGCAACGATGATCAAGATAACAGGCCGCAGCGTTCGTACGTTTTTACTAGCAGGTTTACTCGCTTTATCAACAAGCGGCTTTGCGCAAGACTATCCGACTAAGCCCATCCGGCTATTGATACCAGCACCTCCTGGTGGTGGCACCGACATTTTGGCGCGTGTGATGGCCGATCATTTGGTCAAGCAGTTTGGGCAACCCATCGTCTTTGATCACAAAGGTGGTGCGAGCGGCATGATTGCAGTTGAGAACCTGATGCAGGCACCCGCAGATGGTTATACCTTGTTGATGGTGTACTCGGGCATCGTCACAGTGAATCAGTCGTTACATAAAAATATTAAATACGATCCACTTAAAGATCTGGTCGGCATTGCAAACTTCGCAGAAGTGCCAAACCTACTGATTGTTCATCCCTCTTTTAAGGTTGAGTCAGTTAAAGATTTAATCGCCCAAGCCAAGGCCAAGCCTGATGGGATCACCTATGCCTCGTCGGGCAACGGTGTGTCGAATCATTTGGCCATGGAGTTGTTCAAACAAATGGCTGGCGTCTCAATTGTGCATGTCCCTTACAAGGGTGGCTCTCAGGCGATGGTGGGTCTGATGGGTGCTCAGGTGCAACTGATGTTTAATAATACGCCTGAGGTACTGCCGCAGATGAACTCGGGTCGACTGAAGGTGTTGGCAATTGCCTTACCGCAGCGTTCGCCACTCATGCCAGATATCCCAACCGTTGCCGAGGCCGGCCTGCCAGATTTCAATATTTCGCTCTGGTACGGTCTGATTGGAGTCAAAGGCATCCCGCAGCCGATTGTTGAAAAACTGAACCTAGCGGTACGCAATTCATTGGCAGATCCTGAAGTCATTGCAAAGTTAGCTAAGCTTGGCTCACAGCCGCTTATACAAACAACCCAACAATTTGCCGAAGTGATTAAAAGCGATTCAGCAAAATGGGCAGAGGTGATTAAAGCTGGCAACATCAAGCCAGACTAGTTGACCGAGCAAGCTAGACCGGTTCATTCGTCAAACCAGACGAATGGACTGATCAAGCAAGCCCCGCTCATCAATCAAGC
>CAMEAW010000202.1 GCA_945911685.1 Bordetella parapertussis
AAAAAGAAACTCAGCGACGCGGCGATCTTGGCCATGAAAGATCCCGCAACCGTTAAGAAGCTGCAAGACCTTGGCATTACGATTGTCGCAAACACCCCAGAAGAGTTCACTCGCTTTGTCACGAGTGAAAATCAACGCTGGAAGAATCTGATCATCGCCAGAAAAATCAGCGTCGATTAAAAGTTAGAGCGTTGGGTAATCGGTATAACCCTTGGCGTCACCACCGTAAAACGTTTTACGGTCGTATGGTGTCAAGGGTGCATTTAACTCAAAACGTTTGGGTAAATCAGGATTCGAGATAAAGAAGCGCCCAAACGCAATCGCGTCGGCTTGGCCACTTGCCACGACAGCCTCGGCATCATCACGACCATAACCGCCTGCTGAAATCACTTTACCGCCAAACATTGGCCCAAAGAGTTTCGACGTACTCGGTTGATCTTCAGCCACTTTGTCTGTGCCACCGGCCATGGTTGAACGCGGCTCGATGAAATGCAAAAACGCTAACTGCATTTTGCTTAAAGCACCCACTAGGTAAGTGAACAGCCCTTTCACATCGGTGTCGGACATATCGTTAAACGTGCCATAGGGCGACAAACGCACGCCGACACGATCGCTTCCCCAAACACCACAGACAGCCTGCAAGACTTCAAGCAACAAACGGCTACGATTTTCAACGCTGCCGCCATATTGATCGGTACGTTTGTTTGAGCCATTATGTAAAAACTGATCTAACAGGTAACCGTTTGCACCGTGCACTTCAACACCATCAAAGCCGGCAAGCTTAGCCTGCTTGGCTGCGTGAACATAGTCTTGAATTAAGCCTGGGATTTCACTTAACTCAATTGCGCGTGGTGTCTCAAACGCCTCAAGACCCCAAGAAGCTGTGTATACCTTGCCGGTGGGCGCGATTGCTGAGGGCGCGACGGGCAGGCCCTGCTCTGGATGCAATGAGCTGTGTGAGATACGGCCAACATGCCACAGCTGGCAGATAATTTTTCCGCCTGCTGCGTGAACCGCATCGGTCACTTTGCGCCAACCTTGAACCTGCGCGTCGCTGTAAATGCCTGGAGTGGCTGGATAGCCTTTGGCCAAGGACGATATTTGACTTGCCTCAGAAATAATCAGGCCTGCGGTTGCACGTTGGGCGTAATACTGAACGGCAAGCTCACCAGGCACATCGCCCACACCTGCCCGCATGCGTGTCAAGGGAGCCATCACGACGCGATTTGCAAGCTTGATCGCGCCAAAATTCGTTTGAGAAAGTAATTTCATGAAATTTGCTAAAAAATTAGTTGCTGAATATTGGGTATGAGGTCATCTTGCGATAAATCAAGAGTAATCTTTATAACAGGTGCATACTGCAAGTAGCGGTTCACACGCACTCTAAGGGGGTTACCATGCATCAACCAGAAAACACTGAACACACAGCGAGCGCGCAAGACAAGCTTCTAGAGGGTTTAAAAGCGGCTTTAAACGAAGCCGAGGGCTTTTTGCGTAGCGCAGCCAATGCGACAGGCGAACAAGCCGCAGAGCTTCGCGAACGCGCTGCTGACTCGCTTCGTGCAACCCGTGAGTCGCTATACGACACGCAAGACTCGCTTGTCAGGCAAGGACGCAAAGCGGTACGCGAAGCGGACGACTATGTGCACGACAAGCCTTGGCAAGCCGTGGCAGCTGCCGGCGTCGTGGGTCTATTGCTCGGCTTACTGCTCAGTCGACGTTAGGTCGACATGACCATACGGCACAATTTCGGCCAGATCGTCGGGGATCTGGGTGCCATTCTGCAAACTCGCGCTGAGATCTTTAGTCTTGAGCTCGCGGAGCAGCGTGCACGTTTTTTTTCGCTTCTGGGGTTGTTCGGGTTAGGGCTCATATTTCTACTTTTAGCGCTCGTCATTTTTTCAATTTTTTTTGTTTCTTTGTTTTGGCCTGGCGAGTTTCGCTACTGGGCAATCGGCGGCTTGGCTTTGGGCTACATGCTAATCGGCTTAAGCTTTATATTTCGGCTCATCAACCGCTTAAAAACTGAGGCCACGCCGTTTGAAGTCACCCGCCAAGAACTCTCGCAAGATCTCGCGCTAGTGTCGGCTTGGCAAACAACAGCAAGCTCAAATTCTCATCGAGCCGAGCGCGACTCAGATTCACAGAGAGAGGATTTTCATGCGCGCTAAACAACCTGCCATGCTCAATCGGCAAGCGCACCTTGAGCTCTTACGGCTACGCGCAGCCGTTGAACGTCAGTCTTTGGTCGTACATAGTGCTCAACTGAAATTAGAATTCAGCCCAAAACACTGGCTGCAGAAAATGTCGAAAGTTAAGGGTGGCCAATTCATGGCAACGGGGATGTCGCTAGCGGTTCAATACCCGTACCTCACTTCTGCGCTGTCGTCACTATTGATCCGAAAGCGCTGGCGCGCACTAAAATGGGCCGGCCTTGCCTTAGCCGTTTGGCAAACTATTTATGTGGTGAAAGAGCACAAGCCTTAGTTCGCAGTAAACTTGTTCTCATAAAACAAAAATCAGGAGAACAACATGAGCGAATTCAACTCTGCGAAGCCCACACGTCGAAAACTTCTGCAATCTAGCGCCTCAATCCTTGGGTTGGGTTTAACGGCACCTTGGGTGCGGGCGGCCGGGTTTCCAGTCAGCGCGATTAAACTCGTTGTGCCGTTTCCACCCGGTGGAACAGTGGATACGCTTGGACGTATCATTGCGCCGGCGTTTGGCACACAACTTGGACAACAAGTTATTATCGAAAACAAAGGGGGCGCTGGGGGTACGATTGGATCAAACCAAGTCAATCAGGCCTCACCTACCGGGTATACCCTTTTACTAAACGCAGCAAATCATATTATTACGCCACTGATTTCGAACGCTGTGCCGTTCGATCCCATTAAAGACTTCACCCCAGTCTGCTATATCGGCTATGTGCCACAACTCGTCGTTGTACGGGCTGAATTTCCGGCCTCGACTTTCGAAGAATTCATCAAACTGGTTCAAAGCAAACCGGGTCAATACAACTGGGCAGCCTCAAGTATTGGCACAACAGGACATTTAGCGGAAGAACTCATCAACCAACGTGCTGGCTTAAAAATGCCAGTTATCGCGTATCGAGGCGGTGGCCCTGCGCTCACCGATGTCATCGCCGGGCATACCACCGCAATGGTTGAACCTGTCCCGTCAGCGATCCAGCATGTCAAATCTGGACGCCTCAAGGTGCTGGCCGTAACCAGTGCCAAGCGTGCCTCAAGTTTGCCTCAGACGCCCACTGTGGCTGAAAGCGGGTTGCCTGGCTTTGAATTGCCTTCTTGGTACGGGATATGGGGGCCAGCAAAAATGCCTGCCGACATCACGCAAAAGCTTTTCCAAGAACTCAAGCGCACCCTTGCCCTGCCCGCGCTACAAGAGCGGTTTGCAGAACTATCGTTTGAAGCCCTTGGCGGTTCACCAGACGATCTCAGCAAGCTGATGCAAACTGAGTCAGCAAAATATGCAAGCATTGTGAAAACTGCCGGCATCGTCATGAATTAACCTGTCCGCTCAGACAAACACACTCGGAGAAAAAATGAAACATGCCCTCACCTTTGTAGGTATCGGACAAATGGGCAGTGGCATGGCAAGACGCTTGAGTGCGTCGGGCTTTGATGTATTGGGTTTTGATATCAGTGCGCAAAGCCGTGCACTCGCTGAAGCGAGCGGCTTAAAGACACAAGGCGATTTGCAACTTGCGCTGCACGATCGGCAGGTGATTTTAAGCAGTGTGCCTAACGCGGATACCGCGCGCCAAGCTTGGCTAGGCCCCACAGGCATCTTGCAATACGCAAAGCCGGGTAATTTTGGAATCGAGCTGAGTACGATTGACCCTGAAACGATGCGACAAATCGCAAGCGCCGCGCACGAAAAAGGCGTACGAATGATTGATGCACCCGTCAGTGGAGGCCCAGAGGAAGCTGCCACCGGACAATTAGTATTGATGGTTGGAGGCAACGCCGAGGATATCGCTGAAGTCGACGAAATATTAAAAGCCTTGAGCTCTGCCTATCACTTTACAGGCGTGGTGGGTACCGGCAAGACGGTCAAACTGGTCAACAACATGATGGCAATGGGTAATATTCTGGTTGCAGCCGAAGCCTTCGCATTAGGCACCGCAGCAGGGGTCGAACCAGAGCTGTTGTTCTCAGTATTGTCTGGCTCAGGCGGACGCTCACATCATTTTTTGAAGCGCTTTCCAAATGCGATTCAAGGCAACTTCAAGCCTGGGTTTAAACTAGAACTAGGTGAAAAAGATTTAGCGCTGGCCATTGAGTTTGGCCGAACAATGAACCACCCCACTCCAGCCGCATCGGTCATTCGCGAAATGATGGCGATGGGTCTAGCCGCTGGCTACCGAGGCCAAGACGTTGTCGCAATGCTTGATTTTTATAACAAGATGCATCGAGAAACATAACGAGCGCACTCTGCGACGTACAAAAATCGCAAAGGTGTTTTTTAAATCCTTGACAGACGGATTCGCTCAGACACCCCTGAGCCTTAGAATCGTTGAAACTGAGTATGGATTGATTCAGCTGAACCGTCTAAGCCGAACACGTGCTTCCCTCCCAATATTGCGCAATGTCACCTGCTATTGCAATTTTTGAAAGGGTATTCCCTCTGAGAGGGTATTCCCTTCAAATCGAATGAAACTGGCGATAAAACCACTTCACCGCCAACATAGGGCGTACAGTG
>CAMEAW010000203.1 GCA_945911685.1 Bordetella parapertussis
GGCCCTTTACTTTTATGCGGCGGTGATCTCCGCTTGATGAGACTTCCACCAATTTCGGATAAAAACGAAAAGTATTCCTAAAAATCCACCAAGTAAGACCCCCAGCATTAAACCGGTAGCACGTCCTAACTTGCGCGTTTTAATCTCGCTAGTTTCAGGCGGCGACACAAATCGCATACCTTTGAGATAACTTACGCTCCAAGTCTCACGCTGCAGCTCGAACTCAGTAGCAGCCTGTAAAACGATCGGATCCTTTTTATCTAGATCTTTAAAAACTGAGTCTTGGGTTTTCTGCATTTCAACGATGACTTCAGGCGTGTTAATCGGTTTCTCGAGCACGCTTTTTGCTCCGCAATAGTATGCTTTTCTTAGTTCACTTAATCTAACTTCGTTGTCGCGATTAGATTGGGCCAGCTTAAGCTCTGAAATGCTGATTTCAACCGCATTGAGTTGCGCCTGAGGGGATAAGTAACGGGCACCGCCGTTATCAAGTGAAACTACTTGTCGCGCATCTGATTTATCTGTGGATCTTAAGGCGCGCAGGGTTTGTGCACGCTTTTCTTCTTGCGTAATCTTGAAATCATCTCTGATTTTCTCAATGCGCATGCTTTGGTCCATGGTCTGATTTTGCAAACATTTTTCAAAAACCATTGCCTCCATATCCACACGAAGAATAGTGTCTCGCACATAGTCTCCTAAAGCGACTACGGGGGCGCCTTGAGTCGGACTATCGCTTTCAAATCGGATACGAACACCGATCATCGCACCCGCATCGTTAGAGGCAGATTTAACACCCAGTGATTTTTGATCTTTGTCAGTAAAAGCAAATTCTGGTTTTATAGCTTCTTTCAAACTCACTGGAGATTTAGCCAAACCTTCAAGGAATATCGCAACTTCTGGATTTAGAAATGCATTATTTGCCAAAAACTTTTCGAGGTTAGGCGCCGTTAGTAAAAAACTTTCATAGCGCTTGTAGTTAGAAGCGCTAATTTTGGCGTTATTGGCGTTATTGGCGTTATTGGCGTTATTGGCGTTATTGGCGTTAAAGCTAAAGCTGTTAGCGTTGTTAGCGTTGTTAGCGTTGTTAGCGTTTATTTGATTCGCATTGATCTGATCGGTTTGAACCACTCCTTCAGAAACAAATCTAGTAGAAATTTGGGCCGCCGTTAAACCTGCGAGGCCCAATACAGCTGCAATTAAAGCAATTACTTTTCTGGATACCCAAATGGTGTGCAGCAGCTGACTTAAATCAATTTCATCGGATTCCGTTGAGTTATCCAATTTCATTTTTTCACTGCGCCTTATAAGGAAAATCTATTTGATGAGATATAGATGGTGGCCCGGGGCGGAATCGAACCACCGACACAAGGATTTTCAATCCTCTGCTCTACCGACTGAGCTACCAGGCCAAGCCGCAAATTATAGCAGTTAGAAATCAGATTCCGCTTCGTTTCCCACGCGTCGCATCCACCCCAAGCTGTTTAAGTTTGCGATACAGATGGGTACGCTCAAGACCGGTTCGCTCGGCGACTTTAGTCATGGAGCCGGCTTCTTTTTGCAAGTGAAACTCAAAGTACGCGCGTTCGAACTCGTCGCGTACGTCGCGAAGTTGTCGGTCTAAATCAAATGTTTGTTTGGGGCCTTTGCCGTCGTCTGCGGACTGGGCGTCGGAGCCAGCATGGGCTTGATTGGCTCCGCCCCCTGTCCCCGCGCTAATGGACGCAGACATCTCCAATTTGCGAGGCTTGCTGCGTATCAAACCCTGCTCTACTGCTTTAAGTAGTTTTTGCAAAGTGACAGGTTTTTCTAAAAATGCGAGTGCGCCGATTTTGGTAGCCTCTACGGCCGTCTCAATCGTGGCATGTCCGCTCATCATAATCACGGGCATCGTGAGTTGCCCTGTGGTCGCCCACTCTTTAAGCAATGTCACCCCATCGGTATCGGGCATCCAAATATCGAGCAAGACCAAATCAGGGCGCTCACGCAAACGGGCCGCGCGAGCCTGGGCGGCGTTTTCAGCTAGCTCTACGTTGTGGCCTTCGTCATTGAGAATTTCCCACAGCAAGTCACGAATGCCGTGCTCGTCATCCACTACCAAAATGTTTGCCATGATTTATCTAGGATCCAATATTGCTAAGGAGAAAAACTCAGGTGCTCGCAGGGTTTACAGTTGCCAATGATAACGACACTTGTGCGCCTACCACGAGGCCCTCTGCGATACGGTTGCTGATATCGATGCGCGAGGCATGGTCGTCCGCAATTTTCTTAACCACGGCCAGGCCAAGGCCAGTTCCGCGTGCTTTAGTTGTAACGTAGGGCTCAAACGCCCGCTTGAGAATGTGATCCGGAAAACCAGCGCCTTGGTCAAGCACACTCAAGCGCACGCGCTCTGAGGCAGGCACCCATTGGGTCCGAACAACAACCGTCTTGGCAGCTCCACTGCTCGCTTGCGTTTGCTCGCTGGCATCTTGGGCATTTTGTAGCAGGTTGTGTAAAACTTGGCGCAGTTGCTGCGCGTCTCCGGTGACTAAGGGAATATTTAAATCCAAGTCGGTTGTTATCGGCACGCTTGCAGATTCGTACAACTGCAAAACGTCGCTTACTAGAGCGTTCAAATCCACGGGCTTGAGTTCTGCGGCAGGCAACCTCGCATAGTCTCTGAAATCGTTGACCAAGCGCTTCATGGCATCGACTTGGTCGACAATGGTTTTGACAGACTTGGTCAAAATCACTTGCTCCGTGGGTTCGAGCTTTCCTGACAACTTCATCTCTAGGCGCTCCGCTGAGAGCTGAATAGGCGTCAACGGATTTTTAATTTCGTGGGCTAAGCGGCGTGCGACCTCTCCCCACGCTTGGGCCCGCTGTGCGGAGACAATGTCTGAAATATCATCAAACACCAACAAGCGACTTTGGTCTGGCAAAAAAGCACCGCGTGCGATCAATGTTAAAGAGCGCTCTGGCTGCCCGCCCATACCCCCTGATATAGTGCCCGAGACGGCGCCCAACTCAAATGAATGCTGCCAATGGTCTTGGCCTTGGGGTTCGAGTCGCTGAGAAAATTCAGAAAACTGTTGTTGTACGCCCAGCCCAAAAGCTTCAAGGCCAGAAAGTTCACTGATTTTTTTATCTTGAAAATCAAGCGCAGCGACTTGCAAAATACGGGCCGCTCCGGGGTTGGAAGAGCGAATAGCTCCGTCTGTCTGTAACACCATCACCCCAGAGGTCAGGTTATCCAGAATGGTCTGAAGGTTTGCGCGGGCGGAGTCCACCTGTTCCATACTGCGTTGAACAGTAAACCGCGCATCTGAGAGCTGCTGGGTCATCGCTGCAAAAGCACGGGTCAGTCCACCGAGCTCGTCGTTGCCTTGCATCGCCAGCTTAGGCGTTAAATCGCCCGCTGCGACCTGGCTCACGCCTTCGGTTAAAACCAATAAGGGCCGGGCAATTTGGTTGCCTAGTAAAACCGCCAACAAAACAGCGCCAAAGACGGCTAAAAACAAACTCAAAGTGAGCGTGCCGATATACATGCGCTTTAAACCAGAGCGGGCAATTGCACGCTCTTGGTATTCCCGGTTGGCGCTTTCAACGGCCAACGCGTTCAAAACAAAGTTAGATGGCAATGTTTTTTGTATTAGTAAAAACCGCTGCTCCACCATGAGGCCCACACTAGAACTAGAAATTGGGACCAACACTTTGATGCGCGGTTTACTGGTTTTGTTGTTTGACACCTCTTCCAAACCTTCAACCCACGCCAGCGATTTTTCTGCGCGAGCGGTACGGAATTGGCTCGCGCTAGGTTGGTCTGGGCTCAGTTGAAAGCTAGACTGTCCGGCGCTGGCGATCAGCGTTCCGTTTGGGCCCCACAGGGTGGCCTCGGTCGCATCAAGTTGATCTAGAACGCGTTCTAAGACCAAGGCAGGCGCTAGCGCGTTGTTGTCCGATAACTGCGATGTGGCGCTGCGTGTTTTAGCGGCTAAGTCATTGGACAGGGTATCAAGCGTGACGCGGCCTAAGTTGAGTCCGGCCTCCAAGGCACTCTCCACCTTCACGTCAAACCACGTCTCAATAGAACGCGATACAAATTGGTAAGAAACAATGTAGATCAAGACGCCAGGGGCCACTCCGACGAGTGCAAAAATAGTTGCGATTTTGACCAAGAGGCGGCTGCCAAAACGCCCTTGCTGTACCCGTAAATACAAGCGCACGCCGACCCACACAATTCCCGCCAAAAGCAGTGCCGCCACGACGACATTGATTGTAAAAAGTTGTGAATAGGTTTGTTCGTATAAGTCGCGGTTATTGGTGGCTTGCGTTAACAAATACAGCAAGACCAAACCAATCAACACCATCGCCGTGGCAGCAATGGCGATCGCGCTTTGCGTCAACCGCGATCGGCTTATTTCTTTGGGGATAACTACCGCGTCTGTCATTTATTTCGGCTCAGGTAAAACGGCGGTTCGAGCTTGCGCTTGTACGCTCCACTCCGACTGCCCAATCGCACCAATTTGAAACGGCCGCGGCAGTTGGCTTAAGTCCAAGCGGAAACGAAACTCAACTTTGTATTTCACATTGGGGTCGACTTCGGTAATGTCACCTACCTTCCACTGCGATAGCTGCTTCACGGAGGCCAAGGCCTGGGCTAAGGTTTCATAGGATTGGCTCAAGGCCAAGCCTTGGCTGCTATC
>CAMEAW010000204.1 GCA_945911685.1 Bordetella parapertussis
GGCGGTACGCGGCATTAAAGAAATGTTTCGCAAGGACGGGTTGCTGTAATGGATTCAATCAAAGTTGGTTTGTTAGGTTTAGGCGTGGTGGGTGGTGGCACTTATAAGGTGTTGGCGCGCAATGCCCAAGAAATTGCCCGCCGTGCGGGCCGCAAGATTGAAGTGACGCGTGTAGCGGTACGCGATGTAGTCAAAGCGCGCAAATTGTTGGGCTCGGGGCTCGTGGTGGGCGTTGACCCCTTCGAGGTCGTGCGTGACCCCTCGATTGATATCGTAGTCGAGCTGATCGGCGGCGATACCTTGGCGCGTGAGCTCGTACTTGAAGCGATCGCACAAGGCAAGCATGTCGTCACGGCCAATAAGGCCTTGCTTGCGAAACACGGCACTGAAATTTTTGCTGCAGCCTCGGCGCGCGGCGTGATGGTTGCCTTTGAGGCTGCGGTGGCAGGTGGCATCCCAATTATTAAAGCCATTCGCGAGGGCTTAACCGCCAACCGAATTCAGTGGGTAGCCGGCATCATTAATGGCACGACCAATTTCATTCTGTCTGAGATGCGTGCGCGTGGTTTGTCCTTCGCAACGGTATTGGCCGAGGCGCAAAAGCTTGGTTATGCCGAGGCCGATCCAACCTTTGATATCGAAGGTGTGGATGCCGCGCATAAGCTAACGCTGCTGGCTTCCTTAGCCTTCGGTATCCCGGTGCAGTTTGATAAAGCGTACATCGAAGGTATCTCTCAACTGGCCGCCGAAGACATCAAGTTGGCTGAACGTCTTGGCTATCGCATTAAGTTGTTAGGGATCACCAAGCGACGGCCCGAGGGGATCGAATTGCGCGTGCACCCAGCACTTGTGCCCGTCAAATCGCTGTTGGCGAATGTCGAGGGCGCCATGAACGCAGTGCTGGTGTGCGGCGACGCCGTAGGACAAACGCTTTATTACGGCAAAGGTGCTGGCGAAGAGCCCACTGCCTCGGCGGTGGTCGCTGATTTGGTCGACGTCACGCGTCTGCATACGGCAGATCCTGAGCACCGCGTGCCCCATTTGGCGTTTCAGCCTGATGCAATGTCCGATACGCCGATTTTGTCGATCGATGATGTGGTCACCTCTTATTATTTACGCCTCACGGTGGCCGATCAGCCGGGTGTGCTTGCTGAGTTGGCGCGTGTGTTAGCCGATGCCAAGATTTCGATTGGCTCGATGATTCAGCAACCTGCTGAACAAGGCGCTGACGCCGAACTGATTTTCTTAACACACGAGGCGATCGAGCGTAATGTCAATGCTGCGATTGTAAAAATTGAAGCCTTGCCTTTCGTGCGCTCACGTGTCACACGCTTGCGTATGGAAAGCCTGTCATGAAGTACGTCTCAACCCGTGGTGGCATGTCAGCCCAAGGCTTCTCAGATATTTTGCTTGAAGGCCTGGCACCCGATGGTGGGTTAGCGATGCCAGAAAGCGTGCCACAGGTGTCTGTAGCCCAACTCGAATCTTGGCGCGGCTTGCCCTACCACGCGCTTGCGGCTGAGGTACTGTCGCTATTTATCAGTGACATCGAGACGACTCAACTCAAGGCCCTGACGCAGGCGGCCTATCGCCCCGAAATTTTTCAAAGCGCCGAGATCGTTCCGCTGCGGCCCTTGTACGATGGCCTGTCGCTTTTAGGCTTGTCTGAGGGGCCGACGTTGGCCTTTAAAGATATGGCAATGCAGTTCTTAGGGCAGGTGTTTCCGCATGTGTTGCATACTCGTGGTGCCACGCTCAACATCTTGGGTGCGACGTCGGGCGATACCGGTTCAGCCGCCGAATACGCGATGCGTGGTAAAGACAGCGTCGCTGTGTTTATGCTTTCGCCCTATGGCCGCATGAGCGCTTTTCAGCGCGCACAAATGTATTCACTGCAAGACGCCAATATTCATAATATTGCGGTCAAAGGGGTCTTTGACGAAGCGCAAGACGTTGTTAAGGCGCTTGCTGGCGATTTGGTTTTCAAAAATAAATACCATTTGGGTGCAGTCAACTCAATTAACTGGGCGCGTATTGCCGCCCAAATCGTGTACTACTTTCACGGTTGGCTGCGAGCCACCTCTGGCCCAGGGCAGCCTGTATCGTTTGCTGTGCCTTCGGGCAATTTTGGCAATATCTTGTCTGGGCATATCGCGCGCAGCATGGGCTTGCCGATCAGGCGCTTGGTCTTGGCCACCAACGAAAACAATGTCCTGGATGAATTCTTTCGCACAGGTATTTATCGGCCTCGCTCTGCCGCGCAAACGTTTTTAACCTCAAGCCCTTCGATGGATATTTCACGCGCTTCAAACTTTGAGCGCTTTGTATTTGACTTAGTCGGGCGTGACGCTGACCGGGTCGCCCAGCTCTGGCAACAGCTCGCCTCACAGGGTTCGTTTGATTTGTCGGCTTACCTGCCCGAGCTGACCGAACGCTATGGGTTTGTATCGGGTACGAGTACCCATCAAGATCGCTTGTCGACAATTCGGCAGGTCATGGATCGTACCGGTATCTTGATCGATCCACATACCGCCGATGGTGTGAAAGTGGCCGCGCCTTTTGTTGAACAGGGCGTGCCGATGCTGGTGCTAGAAACAGCTTTGCCAGCAAAGTTTTCAGAGGTCATTGAAGAGGCGCTCGGGCGCCCCGCACCGGTACCGCTTGGCCTTGAAAATCTCGAGTCGTTACCGCAAAAAGTGACCGTGTTGCCTTGCGATGTGGCAAGTGTGCGAGCTTACATCGCCGAGCACGCGAGCGCATAGCGATGGCGCTGTTTACACCCTTTCACTTTGTTGCGATTGCGGTTGGGGCAGCGTTTGGTGCGTGGTTGCGGTGGGTGCTTGGGCTTTGGCTCAATCGGCATGCTGATGCAATCCCTTGGGGGACTTTTTCCGCCAATATGATCGGTGGATATCTGATCGGCTTGGTGGTCGGGGTTGTCGCCGCGCACCCCGAGTGGCCACCCTTTTGGCGCCTGTTTATTGTGACTGGTTTTTTAGGTGGGCTCACCACCTTCTCAACGTTTTCGGCCGAGACGGTGGCCTTTCTTGAAGAAGGGCGTTTGGCGATGGCGGCCATGTATTCTGGGTTCAGCCTCGCCGGTTCGCTGGCCTTGACGTTGTTGGGCTTATACACCGCGCGCGCACTGCAGAGCTAACTCGCCGTCGACACAGCCGCGAGAGTGCGATCAGTATCACGCACACCATCACTACGTTGTTATGCTTCTGTCAGCTCATCACTACGTTGTCGAGATTCGGTCTTTGTCACGCACACCATCACTACGTTGTTATGCTTCTGTCAGCGTCGCGCTAATCATTGCTGCGATGTAATGCTTCGATCAGCGTTCTTGCAGCTTGCTTTCCGCTGCGCACGGCACCTTCAAGTACGGCTGGGTAGCCGGTGTCTGTCCAGTCGCCAGCCAAACTCAGGCGTGGCCACGGGCTTTGATTGCTCGGGCGTTGTAAGCCAGGCACCGCTGCAAAGGTGGCGCGTTTTTCAACGATGAGGCGGTGCGACCTAATTGCAGGCATTGGCGGTCGTGCACTGTGACGCGCGGTTGGATGGCGTTGCACCTGCTCGCGAATCTGCTCCGCAATACTGTCCACAAAGCTTGTGCGATCATGCTTTAAAAAATCGGCGGCATCGCTAACGACCACGCTTATTTGGTTATTTGCTTGTGGGCGTTTAAATACCCATTGACCGAAGTGACCCCGCGCCGGCTCTTCGTCTAGCAATAAGAGCGGTTGGGGGAGTTGCCAGGCTGCTTCTAATTGCAACGTGAGTGTTGCAATCGAGCGATATTGAAAGGCGCCTAGTTGGGCCAGTAAGGTGTCGCTCGCCTCACCGCTTTCGCTGGGCTTCAAAATGCGCGCGCAGGCATAAGGCGGGGTCGCTAAGACACAGCCTTCAAAGGCTTCGCCATCGATGCTGACACCCGTAGCGGTCGGGCCAACCTCGCGCACAATATGCCGATAGCGCATGTTCACCGTATCCGCCGCTGCCTGGGGCCATAGCGCAGTTAAGTCTATGCTTGGGACCAGCATGTCAGAGTGATGGCGTGGTGCGTCTAGGCTATCGCGCAAGACATTTAAAAATAATTGCGCGCAGGCTTGATCGCTTGAAGTATTCAAACTGGCCAGGCATAAAGGTATCCAAAGCCTACGGCATAGCAGCGCCGATTGCTGATGTTGCTCAAGCAATTGCGCAACACTGAACAGCGCTGGGGCCCGCCATCGTTTTTGTTTCAATACAACTATCATGCGAATAGCCTGCCAGCGGTCTTGCCACGACAAACCACGTGCGTTTAGTAGCCCCAGCAGAGTATGAAACGGTGCCGGGACGTTGACGGCTTTTAGACAAAACGCTCCGTCTGCACTTTCAAGGTGCAGGGGCGTTCGCTGCAAGAACTCACTTGAAGGATATCCAGGATGCAGTTGTTTGAGCAGTACAAGCGTTTCGGAGTATGCGCCCAGTAATAAATGCTGACCGTTGTCGATCGCGCCCATGTTGAGGTCATCCACGCGCCGTGCGCGTCCGCCCGCAATAGGGGCTGCCTCAAATACGGTGACATGTGCGCCACGTGATTTCAGCGC
>CAMEAW010000205.1 GCA_945911685.1 Bordetella parapertussis
TGCCACCTAGATCAGCCCATGCCACCGCCCGCCAAGATGGCCGATAACTTTGATACGGGCACCCGTTCTGCCGCCTGTGGCGGCACAACTACGGTGATCCCTTTTGCCTCACAGGTCAAAGGTCAGTCGATTCGTGCTGCGGTCGATGATTATCATCAGCGCGCCAACGGACAAGCGCACATCGATTATTCGTTTCACTTGATTGTCAGTGATCCAACACCCGACGTTTTGAAAAATGAACTGCCTGCCTTGATCCGCGAAGGCTACAGCTCGTTCAAGATTTACATGACCTACGACGACTTGAAACTCGACGACGGTCAGATTCTGGATGTGTTGTCGGTGGCGCGCACGCACGGTGCGACGGCGATGATTCACGCCGAAAACTCAGACTGCATTGAATGGCTAACACGCCGGCTCGAGGCTGCTGGTCAAACTGCGCCACGGTTTCATGCCCATTCGCGCCCGATGCTGGTCGAACGCGAGGCGACGCATCGCGCAATTGCCTTGTCAGAGCTCGTGGATGTGCCGATTTTGATCGTGCACGTGTCAGGTCGCGAAGCGGTCGAACAGATTCGCTGGGGGCGGGCGCATGGCCTGAAGATCTTGGCCGAGACCTGTCCGCAATATCTGTTCTTAACGGCTGCCGATTTAGGGTTGGATGATAGCTATCTGGGTGCCAAGTGTGTGTGTAGCCCACCTCCACGTGACAAGGCGAATCAAGAGGTCATCTGGGACGGCTTGAACGATGGTTTGTTTACCGTGTTTTCGTCTGATCACGCACCTTTCAATTACGACAGCCCCGAGGGTAAAAAACCTGACGGCAAAGAAGTTGACTTTAAATACATCCCAAACGGAATCCCAGGCTTAGAAACGCGAATGCCCCTACTTTATTCAGAGGGCGTGCTGGGCGGACGCATTACCTTGTCCAAATTTGTTGAGCTAACCTCGACCAATGCTGCAAAGGCGTACGGCTTGCATCCACGCAAAGGGACGATTGCCATTGGCAGCGACGCCGATTTGGTGATTTGGGATGAGCGTGCGGTGACCATTCAAAATACCAATTTGCATCACGCGGTCGACTACACCCCTTATGAGGGAATTGAGCTGAAAGCCTGGCCAGGCATGACGCTGTTGCGCGGCGAGGTCGTGTGGGACGGTACGCATTTTTATGGTCAAAAGGGGCGCGGGCAGTTTCTGCGCGGTGGCGCTCCGACGATCACCGCTAAACGCGTTTAAACACAGTCGTCTCTATGCGCCTTCTCTTAATTAATCCAAATATTTCAGACAGCGTGTCAGAGTTGATACGCAGCGAGGCCCTGCGTAGCGCCTCGCCGCAGACGCAGATCACTGTTGCGACGGCAGCCTTTGGTGTGGCGTACATCGAGACTCGGTTTGAGGCGATGGTTGGCGCCTACGCTGCGGCCGAACGGGCGGCAGAGCTCGAAGGCACCTATGACGCTGTGGTGGTGGCTGCTTTTGGTGATCCGGGCTTGCTTGCGCTGCGCGAAGTATTAAAGTGCCCGGTTACCGGTCTCACCGAGGCTGCCCTAGCCTCTGCGATGTTGTTGGGCCAAAAATTTTCAATCGTAGCGATCTCTCAGCGCATCCGCGCCTGGTATCGCGAAACCGTGGATAGCTACGGTTTGTCGAGCAGGCTGTGCAGCATACGCGCATTAGACGAACCACTGGCCGATATTGGTTCGGTGCAGGCTGATCAAGGGCAGCGTTTGGTGGCCTTGGCCAAGCGCTGCGTGGTTGAAGACGGTGCAGATGTCATTATTTTGGCCGGCGCACCGTTGGCCGGTTTGGCTAGAACCGTGCGAGAGCAACTTCCGGTGCCTGTGGTCGATGGTGTCTCAAGCGCGGTGCAGCACGCACAGACGCTGTTTGCCTTGCAGCCCGTCGCAACCACCGCCGGTAGTTTTGCGCCGCCTCCTCAAAAGCCGAACAAGGGGCTGAGTCCTGCCTTGGTTCGCTTGCTTTCTGGTAACGCTTCCAACTGATTCATACCTAACCCAAGAGGTCATCATGATATTTTCTACACAACGATTCGGTAAGCTCGCGGTCACCTTAGCCACGGTAGCGCTCGCGCTAGGTTCTACAACCGTATGGGCGCAACAAAAACTGCAGATTGCTGGCAACTTCGCGACACAGCACCCCAGCAGCGTTGCGGTCGATGAAGTCTTCAAGAAAGAAGTTGCGCGTCTGACCAATAATCAGCTGGTGGTTGATGTGTTTCCAGCCATGCAGCTAGGTGGAGCCAAAGAGAACGTCGATGCAGTCCGTTCAGGCACGTTGGCGTTGACCTGGGTGGGTGCAGCGTTCTTGTCGCGCATTGCGCCCGAGATCGAGGCGGTTAGCTTGCCGTTTGTATTTTCAAATCGCGAAGTCGCGATGCGCGTGATCGATGGCCCGGTCGGAACGGCGATCGATAAAAAGTTGCAAGAGAAAGGCTTTATCGTGCTGGGCTGGATGGAACTCGGAATGCGCCACATCACCAATAGCAAACTACCGATTCGTACGATGGCCGACTTAAAAGGCATGAAGATCCGCTTGCAGCCCAACGAGACACATCTGGCGACCTTTCGTGCCCTAGGCGCCAACCCAGTTGCGATGGATGTCAAAGAGTTGTACTCAGCCCTAGAGCAAAAAGTGATTGATGGGCAAGAAAACCCCTACACAGTGATTAACGCCAACCGTTTTTCAGAGGTGCAAAAGCAGCTGTCGAACTCTGGACACTTTTTTGATTTCATCGTTGTGCTCGCCAGTAAAAAAGCGTTTGATCAACTCAAGCCTGAGTTTCAAAACGCTGTGCGTGGGGCGATGACCACGACTGTTGCGCATCAGCGTAAGTTGGCTGAGCAAGATGAAAAGGATGCGTTGGCCAAGCTCAAGACGGGCATGACCTATACCGAAATCACACCTGCGGCTTTTGAAGAGATGCGCTTGGCGACCTTGCCGGTGATCGAAGGCGTAAAAAAACGTGCTGGAGAAGCACTGGTGAATCAGGTTTTGGCTGACGCCGCAAAAAAATAAGTCGTGGCTGAAGTCACTAGAACTCAGTTGTGGCGGAAGCTAAGAAATAAGTCTTGGCTAGCGCAACAAAAAAATACGTAGGCATTAACGCAGGCGCTTGCAATACGTAGGCTTAAACGCAGGCGCTTGCAATACGTTAGGTTTGCTTCGTTTTGGTGAGTTGGTCACCCCTGTTTCGTTTTTGTGACTTGGTCAATTCGCATTATTTTTTTGGTGATCTAAATATGCTTTCGCACACACTTAGCGTGACTTACGACACACGCCCGCTCTTGGGTAAGGTGTTGTCCTGGTTAGATGAGGCGCTGATCGCTTGCTTGCTCGTCACCTTCGCCGTCATGGTGGGCGTAGTGTCGTCGCAGGTCTTTCTAAGGTATGCGTTAAACACTTCGCTTGACTGGGCTGACGAGTTGGGTCGTCTGATGTTTGTCTGGACGATATTTTTAGCGATCCCCCTGGGGGTTCGTCAGGGCGGACATATCGGTATCGATATCATCATCGATAAGTTTCCAGCGTCAGTGCGCGAGGGCGTGAAGCGCGGCGGCTCAGTGGTTGCGGCACTGATGATGGGCGCGATCGCCTGGGCCGCTTTGGGCGTTGCGCGCGAGCAATGGGATGAGTTGATGGCAACGCTCGATGTAAGTGTGGGGTGGTTTATCGTGCCCATCATGATTGGCGCGTTGGTCTCGGCCTTGCACTTGGTGCGCATCGCAATCGAAGGTGCGCCTGTCGCCGCTGTTGGGGGTGCAGAATGAGCTTGTTTGTCATTGTCGGTTTTATGTTGCTAGCGTTGTTTGGTTTGCCGATCGCTTTTGCGATGGGCGTGGCCTCGATGATTGCGTTGTGGGTTGGTGGCGTTGATTTTTCGATGGTGCCGCAACGCATGATGCACTCTGTCAATTCGTTTCCACTAATGTCGATACCATTTTTTATGTTGGCCGGCGAGCTGATGATTAAGGCGAACATCATTGAACGACTGATTGCGTTGGCCAATACCCTGGTGGGCCGTGTGCGTGGCGGCTTGGCGCACGTGACCATGCTCGCAGGGGCTGGCTTGGCGACGGTGTCGGGCACGGCGGTATCAGATGCGAGTGCGTTGTCTTCAATTTTAGTGCCGTCGCTCACCAAGGCGTATGACAAGGGCTTTGCCACCGCGATCGTGGCGGCCGCAGCCAACCTCGGGCCGATCATTCCACCATCTGCAGCGATGATTGTGTACGCCTTTATGGCGGGGCCTTCAGTGTCTGTGGGTGGCATGTTTATGGCAGGCTTCGTACCTGGCGTTGTGATCACGATCGGTTTTATGTTTTTGTGTAGCTGGATTGTGAAGCGCCGCGGTTGGGCCGATACAGGCGAGGCCTTTCGTTTTAGTGCAGTTGTTAAAGAACTTAAGCGTTCAGTGATGGTGTTGGCGATGCCCGTGCTTGTCATCGGCGGCATCGTGGGCGGTGCCTTCACTGCAACCGAAGGTTCAGCGATTGCGGTGGTGTACGCCCTGATATTGGGTTTCTTTGTCACACGAACACTCAAGCTATCCGACCTGCCCGGAATCGT
>CAMEAW010000206.1 GCA_945911685.1 Bordetella parapertussis
GCAACGTCATCTATTTACGACCTGCGCATCGTTTGAACTGAATATGATGGTTGTGCAAAAAGTAAATTCATTCTGTAACCCGCTTAAGTGGTTCTGAGTTTCGCTGACTAACTTAATCTTAATTATTTTTATGGCGGTTAGTATCCCTCCCGCAGACCAAAACCAAAAAACTTGAGATTTCAGCACCTCAGGCGGTTTGTGATGTTGTTCTTGCTGCCCCGCCAGAACAGGCTCTACCTTATTAACGGGGTGAGCAATGTTCATCAAAATTGCAGCCCCATCAAACATGGCAAAAGACGCCATTCGTTCTCCAGTTGGCCCAAACTGCGGTGCATACTTACTTGATGACCTTCGAATGCGTTTCCGGCAAAAACTGAATAAACCAACTGCGCCGGAAATATCTATTGATTTAATGGTATGTTTCCGGCAAAATAACAAAATAATTCTTTTGCCGGAAACAACTTGAAATCACTATCGAATCAACAGCGACTTCACCAAGTCAATACCTCGCAGCTTTACGAAAACTATCGTGCTGCTCAGAGCCATGCTGCGTCCTACACATACGGTATGCGCTGGAAAACGGTACGTGGTACGGAATACCTGTTCAAAGATCGAGATCGACGTGGCAACGGTAAGTCGTTTGGGCCAAGGTCGGCGCAAACCGAGGAGTTATTAGCGGTATTTTCTGCTGGACGCCAAGCGGCAAAAGAGCGACTTCATTTAATTACCGAAAAAATTCAAGAGCAAGCTAGACTCAACAAAGCCTTGAGGTTAAATCGTGTCCCTCGTGTTGTGGCTCGCGTGCTTCGCGAACTCGAGCGAGCTGGCGTGTACGACAGCTTTACTGTCATTGGTACTCAAGCACTGTATGCCTATGAGGCAGAGGGAGGTGCTCATTTTTTACTCGAATTACTTGCTTCAGGTGACGTTGACTTGCTCTACGATGGCCGTAAAAAAATGACTGTCGTATCCGACAAACTAGACGGTAACGGCCTGCTAGGGCTGTTAAAAAATGCGGATAAAACGTTTGAGTGCGTTCGTGAAAATGGCTACCGAGCTGCCAATGCTGGGCAATTCATGGTTGATCTGGTTACGGCACCACGTGGCATGCATACGACTGACCTTGTTACCTTCGCCGAGTCTGATCTTGTCGCAGTCGAGGTGCCGGGATTGCAGTGGCTGCTGAACGCTCCCAAACTCGACGCGATTGCCATTGATGAAGACGGTTGGCCTGTGCCAATGCGAGTGCCAGACCCGCGAGCGTTTGCATTGCATAAAGCTTGGCTCTCTGGTCTAAAGAATCGAGAAACGATTAAAAAACCGCGCGACTTAGCGCAAGCTCGAATCGTGGCAAGATTAGTTCAAGAGAATATGCTGCAGCTTTCATTTGAAAGCACGCTGACATCTTTACACGGTGATTTACGCAAGATGCTGCCGCTCATACTTGCCAAAGAGTAACAACTCACGAGCAGTTAGTATCCCTCCCGCAGACCAAAAGCAAAAAACCTGAGATTTCGGCACCTCAGGCGGTTTGTGATGTTGTCACTGTTTCCCCACCAAGTAGTTCAAGCAAAAAAAGCACCTTGGGTACTTTTTTTTGGCAATTTCCGTTGAAAAGCCGGCAAAAAGCATTCAGCGGATGCTGTCCTCACCAATTGCGCCGGCTGTGCGAAACTCGGGTAAATTGGTAGTATTGAATCTTGATCTCAGAAAAAAAACTAAAAGGAGTCATCATGAAATTTCCTCGCCGCTCGTTCCTACAAATGGCCTTGGGTGCATCTGCTTTGTCGGCAGTTAGCCGAATTGGCTTTGCCCAAGCCTATCCTTCGCGTCCGGCTCGCATTGTTGTTGGCTTTGCTGCTGGAGGAGCCACTGACATTCAGGCGCGTTTGGTGGGCCAATGGCTTTCGGAACGTCTTGGCCAACAATTCATAGTTGAAAATCGAGCAGGCGCAAGCGGCAACATTGCAACTGAGGCAGTCATTAAAGCTCCGCCTGATGGCTACACTCTTTTACAAATCGTCACACCGCATGCAATAAATGCGGCCCTATTTACTGATCTCAATTTCGATTTTAAAAGGGACATCACGCCTGTTATATGCTCTGCTCGACTAGCTTACGTTGTAGTCGTTCATCCTTCAGTCCCGGCCAAGACGATGCCAGAGTTCATCGCATATGCCAAGGCCAACCCAGGCAAGATCAACTACGGATCTGCTGGTCAAGGGACACCGCAGAACATTACGTGCGAACTTTTTAAGATGATGACTGGGCTAAATCTAGTCCATGTGCCCTACAAGGGAGGCGCAACTGCTGTTGCAGATCTGATCGCTGGCCATATACAAGTAGTTTTCGCGCCCTTGTCGGAGTCAATCCAACAGATTAAAGCTGGAAAACTACGCGCCTTAGCTGTCACGACGGCATCCCGTTTGGATGTTTTGCCCGATATTCCAACAGTGGGTGAGTTCGTTCCCGGCTATGAGGCGAGTGGTTTTGCTGGAATCGGAGCTCCAAAAGATACCCCAACTGACATTATTAATATGCTGAACAAAGAAGTTAATCTGGGGCTTGCCGATAGTAAGGTTCAAGCCCGTATTACTGAGCTCGGCGGAACTGTGCTTGGAGGAACCCCCGCAGAATTCGGAACCATCATCGCCGAAGCCACGGAAAAGTGGACAAAGGTGATTAAGTTTGCAGGTATCAAGCCAGAATAACTTGATCTGATTTGCGCGTAAAACCTCGCTGGTTAGGGCGGGGATTTAAGCAAGGAAGAGCTTGTGAATAATTCTGTGTAAAGACTCTGACGGGTAAATCATAGGGAGCTTGTCTGAGTCTCTTTAAACGTCCAATCACTCAGGCTTAATCCCCGCGCTGTTCAAAGCCTTTTGCCACACTACGAGTTGATCTTTCAAAATCGTATCAAGCTCTTCGGGTGAGCCACCGGCGCTTTCCATTGACTGACGTGCGAGTTGCTCGCGCACTTCAGGCATGTTGAGCACCGTGTTGAGTTCTTTATTAAGAAGATCAACGATCGGCCTTGGAAGTTTCGCAGGGCCTACCAGCGCCATCCAGCTAATATTTATGAAATTAGATAACCCAGCTTCTGTCATCGTCGGCACGTCCGGGAAAATTGGGCTGCGCTTATCGAGCACGACACCCAGTGCGCGTAATCTGTTCTCTTTAATGAAGCCTGTTGATGTGGCCGGTGAGGTGAAGGCCAGTTGTATACGATTGGCGAGCAAGTCGGCGGTTTGCTCAGGTTCGCCTTTATATGACACCTGCACGATATCGACCTTGCCTAGAGTTTTAAGCTGGGTCCCGTAAATCAGTGCCGCTGTGTGTCCCGACCCGAAGTTCAACTTACCCGGATTGGCGCGCGCATAGGCAAGCAGCTCGTTTAGGTTTTTGACGGGTAGCTCTTGATTGACCAACAGAAAATGTGTGAAGTTGCCAATAAATCCGATAGGCGTGAAATCGGTCAGCACGTTGTAGGGCGGATCTTTCATTAAAAAGGGTACGCCCGCTAACGGGCTATTGGTACCCATCATCAGGGTGTAGCCGTCGGGTGCAGCGCGTGCAATCAACTGGCCGGCAATAGCGCCGTTTGCGCCTGCCTTGTTCTCGATGATAATGTTTTGACCGAGCCGTTGCGACAGTTTGGGTGCGATCGCTCGTGTCAGCGTATCGGTGACCGAGCCGGCCGGAAACGGGATAATGAGACGTATCGGTTTGTCTGGGTATTGCGCGCAGGCTACGGCCGAAGCCAGTGCGAGGGTGCACGCTGTAACGTAGGTCTTGATGCGTTTAAACATGGGGCGTCTCTTTAGTTTTTTATAAAATTGATGGGTAGGTAGCACCGAGTTGTTGCTTTGGTGTCTGCTCACCTATTTAAAATGATCATAATACGAAAATATACAAGGTCAAATAACATGACAGCAAACATTTCAAACGCCCCTGTTGCGCTCATTACCGGGGCAGGTAAGGGCATCGGTCGTGCAATGGCCTTGGGTTTGCTCACTAAGGGCATGCGCATCGCTGCCGTCGATCGAGATGAGCAAAGCTTGCTTGCACTCAAACACTTGGCCAATCAATCGGGGCATGCCGAACGTCTAGAGATATTTACAGAGGATCTCACCCGCTTCGATGCTCAGTTGTTGGTTAACCGTATTGAAGACAAGCTGGGAGGCGTCAATATCTTGATCAACAATGCAGGCCTCGGACAGGGGCAGATTCGCAATGACTATCATCGGCATCCGCCGAAGTTTTATGAAGTCACTCCCGAACAATGGATGAATGCAATCGCAGTCAATGCGAATGCAGTTTTTTTGCTCAGCCAAGTGTTGGCAAAGCGAATGCTTGGCGACGGTTGGGGGCGCATCACCAACGTCACAACTAGTTTAGGCACCATGCTCAGAGAGGGCTACTGCCCTGATGGTCCAACGAAGGCCGCCGCAGAGGGGCTTAGCGCCGTGATGGCCAGCGATCTGCACGGCTCAGGTATCACAGTGAACGTACTGATACCCGGTGGCATTGCCAATACACCGATGATTCCTGGAGAAGCACCTTTCTTGCGAGAAGAG
>CAMEAW010000207.1 GCA_945911685.1 Bordetella parapertussis
GCTGCCGAGTAACGATGGCATTGTAGGCAGCATTGATCATCCCGCCGCCGCACAGATAGCGACCCGTGTGACGCAAACAGGTTTGATCGATTATGTTTGCTTTGCGCAAGGCGCGCACGCCAGAACGCTCGAACTGCATATTCCCGATGCCAACAAAGAGCGTAATCCTTATGCCGCGACATTGAAGGCCTTAAAGGCATCGGTAGGTAAGGTGCCGGTGATGGCACTGGGGCGTATTAATGACCCCGCCCAAGCCGATGCCATCATCGAGCAAGGCGAGGCCGAGTTGGTGGGGATCGGGCGAGCACTGATTACGGATGCGGCCTGGTCGCGCAAAGCGCAATTGGGGCAAGCCTCGCGCATTCGGTATTGCGTGGGTGGCAATACTTGCTGGAAAACAATCGTCGGTCACGCACCAATCGCTTGCGACAATAATCCGCGGGTGGCAATGCCCGATGAATTAGATGATGTATTCACACCCGCCGCCATCAAAAAACGGGTGGTCGTTGTGGGTAGCGGAGTTGCAGGGCTGGAAGCGGCCTGGATCGCTGCCGCACGTGGGCATCAAGTGACCTTGCTAACGCGCGCGTCTGAGGTGGGCGGTAAAGTGCGTCAACTGGTGTCGTTGCCCGGTGGTGAAGACTTAAGCAGTATCTATGATTATCAGTATGTTGAAGGCGTTCGTGTAGGTGTTGATTATCAGTTGAATCAAGACGCAACGCTTGAAACGATTTTGCAATATAAGCCCGAGGCGGTGGTGCTTGCCACGGGCTCAACAATGATTTGGCCGCGCATGTTGCCTGAGGACTTGCGCCAAGAAGGTTGGATCCCTGATTTGCGTCGCGCCATGAGCGAACTTGAAGGCGTGACACAGCGGCAATCAGGGACTGCGGTGATTTTGGATATGGATCACACCGAAGGCACTTACGCTGCGGCCGAACGCCTGCACACCTTGTTTGAGCGTGTTGTGGTGCTGACCCCGCGTGCAACGATTGCCGATGAGGTCGCGCTGGTGACGCGCCAAGGTATTTACCGGCGTTTTCATGAAAAAGGCATCGATGTGCTCTATGCGGTCGAGCCGCGCTGGACCGATAGCTTTGAAAATGAAGCGACACTGCAATACGTCAGTATTTATGGTGGTGCGTTAAAGGGTATCGAAAACGTTGCCTTCTTTGCCTACTCAACCCCCAGACAACCCAATGATGAGTTGGCGCTGCCGCTCAAAGCAGCTGGTGTCGAGGTGCATGCAATTGGTGATTGCCGCGCTGCAAGAAATATTCTTGCAGCAACGACTGAGGGCGATGCAATCGGACGTGCGCTTTAAGAGATCAAGCGCGGCTTCGCTTGTTGCTGAGGCGTGGTCCGCTGAGCTGCCTGATTTAACGCGCGTCGCTCAATCGCTGAATCGCTCTAGCGACATTCAGTTGTTACGCCGTCACCGGAGGGCGCACCGTGATCGAGTGTGCGGGCCGATCGGTCGCATACTGGGTCGGCCGCCAGTGCAGGGTACGTAACTCGCCAAATTCGTGCGGCAAACGCTGCCACTGATTGCCGCCATCAGTGCTGCGAAACAGTTGCCCCAAGTTCGTATAGGTAAACAATAGTTGGGGATCATGCGGATGCGTGGCCACAGCCCACGGGGTGCTATTTAAGTTGCCAGGCAACGTCAGCTTATGCCACGCATAACCATAATTCTGACTGCGCCACAATTGGCCTGTGCTGCCGGGAGGCCCATTACCATTCGTTAAAAATATGACTGAAGCGTTGCCCTGCTGCACCGTGATCCCGCGGGTGTATTGCCAAGGCGAGTCTAGTAATACAAACACCCAGGTCTCACCGTTATCAAGGCTGCGATGCAAGCCGCGATTGGTCGTGGCATAAAGAATTTTCTGCCCCGAGGCATTGTGCACAATCGCGATGCCATGCATATCGCAGGATACGAGCCCCTCAGTTTTAAGTTGCCACGTATTGCCGCGATCAAGACTGCGATACACGCCACCGATTTCGACTACAGCCCAGATGGTGTTGTTATCAAGAGGATCAAACAGGATCTGTGTGACCCGCGTCGGGCCCATATTGATCTCTGAAAACTTTTGAATGCCAGGCGTTGGCAGCTCACTCCAGGTCAACCCAGCATCGGTCGAGCGATAAAACGCGGCGGGGCGAGTTCCGGCATAGAGCACACGCGCATCTGCGGGATCCTGTGCCAAGGCCCAGATGTCAGTCATCGGTGAGGCAAGCGCAGTCCAACGAGTGGTACGTTCATCCCAGCGAAACAACCCCATATCGGTACCGGCATAAAGCAAGTTTGGATCGTCAAGGTGCGAACAGTAGGACCACACCCGTGCCTCGAGATACATACCCGAATGACTATTTGGATGCACCCAAGTTTGGCCCAGATCGTTGCTAAACCAAGCCGAGTGTCCGGCGGTGCCTGCATAGACTTCAATCTGATTTGTCATGATGTCTCGCCCAGAAGCGGTCTTCGAAGTTATCGCCCCACAAACACCGGCGCACGCTTTTCTAAGAATGCCCGTTGTGCCTCTTTGGCATCTTCGGTTTTTGCGATCGCCGCAGTCATATCCTGTTCATAGCGATAACCATCACGCAAGCTCATGTCTTCGATCGCGTTGAGTGTTTGTTTGGCGAGGCCCACTGACAGCGGGCTCTTACTCGCAATGGTGTTGGCTAGTTCAAGCGCTGCCGGCATTAAGCCTTCAGGCGTGGTGACTTGTAAAACAACACCGAGGCGATAGAGTTCGTCGGCCTGTACGCGATAGCCTGTAAACATCATGCGGCGCAGCGTGCTGTGTGGAAACAAACGTGCAGCATGGCTGCCCCCACCTAACAAGCCTACGTCAATTTCTGGCAAGGCAATGCAGCCTTTGTCAGACGTAATCAACATATCAGCTGAGGCGGCAATCGCTAAGCCCGCGCCAAGCGCCGGACCATTGATGGCAACAATCACAGGCTTGGTGCATTCGCGAATCGCATGAAAACATTCGCGCGTGCGCCGCGAGTGTGCGGGCAAATCGCCAGGCCCTTTAATCACTGAGGCGCGACCTTTTAAATCAGCGCCGGCAGAGAATATTTTGCCAATGCCGGTCAAGACGACCGCGCGTATCTCGGGGATTTCAGAAATGTAGTCAAGCGTGGCGGTAATTTCGTCGCTGAGCGTACGTGACAGCGCATTAACCGGAGCATTGTTCATACTGAGTACGGCCACATGGCCGATCAGCTCGTATTGGAGTTGAGTCAAGTCTTGCATATAGGTGATGTCCCTGAGTTTGATTATTCTGTACCTAAACACCATTAGAATACAGAAAATGCAACGACATTGACGCGCGTGAACCCTCAGACGAGGCTTGCGACGCGATTATTAAAAATCTAGGGACAAAAAACATGCTGAAGATTTTAAGCTTGGTCGTAGTGGCGATCTTGATGACCCCCGTGGTGCACGCACAGACGGCGGCCTATCCAACAAAACCAATCCGCTTGATCGTGCCGTTTGCGCCTGGCGGGGCTGCAGATCAGACCGCACGCTTAATTGGTGAGCCCATGGCTAAAGAACTGGGCCAGCCGATCATCGTTGAAAACAAGCCTGGCGGCGGCGCAACAATCGGTGCTTCCCTTGTGGCCAGCGCAGCGCCCGATGGCTATACCGTGCTTTACACCACGCCAGGACCGCAAATTATTAATCCTTATTTGATGGCCAAGTTACCCTATGATCCAGACAAAGATCTGATCCCGGTATCGCGCTTAGGCTGGTTTCCGAACGTGTTGGTCGTGGCGCCTAAACTACCCGTTAATACCGTGCAAGAACTGATTGAGTATGCGCGCAAGAATCCCGGCAAAACTAATTTTGGCAGCGCGGGCATTGGCGCCAGCTCCCATTTGGCAGGTGAGTTGTTCAAGTCAATTTCAGGGGTTGAGATCACACACGTACCCTATAAGGGTTCGGGTCAAGTGATTCAAGACCTGCTGGCCGGCAACGTGCAGATGGCGATCGATACTTTGTCGGTGTACATCGGGCAAATTAGATCTGGCAACTTGCGTGCCTTGGGTGTGGCAAGCCCCGAGCGCTCACCGTTGCTGCCCAACGTGCCAGCGATTGCTGAGCAACTGAAAGGCTACGAGGCCGTTGCGGTGAATTATCTTTCAGTACCCGCGGGCACGCCCCGTGCGGTGATAGATCGGTTGAATGCAGCCTTGCGCGTGGTCATGAACGAGCCTGCGATGAATGAGCGCATGATTAATGGCGGGATGATCCCAAAAACAAGTACGCCAGAAGAGATGGCAGCCGAGATCAATGTAGAACGCATCAAGTGGAGAAAAGTGATCGCTGAGTCAGGTGCAAAAGCCGAATAAGTTGACAAATCTAGCTTCGCGCCTGAGCGTTGAAACGATGTTCGGACATTCAGCGCTAGGTGCAAAAGCCCAATAAGTGAAAAGCGCAGCGGCGGCGAGCGGTGGTAATGAGGCATCTAGACACTAAAAGTTAGAACCAAAAGCTGAGAGGGCCCCCAAAAGACCAGAATCCGGGCCCTTTCGGCCCCAAAACCACAACT
>CAMEAW010000208.1 GCA_945911685.1 Bordetella parapertussis
AAGTCGCCGTCATCCGCCCGCCTTCATGGCACCGGTTTCCGCATAGTTTCTCGCACTTATTTGCAGGCGGCTATGGCGCCGGTTATTACAGCTATAAATGGGCCGAAGTATTATCGGCCGACGCCTTTGCAGCGTTCGAAGAGGCTGCAGAACGTGCGGCCAACGATGCGCATGTCGCAGGTCAAGCCTTAGAGGGCACCGGCGCGCTTGACGCCGGCACCGGTGAACGTTTCAAACGCGAAGTGCTTGCGGTGGGCGGCGTACGCCCAGCGGCTGACTCGTTCAAAGCGTTTAGAGGTCGGGCACCTCAAATCGATGCGCTATTGCGCCACAGCGGGATGTCAGACGCTGAAACGCCTGCGGCAGCGTAATGCACGCTTTTGCTGAGCGGTTTGCGCGGAGTCGTCTGGTGTCTAAGGTGGTAAACACAAGCAACTGGCTCTCTGGTCAAAGTCAAAAGACGATATAAAGCGAACGATGAAGCTCACACTCAATTACCTGTTACGCTTTCTGAGTATCGCAAGCTTGCTGGCCCTCACGGCCTGTTCAGAACCCGACTACAAATGGTCGCTCTACGACGTAAGTGGTCATTTACCCGACCTTGAGTTTTCGCTCAAAGGGGTTGGCAACAAAACCGTCACTCAAGCCAACTTAAAAAATAAGACAGTGTTAGTTTTTTTTGGCTATGCCAGCTGCCCCGATGTATGCCCCACAACAATGGCGCAACTGACTGAAGTGCTCGCTAAACTCGGTGATGACGCGCGCGACGTTCGCATTGTATTTATCAGCGTCGACCCTCACCGCGACAAGCCGGATATGTTGCAAGCCTACGTTGACGCCTTTAATAAAAATGCCATTGGCCTGACCGGCAACGAAAACGAAGTCGCCGCCCTAGCCAGACGCTATCGCATCGCCTACCAAATTGAAAAACCAAAACCCGGCGATAACGCTGAAACCTACGATGTCACGCACAGTCGGGGCGTCTTTATTTTTGATCGCTTTGGCAAGGCGCGGTTACTGGCCTCTGACACCGAAGCCATCGACAAAGTCACCGCTGATCTCAGGCACCTGATTCAACTAACGCGCGCAAAGTAACCAGAGAAAATGATTGGCGGCCTCTTGAAACCGGCCTTTACGCCACGCATCCACCTCACGCCAAGAAACCCGTGCATTGATGTATATCAAGCCTTTGCCTCACCGGTCAATGTTAAGGTTCGCTATACATCACTCACGATTGATGACGGCAACGATGCTTCCAACAAATAAGAACCAAGACGCTCTTGACATCTCGATTCAGGGCATGACCTGTGCGTCGTGCGTCTTGCGAGTTGAAAAAGCCCTTAAGGCCGTGCCCGGTGTATCGGGTGCGACGGTCAATCTGGCAACAGAGCGCGCCCACATCAACTGGGCTCCCGAGTTTTCTGATACGAAAGACGTTGGCCTGAAGGTATTGGCAGCCGTGCGCAAAGCCGGCTACGAGGCCTCGGTGCTTGAACAGCATGCAGCGCCCTCGTCGGCTGAGGCAGACGCACGCGATCTTGAAACCCGCAGCTTACTGCGAGCCTTGTGGTTAGCACTGGCCTTAACACTACCAGTCTTTTTAGTCGAGATGGGTGGGCATCTGATACCCAGCGTTCATCACTTTGTGCATGAAACCATCGGTATGCAACGCAGTTGGGTCGCCCAATCGATCTTGACCACACTGGTACTCATCGGGCCTGGGCGTATCTTTTTTACCAAAGGCCTGCCAGCGTTGTGGCACTTAGCCCCCGAAATGAACTCACTCGTTGCCTTGGGTGCTGGCAGCGCCTGGGCCTATTCAATGGTGGCCACCTATTTACCCCAAGTCTTACCTGACGGCACACGCTTTGTGTATTTTGAAGCAGCCGCGGTGATTGTGACTCTGATTTTATTAGGTCGTATGCTAGAAGCGCGCGCGAAGGGGCGTACAGGCGCTGCCATCAAGCATCTGATTGGTTTGCAACCACGCCAGGCCCGCGTCTTGATCGATGGACAACCGACTGACATGGACATCGATGCCGTCAAGCCTGGTGACCTGATCCTTGTGCGTCCGGGTGAAAAAATTGCGACAGATGGCGTCATTACCGCAGGCCAGCCCTACATTGACGAAGCAATGATCACGGGTGAGCCGATTCCTGTCACCAAGCGCATTGGCGATCGCGTCACGGGTGGTACCTTAAACACCACTAATAGCTTTACCTTTAAAACCACGCACACGGGTGGCGACACCGTGCTGGCGCGCATCATTCGAATGGTCGAGGCTGCGCAAGGTACAAAGCTACCGATTCAAGCCCTGGTAGATCGGGTCACGGCGTGGTTTGTGCCGGCCATTATCCTGTGCTCGCTGTTGACCTTTGTGCTTTGGTATTGGTTAGGCCCCACACCTAGCTTGAGTCATGCGTTGATTAATGCTGTGGCGGTGATGATCATCGCGTGCCCCTGCGCGATGGGTCTGGCCACTCCGACCTCAATCATGGTAGGTACGGGTCGCGCAGCCGAACTCGGCGTCTTGTTTCGTCAAGGCGATGCATTGCAGCGCTTGCGCGATGTGCAGGTCGTGGCCTTTGATAAAACTGGTACGTTAACGCTCGGCAAACCGGCACTGACTGATTTTGTTGTGCTCGAGCCCGCCTACGATCGGGCGCTACTACTGTCCTGGGCGGCAGCTATGCAGGCGCACTCTGAACATCCCATTGCCCATGCGATTGTGCAGGCGGCCCTCGCCGATCATCTTCCCAGCATCCCGGCACAGGGGTTCACCGCCATCAGCGGTGCTGGAGTGCGCGCCACTGTCAGCGGTCATGCTGTCAGTTCGGGTGCACAAGCCTTTTTGCAGACGGAAGGTATAGACATCTCAGCAGCTGCGCATTACAGCGAGCAGTGGGGCCAGCAAGGTAAAACACCCATCTGCCTGGCAGTCGACGGCAACCTTGCTGCACTGATGGCAGTGGCTGATCCGTTGAAGCCCAGCGCGCGCGGTGCCATCGAGGCGTTACAGCAACTTGGCTTGCGCACCGTCATGATCACCGGCGACAACAAGCACACTGCACGTGCGGTCGCGCGCCAACTCGGCATTGATGAAGTGCACGCTGAGGTGCTGCCAGAAGGCAAAGTCGCGGTACTGAGAGCGCTACAACGCTCGAGCGCGGCACTCGCTTTTGTGGGCGACGGTATCAACGACGCCCCCGCGTTGGCCACCGCTGATGTCGGCATCGCAATCGGGACCGGCACTGATGTTGCCATTGAATCGGCGTCTGTCGTGTTGATGTCTGATGATCTGTTGGGCGTGGCGACAGCAATCGGCTTATCGCGCGCCACGCTCACCAATATCCGACAAAATCTTTTTTGGGCCTTTGCCTATAACGTCGCGCTCGTACCCGTTGCAGCCGGGGCGCTATACCCAAATTTTGGGATACTGTTGTCGCCCATGTTTGCCGCAGGTGCCATGGCGTTTTCGAGCGTATTTGTAGTGGCCAACGCCCTGCGACTCAAACGGTATGCAACTACAGTTGGTACCGCGTTATAAGCACCGTCTAAAGCTATGGTCGCCACCGAGTCGTCAACGTCATCGCATCAGGGCGTTGCACCGGGTTGGCAGGTGTGATGGGCGTACCGACCGCCAAAAATCCAACAAACCGATAATCGAGCGCATCAAATCCCAACGCCTCAGGTACCTCATCGGTGTAGGTACCCAGCCCCGTGCTCCAGTAGCTCGAAAATCCCATTAAGTGTGCAGCGTTTTGAATGTTCATAACGGCTGCACCCATCGACAATGTTTGTTCAATTTCTGGCACTTTTTCATTGTCATGCGAAATCTTGTATGCAAGCCCAATCAGCAGCGGCACTGTCGATAACCACTTGCGTGTGTTCTGTTCTTTTTGCGGCGTAATCTCGCGACCCGAGCGACGTGTTGCTGCAATCGCAAGATCGGTAAACGCTGCGACCTCGGGTTGCATCACAAGCGCAAAACGCCACGCACGTAGCGCTGAATGATCAGGCGCACAGACAGCAGCTGCAAGCATTTGCTGCAGCTGTTCAACGTTGGGCCCTGGCGCCTGTACGAGTTTTTGTGAGCGACGCGTGGTCAGTAACTGAGCGTTTGCGAGCGAGGTCATTTGAGTAACACCTTCAATTATTTGGCACTAAAAAAATATCAAAAAAAACTATCAAAAAAACTATCTTAAGGTGGATTAAACAACAACTAGCCGAATCTGCCTAAAACCATTATGTTAAAAATTTACTCAACAAAAAGCCCTGCATCACAGAAGCGATGCAGGGCTTAGTTACTGATCGCCTGCCGAAGCAGACAAGATCAATAATGAATTACAGCACTTGAATGTTGGTTGCTGATGGGCCTTTAGCGCCCTGACCAATTTCAAAGCTAACTTTCTGGTTTTCTTCGAGAGTTTTGTAACCACTCGAGCGAATTTCAGAATAGTGAGCGAACAGATCTTTGCCGCCGCCGTCAGGCATAATAAAACCATAACCTTTTTCGGCATTGAACCACTT
>CAMEAW010000209.1 GCA_945911685.1 Bordetella parapertussis
TGACAACCTCGGCCATGATTGCCTCGATTGCTGCTGAAGGGCAGCGTGTTCGTGCAGCGCCGTTTGGGAACGCGCTTGTCGAGCTCGCCGAAAGTCGCCCTGAGATTGTGGGGATGACAGCCGACTTGGCAAAGTACACCGACTTACATATTTTTGCGCAGGCCTACCCAGAGCGGTTTTTTCAAATGGGAATGGCCGAGCAGCTTTTAATGGGCGCCGCAGGTGGGATGGCCAAAGAAGGTTTGATTCCTTTTGCCACAACCTATGCTGTCTTTGCAACGCGACGCGCCTACGATTTTATTCACCAAGTCATTGCAGAAGAAAATTTAAATGTGAAAATTGCCTGTGCTCTGCCAGGCCTGACCTCGGGCTACGGCCCCAGCCACCAGGCGACCGAAGACTTAGCGATGATGCGGGCCATTCCGGGTATGACAGTCATTGATCCATGCGATGCACTGGATATTGAACAAATGGTGCCGGCGGTGGTGGCGCACGACGGCCCTGTGTACATGCGTCTTCTGCGCGGACAGGTGCCATTAGTGCTTGATGAGTATGACTACAAATTCCAACTAGGTCAGGCGCAACTGATACGCGACGGTAAGGATGTTCTGATCATCTCTAGCGGCATCATGACAATGCGGGCGTTAGAGGTCGCAAAAGAGATGGCGGGCGGGGCTGCCGATATTGCGGTTCTGCACGTGCCAACGATCAAACCCTTGGATGAGGCGACGATTCTAAAAGAAATTGGTCGCGGCTCGCGCTTGGTGATTGTGGCTGAAAATCACACGCGGATCGGCGGGTTAGGTGAAGCGATTGCTGCCTGTGTGTTGCGTGCACGAATGGCGCCAAACTATCACCAAATTGCGTTACCTGATGAGTTTTTAGCGGCAGGTGCTTTACCGACCTTGCATGATCGGTACGGTATTTCAACCGCAGCGATTGTGTCGTTTATCAAGAAGTCGTTATAGTGCTTTCAAATTGAGTGTTGCAAGGCGGTTAGGCGGGTTGCTCGAGCGTCGGAGCGCTGTCAGTCAATGTCATGCGACGCATGTCGCGTTTGTAGATTTTGTCATCATAAGGGCGTGCACGATGCATGCTGCAGCGGTTATCCCACATGACCAGATCGAACTGACTCCAGACATGGCTGTACACAAACTCACGCCGCGTAGCCTCTTCAATTAAGTCCCTAATTAAGACCATGCCTTCTGGCCGTGGCATCCCGTGTACGACTCCAATATGTGACGCTAAATAAATTGACTGGCGCCCAGAGCCCGGGTGTCTTCGTACCAAACGCTGCGGAACCGGGGCATAGTTGAGTTTTTCTTGTTCATTGAAAGCCTCAAAGCCAAGCTGCGCGCGTGAGTAGATTAAAGAGTGATCGCAGACCAAGGGTGCGATGAATGCCTTAGTTTTGGCAGGAAGTCGATCCCAGGCTGCGCGCATGTCGGCAAACTCAGTATTGCCACCTTCGGGCGGAATCACGCGCGCGTGCAACATTGAATATTTAGCTGGGGTGGCTTTAAAGCTGCTATCCGTGTGCCACAGTGCATTGCCTAAATTAAACATACGCCGGCGATCGTCTGCAGCCAAAATTGAGCCGTCCACATCCAGATTTGAAATGTCGTTCATCTGGTTATAGGCGAGGCGCTGCTTGTGCACATCTACCACCGCACGCGTTTCTTCAAGTGGCCCCAGACTACGCGCGAAGGCAACCTGTTGATCGTCGTCGAGCTCTTGTTTCGGAAATACGACGACCGTGTAGCGATCCATCGTGTGGTTGATGGTGTGGATTTGCTCTGGGCTCAGAGGTTGACGCAGGTCGATGTCCGTAATCTTAGCGGCAAAGTCGGTGCCGATCGGTGTAATTTTCATACGCATTGTCTCGTTTGGAAAGTTAGGGTTTCCTTTTTTTATGCTGTAATGATAACTGTAAAAAATCCTCGTATAGCTAGTTGGTGGTGATTATGCATGCCAAGATGAACAGAGGTGCTCAGTTTGTAATACGTGACGCGCGAAAGGCGTCTAAGATAGCGCGCAAGTCTTAGAAAATAAGGCAGCATGGCGCGTGCAGGTTTTTGTCGAGATCACTCCACTGAGCAGTAAAAGCTGAATCCTTTTTTAATCTATATTTTGAGAGCTGACATCATGCAAGCAAAAATTTTGGCAACAGCCCTTGTTACGGTATTCTGTACGTTCAATGTTGCTGCGCAACAAGCCCCAACAGCCGATCAAGTTATCACCGCCCTCGAAAAAATCAATGGCGTGTTCCCTGGCGAGAGACGTAATCATATTATCGGCGTCTGTGTGGGTGGCTCTTTTGTTGGGTCGAAAGAGGCGCAAGCTCACACACGCTCAGCGTTGTTTTCGGGCGCCGCCATCCCTGTGGTCGGGCGCTTTTCTTTACCAGGCGGCAACCCCAAAGCACCAGATACGGCTAAAAGCCCTCGTGGTTTGGCACTGCAATTCAACCTACCGGGCAATAACCTACAGCATTTCACCATGCTAAACGTACCGGTGTTTGGTGCTGCGACACCTCAAACGTTTTACGCTGCTTTGCTGTCTAACATGGCTGATCCAGCAACGGGTAAGCCTGACCCAGAAAAACAAAAGCAATTTAGAGCGACTCATCCCGATACCAAGCCGCTAGGCGAGTTCATGTCCAAAAATAATCCGCCGGTTAGTTACGCGAACAGTGATTTTTTTAGTATTCATACTTTTAAATTTATCAACGCAAATAATCAAACTACTTTGGTGCGTTGGCACTTTGTTCCTGAAGACGGTGTTAAGCGTCTTACCGATGCAGAGATGGGTACGATGCCAGCCCGCTTCTTGGATGACGATCTGATCGCCAAAACCAAAAAAGGACCGGTTCGTTGGAACATGATGCTCACGATTGGTGAGGCCTCGGACGTGCAAAATAATCCAACGGTTTATTGGCCGGCTGAACGTAAAACCATTCAGGCAGGGGTACTTACTCTGACCTCAGCTACGCTACAAAAAGGCGCTGACTGCGAAAAAATCAACTTCGATCCGTTGGTCATGGGTGACGGAATTGCGCCTACCGATGACCCTGTTTTGCTATTTCGTTCGCCTTCTTACGCGGCCTCGTTTGTTAAGCGCTTAACGGGTAATTAATGACTTGCTTGCAGGGGCAGGGCTCGGGCTGAGCTCGCCCAAGCGCTAGGGTCTCGCGCGTGACCGCCCAATGGTTGAGAGCTAGAGGCTAAGCCCGCCCCTATAATCAGAGCGTATCGCGTGGAAGAGGCTTGCGTTTTATCAATACAGGCGCGGTAGTTCGGCACTACGATGGTGGTGCCGTAATCTTTAACGCCTGACCTTTTTTTTCCGATACCTTTTTTGCACACTACCTATCTGAACGAATGCTGACTAAACAATTTCTGACTGCCGCTTTCTATAAATTTGTTGATTTACCCGATTTTGAGCAACGCAGGCTGCCTTTGCTTGAGTTATGTGAAGCGCGTAATGTCAAAGGCCTCATTCTGTTGGCGCGCGAGGGTATCAACAGCACTTTGGCTGGGGCCGAGCTCGATATTCGGGCAGTATTGGCAGATTTGCGTTCAGATCCAGCCTTTGCCGATCTGCAGCACAAAGAAGCCTGGGCGAATAACCCGCCTTTTCGTCGCATGAAAATTCGTATCAAAAAAGAGATTGTCACCATGGGTGTGCCGGGCATTAGTCCTACCCACATGGCTGGCACGTACGTGAAACCGCAAGACTGGAACGCACTCATCAGCGACCCAGAGGTGGTGGTGATTGATACGCGAAACGACTACGAGGTCGAGCTAGGTACCTTTAAGGGCGCCCTTGACCCCAATATCGGCACATTCTCTGAATTGCCTTCTTGGGTGGATCAGGCGACGGCGCTTGAAGCCCGCACCGGTAAAAAGCCTAAAGTTGCGATGTTTTGTACCGGTGGGATTCGTTGTGAAAAATCTACCGCACTGATGCGTACCAAGGGTTTTGACGAGGTCTACCACCTTGAGGGGGGCATTCTTAAATACCTCGAAACCGTCCCGCCTGAGCAAAGCCTCTGGGAGGGCGAATGTTTTGTGTTTGACGAGCGTGTCTCAGTTGGCCATGGGTTGCAGCAAACCTCGCGCCCCTTGTGTCGTTGCTGTCGCCAACCCCTACCCGATGGCGCAACCGAATCGCCGCTTTACGAAGAGGGTGTGAGTTGCCCTCGCTGCATCAATAAAACCACCGAGTTGCAAAAGAGCGGGGCTCGCGAGCGACAGCGCCAATGCGAGCTTGCTAAGAAGCGAGACGCTGCGCATGTCGGGGCAAAGCTGCCCTCTCCTCAGGATGCTTGAGGGCGAATTAACTAGTAATCAAAAATCGTCTTTCGATTTGTCGAGCGACTAGAACAATTATAGAAACCAAGCAAAGGTAGACAACAGCTGCAAAAACGTACGCTTTAAAAAACTGAAAATTTGTCGACGCAAGCTCTTGCACACGGGCAAAAAATTCTGTGTATT
>CAMEAW010000210.1 GCA_945911685.1 Bordetella parapertussis
TGTGCGTTCAGCGCGCTGGTAGAATTTGCGGCAGTGACCAGCCGCAATGTTGAATGCAGGAGAAGTGGCAGAGTGGTCGAATGTACCTGACTCGAAATCAGGCGTGGTGGCAACATCACCGTGGGTTCGAATCCCACCTTCTCCGCCAGCAAAATTCAAAATATCGTTGATTTATAACAATTTTTTCCGTTTCTACTTTTAATTTTCAAGTAGGTACCCGCATTGGTACCCAACTCTGTTTGAATCTTTGATTGCTATTCAGTTTCGAATCAGATGGCGGTAAATATCGACAGGTTCTTTTGCCTGCTCAGATATGGGAGTTGGACAACCTGTTGGAACAGTCCCGTTAAACTTGTCTAAACATATTGAGTTGGGTGTTCTGAGGTAGGCCTACTTGAAAAAGTAATACATAGAAATTACAGTGAATAACCAAAGGGATACACCCTTCCAAAGTCGTGCCCAGCCAGACCCCACCCACCCCGTACAGTCGCTTTTAGGCGATGGGACTCCCGTCTACCTTCGCATACTAATTTGCTCAAACGGTGAGCCTGCAAATACCCCCCCTTCCTTTTTGAAATGCATTGGGCGGGGGGTATAAAAATTTGGAAGTGGAGGTGGAAAAAACAAACTGTAAACAATGTCCTTAATTTGTTCCTTTTTAGGTGCTGCTCGCCCTGACGCTCGAACTAGGGCCGAGTTCAGAGTTCAAATCCTGGTGGGTTCACCAAATTGAAAGCACTGATTTTTTAGTCAGTGGCTTTTTTCATTGAACACTCAATTGCTTATATGGAAACTGTTTCACCAAGTAACTCCTTGAGCATTATCTAAAAGGCTTCAGTTTTAGAAATCTTAGGTGCCATAGCGCATCTGGATGCCAACGTCTTGCCAAATTTGGGCATCGTTGAGATGGCAAGGATCCAGGTACAGCTAACACTGCGCAATTATGTGAAAAATGCTGTTTGATGAGCTTTATCGGTTTGACGCAGCAATCAGAAGTCGAACCGTATTCTCAGATCAAGATCCCATCAATTGCAGCTGTTTTCTGAGCAAGTGTGTAACCTACATCACCTTGTCAACTACGGGGCGCTTGATCGCCATTGACGATTGGCCTACGGCCGGACTGGCGCTGGATTACAACGCGTAAACAAATCACGCGAAACTGATGATTCTGGGACTTCATGGCACCGCAAAAGGTAACTAAGTTACCCAATAAAAACGATTTATAATGCGTCTTTTGCTTTAATTATGAAACTAAGTTACATTTATACCCTTGCTAGATCGCATCAAATCGACGCCCACCTCTTTAGCCCCTGCTGAACAACGCGTGGGTAATTTGCTGTTGAGCGACCCGCGCACATTTGCGGGCTTGCCCTTGTGGCGTTGGCAGAGCGCGCGCAGGTCAGAAAGCCCAAGATGGTGAGGTTTTGCCGCAGCGTGAGTTACGAAGTGCATAGCGATATTAAACTAAAACTCGCAGGAAGCCTGTGCGAGGGCGTGCCCTTCAATCACCGTAACGTGGGCGCGCCAGACACCTCGGTGGCTGCTTTTTTGAAGTGCCGCAACGATGACTCCACTGCAGCCATTGACAAAGCGGTCTACGCTATAACGCTGGTCCACGAAAAGAAAAAACGTCTGAAATTTTATGGCTTGGGCAACTCCGGCATCGTGGCGCAAGACGCCTGTGAAATTGCCCGCAAAAACGGCGCGTCCACCTTGGTCATCACCGCTTCAGGTTCGCCCTTGTTACAGACCGGACATAATCACCTCGCAGCTGATCATTCCGAGAGTTATGAACGCTTCAGCCCCATGGTGTTGCGCTTGATGCACCTGATGATCATCGAAGTGTTCGTCACTTCAGTGGCGCTGCGCATTGGCAGTGCAAAACTTCAGCTTTTGCTGCGCAACATGAAACAAAACCTCTTGAACAAACGTTACTCATGAAAACGACTACCCCCGAAACAGGCGCACTCGACATTGTCATTTTTGGTGGTGCGGGTGACTTGTCGTTTCGCAAAACCTCGCGCACATGCTAAGCGTCCGTCACATCGTGCTGCCGCTTAGTGGCAGCGACAAGCTCAAGACCTTGCAACATGTGTGGGCCAAAGCCGACACGCGCTACCCTGTGTCTTATGTGTTGCACCAAACGCAAACCCCCGTCGAAATTTGGCTGACCCTATGACCACACCCACACCCACACCCACACCCACACCTAAGTCCATGAACGTCAACTTGCACGCCACCTTGGCGGCTGTCACTGCACGCATCGAACAGCGAAGCGTGGCCTCACGCAAAGCGTATTTGGCCGTGCTGGCCAAAGCCAAAAAGCCCGGACCCTATCGCGGTGGCATGGGTTGTGCCAACGCGGCCCACGCTTTCGCGGCCATGCCCGCCAACGACAAATTGGTGCTGCGCCAAGAACGTCAACCCAACGTGGGCGTAATCACCGCTTACAACGACATGCTCTCGGCGCACCAGCCGTATGAGTACTACCCCGAAAAAATTCGCGCCGCTGCTCGCGCTGCAGGTGCTACCGCGCAAGTGGCCGGCGGTGTGCCCGCTATGTGCGACGGCGTGACCCAAGGTGAAGACGGCATGGAGTTGTCGCTTTTCTCGCGCGACGTCATCGCCTTAGCTACCGCCGTGGGCTTGTCGCACAACGTGTTTGACGCCTCCATGTTTCTGGGCGTCTGCGACAAGATCGTGCCCGGCCTCTTCATTGGTGCCTTGCAGTTTGGCCATTTGCCTGCGGTGTTTGTACCTGCTGGCCCCATGACCTCGGGCTTGTCGAACGACGACAAATCCAAAGTGCGTCAGCAATATGCGCAAGGCTTGGTCAGTCGAGAAACACTGCTCGAAGCCGAGCAAGCGGCCTACCACGGCGCTGGAACTTGCACGTTTTATGGCACCGCCAACTCCAACCAAATGCTGATGGAGATCATGGGCCTGCATCTGCCCGGCTCATCGTTTGTCAACCCAGGCACGCCTTTGCGCGATGCCCTCACCGTCGCCGCAGTACAACGCGCCGTGGCGCTGTCGCAAGACAAAGAGACGGGCATGGGCTACCAAATCAACGCCAAAGTCATGGTGAACGGCATTGTTGGCTTGTTGGCCACCGGCGGCTCAACCAACCACACCATGCACCTGATTGCCATGGCCCGCGCGGCGGGCTTGATCGTCAACTGGGACGACTTTTCTGACCTCTCAGGCGTGGTGCCCTTGCTGGCCCGTATCTACCCCAACGGCAGCGCCGATGTGAACCACTTTCAAGCTGCAGGCGGCATGGGCTACCTCATCAGCCAGTTACTCAGCGCAGGCTTGTTGCACGACGATGTGCAGACCATCATGGGCTACGGCTTGCATCGTTACACCGTGGAGCCTTGGCTCAATCCAGCCCTGAACGGCCAACTGACTTGGCGTGACGTGCCCACGCAGCCGGCCGATGAAGCCGTTTTGCGCCCTTACACACAACCCTTCAGCGCCGACGGCGGCTTGCGTTTGATGCAAGGCAACTTGGGCCGTGCGGTGGTGAAAGTCTCGGCCGTGAAGCCTGAGCATCGCCAAGTGCGGGCCGCCGCCGTGGTGGTGACCGACCAAAAAGAACTAGCTCAACTCTTTAAAGACGGCAAGCTGGAGCGTGACTTTGTGGCCGTGGTGCGCAACCAAGGCCCACATGCCAACGGCATGCCCGAGCTGCACAAACTCACGCCGTTGCTGGGCGTGCTGCAAGACAAAGGCTTCAAAGTGGCCTTGGTGACCGATGGCCGCATGTCGGGCGCATCGGGCAAAGTACCCGCCGCCATTCACCTCAGCCCCGAAGCCATGAACGGCGGCAACATTGCCAAGGTGCAAAACGGCGACATCATCAGCCTCGATTGCGATGCCCAAACGCTGACCCTCGAAGTCAGTGACGCCGAGTTAGCAGCGCGCTCTGCCGTTATGCCAGGCCTGTCCGCCTACCAACGTGGTACGGGCCGCGACCTGTTTGCCTTGTTCCGCGACAACGCCTCGCACGCCGAAGACGGTGCATCGCCTTTGCTGGCGAACTTCTCTTAAGACCGCGCGCACATCGACAACCCGAAACCGATAAAACCATGACAAACAGCAATCTCGCTTTCAGCCGCCCTGCATTCACCTCACGGGTGGTGCCCGTCATCGTTATCACCCACCCTGACCAAGCCGTACCCATGGCAAATGCGCTGCTCGAAGGAGGTATCGATGTGATGGAAATCACCTTGCGCCATGCCGCAGGCCTGCCAGCCATTGAACAAGTTGCCAAGCATGTGCCGCAGATGCATGTGGGCGCAGGCACCGTCACCCGTGCCGAAGAAATGGCCCGCGTGCAAGCTGCAGGGGCCAGCTTTGCGCTGTCTCCTGGCATGACCGATGC
>CAMEAW010000211.1 GCA_945911685.1 Bordetella parapertussis
AACAAACCCGTCGCCGAATCCGCCACCGCAATGCCCGCACGAACAGGCCCTTGTCCAGGCAAGCCCGTAATCGCCATCAAGCCACCCATGCCTTGCACGATCTGATCATAACCAGGACGCTTGGCGTACGGGCCGTCTTGTCCAAAGCCAGAAATACTCGCATACACCAAGCCTGGATTGGTGCGACTCAGGCTCTCGTAATCGATCCCTAATCTAAACTTCACATCGGGTCGAAAATTTTCGATGATGACATCGGCTTGATCTGCCATCTTTTTAAAAATCGCAATACCTTCGGGCTCTTTTAAATTCAGCGTCAAGCTGCGTTTATTGCGATGTAAGTTTTGAAAGTCCGGGCCCAAACGCGTGTCACCCCAGCCATCACTCACGCCCAGCGCCTCAGGGGTTTCGATCTTAATCACATCGGCCCCCCAATCTGCGAGCTGACGCACGGCCGTTGGGCCTGAGCGCAAGCGGGTCAGGTCAAGTACTTTAAAGCGGGCCAAGGGGCCGCGGCGTGTCGTTGTCATGGTTATTTCCTCATGGATTTTTGTGTTTGAGCCAAATCACCCCAACGCTTATAGTCGCGCTCAATCATCGCTGCAAATTCGGCTGGGGTGCCGGTCAAGACTTCAAAACCAGCTGCGATCAAATGTTGCTGTACTTCAGGAATCGCCAAGACCGCATTGATCTGCTTGTTTAAAAGTTGCACGATCGCATTGGGCGTGCCCTTGGGGGCAACGATACCGTACCAACCATTTGCTTCAAACGCCGGAAAACCCGCCTCGACCGCACTGGGTACGTTAGGCAACGCCGCCACCCGCTTATTACCCGTCACCGCCAAAGCCTTGAGCTTGCCCGCGTTGAGCAAAGGGATCGCCGAAGGCAAACTCGCCACCATCACGTCAATATCGCCACGCGACAGTTCAACCACGGCAGTCGTCGCGTTTTTATAGGGGATGTACAACATTTTTGTTTCAACCAGCGTTTGAAACAACACGCCGATCAACTCGGTTTGCGATGAGGTCGAGGCAAAAGTTGCCCCACCCTTCTTTTGTTTGGCAAACTGCCCAAACTCTTGCAAGTTTTGATAGGGTGAAGCAGGATAAGTCACCATCAGATAGGGTTGATTGACCCCCATCGCCACCGCAACAAAATCCTTGAGCGGATCGTAGCCAATATCGGCGTACACAAAGGGATTGACCGCCATCGTACTGACAAAGGCGAGCGTCAAGGTGTAGCCATCGGGAGCCGCTTTGGCACCATACGTAGTGCCAATCCCCCCCTGCGCACCCGGCTTATTTTCAACTACGACGGTTTGGCCTAACACCTCGCCCAGCTTTTGCGCCAGAATGCGGGCAAAAGAGTCAGTGCCGCCGCCTGGGGCATTTGGTACAACCAAACGGATTGGGCGCTCGGGGTAGGCGTGCACCGTCGTGGCGCTGACCGCAATAATCAGACCGCCTAAACCGAGCACGCAAATACGGCGTAGTCGTGCAAACAAGTGCTTCAACTTTTTGTCTCCAATGGATCGATATCCATGACTTTTCTAAGCGCCGTCTAAGCGGCTTTTTGCCTCGCGTTTTCGTAAACGCTCGCTGACAGCATACCTGAGCGCGGGTGGTTCTGCACCAAGTTGCTCTTCCACGGCAGACGGCTGAGCATTGGTACGGTAACAACGTAAAATATCGATGATATCCTGCTCGCCACATGACAGGCGATCTTTTATGGATCCCTTTGCTCAGCGGGGCATCTCGCAATATTTCAAACAGACGCTTCATCCCACAAAGGCTATTCGACATGACCACCAAGGCGCATTCAAGTGAACCCACAACCCCCGCCTTAAGTGTGGTCGGTCGCGTCGCAACCATCCGCCTGCGCAATCCCGCTTACGCCAATCGCCTGAGTCCGGGCGATTTAGCCGTGATCGCAGAGCATCTTGCAACCGTCAACGCCAACCTTGAAATATTGGTTTTAAAGTTTATCGCCGACGGTAAATACTTTTGCAGTGGCTACGACATCTCATCGCTCGCGGCCGATACGGCGCCCTCTTCAACCTACTTTGGTGACACCGTTGACTTGATCGAACAGGCTCGACCAGTCACCATCGCAGCCATCAATGGCGGCGTGTATGGCGGCGGTACTGATCTCAGTCTGGCCTGTGATTTTAGGGTGGGGGTGCCAAGCGCCAACATGTTCATGCCAGCCGCCAAGCTCGGGCTGCATTTTTACCCGGGCGGCATGGTGCGCTACATCACGCGCTTAGGCTTAAACAATGCCAAAAGACTGTTTTTAACCTGCGAAAAAATCGAGTCAGCCGAAATGCTGAGCATCGGTTTTTTGACCGAAATCGTTGCACCAGACTTGCTACTCACACGCGTGGATCAATTAAGCGAACAACTTGCTGGCATGGCACCACTCGCCTTGCTTGGTATCAAAAAACACTTAAATCTGATTGCCCGCGGAGAACTCAACGAGACCGAGATTCGACGCGCCGTTGCGATCTCTGAGAAATCAAACGATATGAAAGAAGGTGCACTGGCCTGGAAAGAAAAGCGGAACGCGACCTTCAACGGATCCTAAGCGGGTCAGGGCTCACCCACACCCTTAGTTATTTCTAATACCCAAGCCGTTAAAGCACGGTAAACCGCTGCTTCACCCTATGAATTTAGCTACCGTTTTTGATCATGATCGCTTTGATTTGATCGAGCGTGATGTAGCCTTTCTTCTCGATGTCAATGTGACCAAACGCGTCGGCGACACGCGGCATACCGTCTTTGGCCTCTTGCAGCGTTAGCTTGCCATCGGCATTTTTGTCGGCCGCTTTAAAGCGCGTTTCGAGCTCAACTAATTTCTCTTGCGTGGCCGCATCGATTGTTTGTGCCGCACTGACCCCAGACACTGAAACCAGAGCAAACGCAAACGCACCCAACAGTATTCTTTTCTTGAAAATCATTTGTGTACCTCATCAAAAAAATTATTCGAGTCGTAGACAACAGATAAAAGACAGTCTAAGGAACTACGTGCGCTCAGCAAGAAGCGATTGGACTAGACATTACAAGCCGCAGGGTATCTTAACCTGAAGGCTGAGCGCCAAGACGCGTCAGGCAGCATCAACCTCGTAAGCGACTCGCGGTTTAAATAGTCGCCTGACGGCATTTGAATCAACTGCCAGGCCATACAAAAGTTCGATGAAATCGCAGCGATCCCGCGATCGGCCAAAGTCATGATGGGTGCCAAGGTTGGCATACCCGCGCCAGCCAATAAAATAAGATCAGGCTTAAGAGGTCGTAGCCGCTCAGCAGCGGCCAACACCGCATCATTGCGCAGCGTATAAATATTATGAAAGCCCCCTACTGCTTGCGGCGACTCAATCCCTACGATTTCGACCCCTGAACGTGCCCAGTACGCAGCGCTACGCTCGGTCAGCCACTGGGGATAAGGGCTCACCAAACCTATACGCCTGGCACCTAGCGTCGTAAACGCTCGACGAATCGACTGGCCCGCCGAGATAATGGGGTAGCCATAGCGTTGACTCATCTGTTCAAAATAAGCATCCTCGGCTGAATGCTCAAAGTGGTAAGTCGAGCCAGTAATCAAGAACCCGAGTCCCGCTAACGGTGCATTTGAAAAAGTCGCAATAAATTGATCGATGTTTGTCAAAAAATCTTCGAGCCGCTCGCGCATCTCTGGCTGAGGGCTCGTCAGACGCCCCGTCAGCAGAGCAATGTCTGGGTCAAGCATGATCTGTACCTCAGGCTCGGCTGTCGTGTTTGCCTGTGGTACCAATAAACCCAGAATTCCGCGGGCACCGTATTCGACTTCGTTTTTCATGGCAGGTCCTAGTTCGTCATCAGCTAGCTCTCGACTCAAGACTCAGGGGTTGGGCCGATATTGAGGATACACAACTTTCACCGGCAGTCCAAGCTGTCGCATGAAGGATTCAAGATGAGGCTCCCAAATCGCTCGCCCGGCTTTGCTACCAAACAAACTATGTGAGTCTTGACCGAATTCGCCAAAGGCAACTAACTGGGCACGCAGATTAGCCTTGCTGTAGCGTGCGAACATTTCGGTGTACACCTCTTTCGTAAAAAAACTATCGTTATCGCCATAAAACCAAAGGGATGGAAGTTTTGTCTCTTGCGCATAGTTCGCCGCCGCCTTTGCGAGATTCAATTGCCAACCGATACAGTCCTGTTGCCGCAGGCCACCCGCAAAGTTCACTAAGCCCTTCACTGAGGGATCTGGTTTGGCGGCGCCATATGCAAGTGTCGTCCAGCCACCATGTGATTGCCCCACGACCAAGGTTTGCGTGCGATCAACGTAGCTCAGGGTGTGCGCATATTGAATCGTGGC
>CAMEAW010000212.1 GCA_945911685.1 Bordetella parapertussis
GTTTGGATGAGTGCGCTCATGCTGCAATCACTTTGATAGGTTCAAGCACGCAGCGCCATTGGTGGCCATGCGGCGTTTGATGAACAGGGATGCTGCCTGCACACGAGGCTTGCGCAGACGCGCAGCGTTCACGGAAAGCACAGCCCGCCATATCCCCTAGAAGAGGGGGCACGACCCCTGGAATGGTGCCAAGTTTGCCACCTGGGATCGTACGCCCTGGGATCGGAATACAACTAATCAACCCGCGTGTATACGGATGTTGAGGTACAGAAAAAATCTCAGCGGCCGAGCCCTGTTCAACGATCTGACCCGCGTACATGACGGCAACGCGGTCTGCGATACGCGCAACGACCCCTAAGTCGTGCGTGATCAAGACCATCGCAATGCCAAGCTCTTTTTGCAGGTCAGCCAGCAAGCGCAAAATTTGCGCCTGAATGGTGACATCCAGCGCCGTACTGGGTTCGTCGGCAATCAAGAGTTCAGGGTCGCACATCAACGACATGGCGATCATGACCCGCTGGCGTAAGCCACCCGATAGCTGATGCGGATATTGTCCCAGCCGTTGCGCGGCAGAGGCGATTCCGACTTTTTCAAGCAGGCTCACCGCGCGTGCACGCGCGTCGGATTCAGATGCCTTGAGGTGATGGCGGTAGTGCTCAGTAAGTTGCTCGCCTATCGTATAGGCAGGGTTAAGCGCAGTCATCGGCTCTTGAAAAATCATCGCCATCTTGTTGCCACGCAAATTATTGATATGACCTTTACTGCCCTGGCTGAGTTCTTCGCCTAAAAACTCAAATCGCGTGCTGCTACGTTTGGCAGACTTTGGCAGTAAACCCATAATTGCTAACGAGGTCATTGATTTGCCACAACCCGACTCACCCACAATACACAAGGTCTCACCGCGCTTGACGTGCAGCGACACATCGCGCACAACATGCAAGGTGCCGCGTGGTGTGGAGATGTCAACGGTCAGGCCGGTGATGTCAAGAACGTTCGTTGGCGTGGTCATCGGTTAGCCCCGCTCTTGAGGCGTTAGCCATTGATGCAAGCCATCACCAGCCAGATTAATCGCAAAGATCAACACGGCAAGCGCAGTGCCGGGGATGGCGATCAGCCAAAACGAAAAGAACATATAGGACTTGGCTTCAGAAATCATCAGGCCCCACGATGGTAGCGGGGGTTGCACACCTAAGCCTAAAAAGGAGAGGGCGGCTTCGAGCAAGATGGCACTGGCGGCTTCGAGCGTTGCAATGACGATCAGGTGAGGTAATACGTTAGGCAACACTTCAGTTAACAGAATGCGCAGCGTGGATGCACCCGCGGATTGCGCCGCCGCAACGTATTCCATGGCGCGCACCTGTTGCGTGGCGCTGCGCATGACAACGGCAAAGCGATCCCACTTTAGCAAGCCCAGAACCATGATAACCACCCACATTGAGCTACCCACCAAGGCAACGGTTGCGAGCGCCACCAGAATGACCGGCATTGAGAGCCGAGTCGTCACAAAAAACGATACGATCATATCGATGCGTCCGCCAAAATAGCCCGCTAGCATACCCATCGTGCAGCCAATCAAACCCGAGATGACCGCAACGCTTGCGCCAATTAATAAGGAGATGCGCGCGCCGTAAAACAAGCGCGATAAGTAATCGCGACCAAGTTGATCGGTGCCAAGCGGGTGCAACCAGGTGCCTTGCTCGTACCAAACCGGTGGCACGGTGCGGTAAGTGAGATCTTGAAAATATGGGTCGTGCGGCGATAACCAGGGCGCAAAGATGGCCATGCAAAAAATAATCAGTAGCAACCCGCAGCCGACGTAAAGGGCTTTATTGTTTTTCAAGTCAAGCCACCTTCAGTGCTGTGGTGAGTCGGTCTTTTAATATAACAATCCTTTTTTTGTATATCGCATTTTATGTATCGCACTTCAGGCCACCCGAATGCGTGGGTCTAGCCAGGCATTCGCCACATCAGAGGCTAACGTGAGCAAGATATAAATCACAGACAGCAACAGCACAATAATTTGCGTCACAGGATAGTCTTTAAAGGTAATACTTTGGTAGGCAAGATAGCCTAAGCCGTCTAGCGCAAAGATCGTTTCAATCACAATTGAGCCACCTAGCAAAAAGCCCAACTGCACCGCAGCCAAGGCCACGACCGGTACGATCGCGTTACGCAAGGCATGTTTAAAGATCACGGTGTGGGTTGGTAAGCCTTTGGCGCGCGCCGTGCGAATGTAGTCCGCGCTTAGTACTTCGATCATGCCAGCACGAATCAAACGCATAAAGGCGGGCGCCGCGTAATAGCCCAAGGTAATGGCGGGCATCACAAAATGTTGCCAAGTGCCGCTACCTGAAACGGGCAACAGGCGCCACGAAATCGAAAACAGCATGATCAGTATCAGTGCGAAGAAAAAATTGGGCATCGACTGCCCCACCACTGCGACAGCCAGGCACAGGCGATCGATCCAGCTATTTTTGTAAATCGCCGCTAATACGCCTAGCGGTACTGAAATGACTAAGGCAACGGCCAGCGCATACACAGCCAATAAAAGTGTGGTCGAGAGTTTGCTAAAAATTAAGGGTGCAACGTCTGTTTTGAAGTACATCGAGACGCCTAGATCGCCGCTGAGCAGTTTGATCAACCAGTCGCCATACTGCACAATCAAGGGCCGATCAAACCCGTAGGTCTTGCGGATCAGATCAATGTCGGCTTGCCGGGCGCCTTCGCCTGCGATGGCAAGCGCGGGGTCGCCCGACAGGTATAGCAACATGTAGGCGATGACGGAGACGGTGAAAGCCACCAGTACCGCCAAGCCTAGACGCTTCACAAGATAAGCAATCACTTCCAGTTCATCTCCCAAAAGCGCACGAGTTCATCGTGATAAGGCTTGAAATTCAAATCTTTATTTGCCACGTAATACACCGGCAACGACCACAAGGGCAGTGCGTAGGCTTTTTCAGAGATCATCACGAGCGCCTGGTTGTAGATTTTTTTACGCTCGGCAGGGTCAACGGTGTTGTCGCCTTTATTCAATAAGGCGATCACCTCTGGGTCACGACTCACGTCATCGCTGCCACCGCCAAAATACACTGGCGTCGAGGCCGAGAGATCATTGACGAGATTTGAGCCCCAAGTTTGGTGGGTCAAGGCGGTTTTGTTTCCGCGTGCCAAATCGCGCATGGCAGCATATTGCATAAAGCCCAACTTGGCTTTAATGCCGACCGCCTGAAGGTAATTGATCATGGCTTCAGTTTGCTGACGCTCGCGGTACGCCATGATGTCAATGCTTAAGCCATTGGGAAACCCAGCTTCAGCCAACAGTTTCTTCGACAAAGCGGGGTCATATTTATAAACGGTTGCGCCATCGCTGCTGCAGCCCACCTGCGAGGGTGTACAGATGGTATTGATGAGTTCACCACCGCCCACAATATTTTTCAAGATGGCTTCGCGATCGATGGCATGGGCAATCGCTTTACGGACACGGATATCTTTCAATTCGGGTGCAGGCGTACCGTCACGCGTGTTCATTTGCAAAAACACGATGCGCATGGTGTTGCCACTGAGCACCTGCAGGTGCGGCAGATTTTTGAGCTTTTCGGCTTGATCTTTTGGCACATGCATGATCAGATCCTCGCCGCCCGACATCACCTCAGCCATTTGGGTTTGGCGATCTGGGATGAAGCGAATTTTGACTTTGCCGATTTTGCCAGCCGATTTGGGGGAGTCTTTAAAGTAATTGGCATTGCGTTCGAGTGTGACCGACTTGCCAGGAATATATTCAATGATCTTGTAAGGGCCCGAGCCAACCGGTTTGGCATTCATGCCCGTGGGGCCAACCTCTTTGTAATATTTAGCTGGATGAATCGCGAGCGTGGTGGCTAAATAATCGATCGCTGCCGGAAACGGCTCTTTGCTGATAATCCGAACTTTAAATTGATCAATCTTTTCAACCTTTTCGATCCAACGCACGTTTGCTTGTGTCGTGGCTTTATTTGCGGGATCTGAGACGTAATTCAGGGTAAAGACAACTGAATCGGCATCAAAATCTTCGCCATTGTGAAATTTGATTCCTTCGCGTAGGTCGAATTCAAGCGTGCGCGGATCAATTTGCTTCCAGCTTTTGGCAAGCTGGCCTTTGTACTCATTGGTGATCGGATCCCGATAGACCAAGGTATCCCAGACATTGGCGGCAATGATCACGCCAATGCGAACATTATTAAAGTATGGATCAATGTTTTCAGGCGCTTGGTCGTAGGCCATCCCTAGCGTGTCATTTGCCTTGTTGGCAAAGCTAGGGTTGCTTAAGCACAAAAGAGCGCTTAGTGCACAGGCGGC
>CAMEAW010000213.1 GCA_945911685.1 Bordetella parapertussis
GGCAGCATCGGTGCCTTAAATGACTTAATCGGTAAACAAATCGATGGCATTTTTGAGGGCGCGGTGTTTAAACCCCACGCTGACGGCGGGCGAGTCAAGGCGTTATTTATGGGTCTAAAAGACAGAATGCCCGGGTGGGATCTACCGAGCGCCACGGAGGTGGGCTTGCCAAACTTTGACATGACGGCTTGGTACGGGCTCATGGTCCCTAGTGCCACGCCCAATGCCATTCAAGAACAGCTGTCAGCGGATGTCCGGGCGGTACTGGCACAAGCCGACGTGCGTGAGCGTTTCGCAGGGCTTGGAATTATTCCAGGCGGCTCGAATCCAAAACAGTTTGAAGCCTTTTTAGCGAAAGAGTATTCGAAATTAGGCAGCTTCATTGAACGCAACCGTGCCCAGTTAAGTCAATAACGACCGCCTGTCACTCACATGGATTGCTGCAGAAATAATCGCCGTCCAAGAGTGACACGGCTTATTGCGATAATCACCGATAAGGATGGCTAATTCAGTGAGCACGTTACACAGACTTTTATCGATTGGTGATTTCGAGCGTCAAGCGAAACGCCAACTGCCAAAAGCAGTCTTCGAATACGTGCGCGGTGGTACCGAAGATGAGGTTGCGCTCATCGGTAATCGCGCCGTCTTTGATCAGCTTGTGTTTCGGGCTCGCGGGCTGCGCAATGTTTCCGCACGCAGTCAGACAGTTACGGTATTGGGGCAAACCTATGCGAGCCCTTTCGGCTTCGCGCCCACAGGCCTCAACGCCATTGTTTGCCACGATTGCGACACGAAACTTGCGACCGAAGCCATGCGATCGCAACTGCCTTACATCATCAGCGGCGCCTCGAATGTTGCGATCGAAACCTTGGCAAAGCTCGCTCCGCACTGTTGGTATCAAGGTTATTTTCCGGGAGATCGCGCGCGCATCGGCAATATCGCAGACCGCCTTGACGCCGCGGGTGTAAAAACAATCGTGGTCACGATTGACACCTGCGTAGGCGCCAACCGTGAAAACAATCAGCGCAATGACTTCACGATTCCGTTTCAACTCACCGGCAAGCTGATCGGCAGTGGCTTGCTGCATCCGCGTTGGTTGCTTGAGGTATTTGCCAAAACGGTGTTGACGACGGGCGTGCCACGGTTTGTAAACATGTACGAAAGCATGGGGCCCTCTATTACAGAAAACACAGCCGAAGGCTTTCGTGCAGGACGCGATCGGTTGAGTTGGGAAGACCTGAAATGGCTTCGAAATCGCTGGCCCGGTCAGCTCATGGTGAAAGGCGTGATGCATCCTCAAGACGCTGAACTCGCTGCTGCCACAGGCATGGATGCGCTGATTGTCTCTAATCATGGCGGTCGGCAACTCGACGGCGCGATTGCGCCTCTGCAAGCTCTACCCGATGTGGTGCGCAGCGTGCCCAAGAGCTTACCGGTGTTGATTGACGGTGGCTTTAGGCGCGGAACCGACGTGCTTAAAGCCATCGCCCTTGGTGCCAAACTTGTTTTTATGGGTCGCCCTCAACTTTACGGCGCGGCGGTGGCGGGCACAGTAGGCATCGCGAAGGTTGTCGATATTTTACGTACCGAAATTGATCGCGACTTGGCCTTATTGGGGTGTAAAGATCTCAGTGAGGTCACTGCAGACCTGCTCAGTGTTCGCGGTGCTCCGCGCCTCGAATATTTCTAGCGAGTGTTTTTCAAACTTACGGCAACACTGCGTAAACAGCGTTCACAAAGCGTTCGCCGATCCGTTCAATATCAGCTTCGGTACAAATAAAAGGCGGTGCCAACAACACATGATCGCCCTGCATGCCGTCGATCGTGCCCCCTGAAGGGTACGTCAATAGCCCGCGCTGCATACCACTGGCTTTAAGCTGGGCATATATTTTTAGTTTTGGATCGAAGGCTGCTTTGCTTAAACGGTCTTGCACAAACTCAACGCCAACAAACAATCCTCTGCCGCGGACATCGCCCACGTGAGGGTGATTGGAAAATTTCTCTCGCAACAATTGACGCAGTTGCTCACCACGCTTTTTCACGTTGTCTAGCAGATGCTCTTCTCGAATCACGCGCTGCACAGCGAGCGCACCAGCGCAAGCCGCCACATGCGCAACGTAGGTGTGCCCATGTTGAAAAAAACCACTGCCGCCCACGATTGTGTCGTAAATACGAGTAGAGGCGATCATGGCACCGATTGGTTGATAGCCTGCGCCAAGGCCTTTCGCAATCGCAATAATATCGGGTGCTACTCCATCTTCGTCGCAGGCAAACAGATGGCCTGTTCTGCCCATGCCAGACATCACTTCATCCAAAATCAGCAGCACACCATAACGATCGCAGACTGCGCGAATTCGTTTGAAATAATCCCCCACAGGCGCAAGTGCCCCTGCAGTCGCCCCCACAACAGTTTCTGCAACGAAAGCAGCTACCGTATCAGGACCAAGTTCAATAATTTTCGCTTCGAGCTCAGCCGCTAAGCGCTGTGCGTACTGTGCATCATCTTCTTGTGCACCTTGCTCGCGGTAGGAGTAACAAGGCGACACATGATGCGCGGCGACTAAAAGCGGAAGAAACGGTTCACGTCGGCCTGCGTTACCACCAATCGCTAAGGCGCCAAGCGTATTGCCATGATAGCTTTGACGTCGAGCAATAAAATGTCTGCGCTGAGTTTCGCCTCGTTCGACAAAAAATTGCCGGGCTAACTTTAACGAGGCTTCGATTGCCTCAGAGCCACTTGAAACAAAGAACACATGATTTAAATCGCCGGGCGCGGCCTGCGCAAGTGTCGTGGCCAGCTGCTCAGCAGGCTCATTGGTAAAAAATGACGTGTGCGCATAGGCAATATGGTCGAGTTGTTGCTGAATCGCCCGCACGACTTGGGGATGACTATGCCCTAGGCACGACACAGCAGCACCACCCGAAGCATCCAGATAGCGCTTACCGGTGCTGTCAATCAATTCAATCCCGTGCCCCGCAACAACAGTCGGTAGTTTTTGTCGAGGCGCACGATGAAAAATATTTGACATGGCACTCAGTCAGCTTTGATATTGAGTGTTTGAACAAGCTGTTTATATTTGACTAATTCGCTTTGCACAAAGGTAGCAAAGGCTTCGGGTGTGGCTGCACCCTCAGTTTGTAAGCCCTGCTCTTCTAGCGTTTTTTTGGTCTTCGGGTCTGCCATTGCAGCTTTGACTGCCTTGTCGATTTGCGCAACCAATGCCGGCGGCATCCCCTTTGGCCCCATGATCGAGTACCAATTTGTAACCTCAAAACCCTTGATACCAACCTCGGTAAACGTCGGAACATTAGGCAATTGAGACAACCGCTTTGGAGTTGAAATTGCAAGCGCTTTGAGTTTGCCAGAACGAATTTGCTCGAGCACCGGTGGCAACGTATCAAAGTTCATCGTAATTTGGCCCGCGAGCAAATCAATGATGGACTGCCCACTACCTTTGTAGGGAATATGGTTCAGCGAAATGCCTGCGATTTGTGAAAACAACGCACCGGCTAAGTGCTGAGTACTGCCGATGCCTGACGAGCCATAGGTCAAGATACCGGGCTTGGTCTTAGCTAACGCAATCAGTTCAGCCACATCTTTGGCTGGCACTGCAACATTGACCACCAAAACATTGGGTACATAACCTAAGTACGTAATAGGCGTAAAGTCGGTCGCCGGGTTGTAAGGGATATTTTTTAAGACGAAGGGTGAAATCGCGTTTGAATTCGAATGCCCCATCAACAAGGTATAGCCATCAGGCGTCGACTTCGCAACGTAATCTGCGCCGATGGTGCCCGCTGCACCCGCTTTGTTTTCAACAACGATTGACTGGCCTAAGGCCGTCGTCATGTTCACGCTGAGCGCTCGAGCAACGATGTCTGTGCCACCGCCTGGTGCGAAGCCAACAATCAAATGCACCGGCTTGGCGGGCCAAGTTTGCGCTCTGACTTGCAACGCGGTGCTCGCCAATCCCACACCTAAAATCGATAGACCTATGTATCGCAATGTTTGTGTTGCGAACTTCGACATATTTGTGTTCATTTGTCTCTACTCCGTTTTATATTTTTTTACGTCCCCAGAGACAAAGCATACCGTTGAACCGTACGTTTAGGAACCCTTTACTGGCATCGGAGGGGGTTTTGCAAACCAGAACAAGGCGGAACCCGCACCTGAGATCAAGGCCAACACGGTAAAACCGAGCAAATAATTACCAGTCGCATCACCCATGATGCCCGCAAGCAAGGGCCCAGCCACTTGCCCGACCGCCGTCAGCAACGCAGACAAGCCAAGAATCATCCCGATCGACTTGCGCCCAAA
>CAMEAW010000214.1 GCA_945911685.1 Bordetella parapertussis
CTTGTGACGCCAATGACTTCCATCCCTTCAGCTTCAATCGCAGAGGCCAAGGCACGCACACCTAAACCTGAGGCATTTTCAGAACGATAGTCTTCATCGATGATGAAAATAGGAAAGCGAAATTTCATGCGAACCGCCTCGCAAACGAATAGGAGATTAAAGAGGGGCGACTATAGCGCCCAAACATGTTAATTGAATGACCGCCTAAAAAACTTTAGACTACTCGTCTGGTTGACGACTGACCGCAGCGTTTCAAGCACTATTGCGACATCAAGTTTTAGGCAAGGTTACGCCGCGCTGACCTTGATACTTGCCGCCCCGATCTTTGTAAGACGTTGAGCACACCTCGTCACTTTCAAAAAACAACATCTGCGCGCAGCCTTCGCCAGCGTAAATCTTGGCGGGTAGCGGTGTCGTGTTTGAAAATTCGAGTGTGACGTGACCTTCCCATTCGGGCTCAAGCGGCGTCACGTTGACGATAATGCCGCAACGCGCATACGTGCTTTTGCCCAAGCAAATCGTCAACACGCTGCGCGGAATCCGAAAGTATTCGACCGTACGCGCCAAAGCAAACGAGTTAGGCGGAATAATGCAGATCTCGCCTTTGAAATCGACAAACGATTTCTCGTCGAAATTTTTAGGGTCAACGATCGTTGAATTGATATTGGTGAAAATTTTAAATTCGTTGGCACAACGCACGTCATAGCCATAGCTACTGGTACCGTAACTAACGATACGGCCTGATTCGTTTGAACGCACCTGACCCGGTTCAAAAGGCTCGATCATGCCGTCTGACTGCGCCACACGGCGAATCCAGTTGTCACTTTTAATACTCATGACTAAACGCCCCAATAGTTATCTGTACCAAGAGGGCGGATTTTACCCCTAGAGTGCGAGCTCGCGCTGCGAGAGGCCCTCTGAGCTGGCAGGCTTCGTGGGGGCCCTCCCTTTGGAGGTTCGCCTGACTGGCGTCTCCCCTCGCCACTTTCATCCTCTTGGCCTCGATCGTGGGGTGCTCAAACGCGCTTGATCGAGATCGCTCCAAACTTCTCGCTCAGATCTCTGGGCAAGTTGGCCACCCGCGCGGCCAACCGCAGGGCGATATCGCGGTACAAACCGGCGGCCTCGCTTTCAGGGTGCGACACCACAATAGGTTGACCCGCGTCAGCCTGTTCGCGTATCGCCAGCGCCAAGGGCAGGCTACCGAGCCACGGCGCGTTGTAATCAGTAGCCATGCGCTTTGCCCCACCCTGCCCGAAGATCGGCTCAGCATGGCCACACTGGCTGCAAATATGAAGCGCCATATTCTCGACAATCCCCAAGATGGGTACGTTTACTTGCTCAAACATCTTCAAGCCCTTGCGGGCATCAAGCAGAGCTAGGTCTTGGGGGGTGGTGACAATCACCGCCCCCACCACCGGTACGCTTTGGGCTAGGGTCAAGGCGATATCGCCAGTGCCAGGTGGCATGTCAATAATCAGGTAATCCAGATCATCCCAGGCGGTTTGCCGTAATAACTGCTCAAGCGCCTGCACCACCATGGGGCCGCGCCAAATCGCCGGCGTATCGTCATTCATCAAAAAGCCGATTGAATTCGCCTGTAATCCGTGGCCCAAGATTGGAATCATTTTTTTACCGCCAATACTGGCGGGCTTCACCGACACGCCAAGCAATAACGGCACACTGGGCCCATAAATATCGGCGTCCAACAAGCCAACGCGGGCGCCCTCAGCCTGCAGGGCAAGAGCTAAATTGACCGCTGTTGTGCTTTTGCCGACGCCGCCCTTGCCCGAGGCGACTGCAATAATGTTACGGACGCCCTCAACCCGCGTAACGCCCGTTTGCACGGCGTGCGCTGCGATCTTGACGCTGATCTGGACGTCGGGGCTAGGCGCCCCGCGTGCCTTGAGTGCAGCGTAAATCTGAGCGCGCAGTCCATTGAGCTGGCTGGCCGCCGGATAGCCTAGTACAACCTGCACGCTGACGTACTCGCCAACCAGTTGGATCTGGCTATCTTTGACCGCCGACCCAATCGAGCGCCCAGTATTGGGATCAATAATGGTTCCAAGTCCCTCACGCACCTCAGCCAGCGTTACACTCATGGATATTCCTCTGTCATGTTTTCTCTATTTTAGGCTGGCAATATGCTATTCCTGGTTCAGCGACTGCTTAGGCTTGTCGCGTTTGTCTTCATAGCGCTAATCGGCATGTTTATGGCCGTCGTGTTTGTCGCGTCAACCATTGTCGCAGTAGCGATTTTGGTCGTGGTGGCGCGTTTACGAGGCAAAACATTCTCTGCCAAAGAATATTGGATGGAGCGAAGCGCACGACGCAAACCCATCGTAAAGAGTGGATCTTTTTCAAAGAAAGACAGCGCCGACGTCACTGACGTCAAAGCCCGCGACATCACCTGACTGGCGCGCAGCACTATGCCCTCTCTGGCCCACGCGCCTGAATGAAATGAATTCTCTCACCAAATAATTTATTCACGCTGTGCTTTAGCTCGCCCTCGATCCATCCCACTGAATCATGAATACTTCTAAACGCTCGATCAGCCTGTTTGAACTGTTTAAAGGCTTTGCCACCATCGGTTTACTAGGTTTTGGCGGCGTAGCCGTCATGGCGCGGCACGTGATCGTTGAGCAGTATCAATGGCTCACCGAAAAAGAGTACGCAACCATTTTGGGCATGGGGCAAGTCTTGCCCGGTGCTAATGTCGTGAATGCCTCGGTGGTGATTGGCGATCGTTTTCAAGGGCCTAAGGGGTCGATTGTTTGCGTATTGGGCATCATGGTGCTGCCCATCATGATTTTGCTGGCGTTCGCCTTGCTGTACGACAAGTTTGGACAGTTGCCTGCCGTGAGCGTCGCGCTGACCGGGGCAGGCGCTGCAGCTGCCGGGATGGTGCTGGCGACCGGCCTCAAAATGGCCATCAAGGTCAAACTCGACTTAGCGGGCTGGCTGATTGTCGGCGGTGCAATCTTGGGGGTCTTGGTGTTGCGCGTGTCAATGGTGTACGTCGTGCTGGCACTGATCCCAACCGCTCTCATTGTCACGGCGTGGTTAGGCAAAAAATGAACGAACCTAGCGTCTTAGGCCAACTGGCCCGCAGTTTTGCAATGATTTCACTGATTGCCATTGGCGGTATCAATGCGGTGCTGCCCGCGCTTCGCGAGGTCGTCGTCGACTCGATGCGCTGGATGGACGACGCGACCTTTATGCAACTGTTTGCTGTCACGCAAATCACTCCAGGTCCCAACGTCGTCATCGTGAGCTTGGTTGGGTGGCAAGTGGCCGGGTTTGCTGGTTTGTTGGTGGCCACGCTCGCCATGCTGGTGCCGGCCTGCCTATTGGCCTTTTTGGTCGGGCGTATCGCCACCAAACTAGAGGGCAGCAAGGGCCTGCGTTTGGCGCAAAATGCCCTAGTACCTGTGGCGATCGGCCTGATTTTGGCGGGGGGGTTAGATTTAAGCCACGCCGCTTATCGCGGCTGGCTGACACCTTTAATCGTGGCGGCCAATGTCGCCGGCATCCTTTTCACCAAGCTCAATCCCGTATGGGGCTTAATGGCCAGCGCCTTGGTTGCGTTGGCGGCTCATTATTCTGGCTTGTTCGTATTGGGCTAAGCCGCTCCGACTGCGACACAGCCTGAGTCAGTTAACAAGAGAGGGCCCCTTGGCGCCCATACTCCTCATCCTACCCCCAAACGGGAAGGATTGCCGCGCCTTCCGTTAAACTTGTTAGCTTGATTCTCTTACCAGCGCCCGCCATGTCCCGCACCCTGTTCGTTACCACCGCCTTGCCTTATGCCAATGGCTCTTTTCATATTGGCCACATCATGGAGTACATCCAGGCCGACATCTGGGTGCGCTCTATGCGCATGGCGGGTCACACGGTGCACTTTGTAGGCGCTGATGACACACACGGCGCGCCCATCATGCTCAAAGCCGAAGCCGAGGGCATTACGCCCAAGCAACTGGTCGAGCGCATCGGCGCAGAGCGTCCGCAGTACTTGAAGGGCTTTCAGATTGAATTTGATCACTGGCATTCGACTGACTCAGCCGAAAACATTGAGCTGTCGCAAGATATCTATCGCCAGTTGCGCGCGGCAGGTCTGATCAACACCCGTGAAATCGAACAGTTTTACGACCCCGTCAAAGGGATGTTTTTGGCGGATCGTTACATCAAAGGCGAGTGCCCCAAGTGTCACGCTAAGGACCAGTATGGCGACTCGTGCGAGGTCTGTGGTGCGGTCTATGCCCCAACCGACTTGATTGAGCCCTATTCAACGCTCACCAAGGCACGACC
>CAMEAW010000215.1 GCA_945911685.1 Bordetella parapertussis
GCTAGGTGCAAAAGCCCAATAAGTGAAAAGCGCAGCGGCGGCGAGCGGTGGTAATGAGGCATCTAGACACTAAAAGTTAGAACCAAAAGCTGAGAGGGCCCCCCAAAGACCAGAATCCGGGCCCTTTCGGCCCCAAAACCACAACTCCAAGAGTTTTCATTTTCTTGTAAGATGTCCAACATCGAAAATAAAAATACTTAGATTCTGGAAAACCGCTCGTACCAGTCTCTGAGTCAAACTTAGTTCGGAGACTTCGCATGCCTAAGTTACCCCTCAGCCGGTTCACAGTGCTGGATTTGACGCGCGTCCGTTCTGGGCCAGCCGCAGTCAGACAGTTTGCAGACTGGGGCGCCAACGTTATCAAAATTGAAGAGCCAGGTGACCAGCCTGATGATCGCCCCGGTGGTTCGTCACAATTTGCCGATTATCAAAACACCCATCGCAACAAACGCAGCGTCACGCTGAATTTGAAGCACCCCAAAGGCAAGGCTCTGTTCTTAAAAATGGTTGAACAGGCCGACGTAGTCATTGAAAACTATCGCCCAAACGTCAAGTTCAAGCTGGGTATCGATTATGAATCACTGCGCAAGGTCAACAAGCGCATCATCTTGGCGAGCGTATCGGGCTTTGGGCAAGATGGTCCTTATGTGGATCGGCCCGGCTTAGATCAAATCGCACAAGGCTTGGGCGGGATCATGTCAGTGACAGGTGAGCCCGGACGCGGCCCAATGCGCGCGGGGATCCCCGTGGCCGACTTAAGCTCTGGCTTGTTCTGTGCGATTGGTACGTTGGTGGCGTTGCTTGAACGCGAAGAGTCGGGCGAAGGTCAGTGGGTGCAGTCCTCTTTGCTGCAGTCACAAGTGTGGATGATGGATTTTCAGATCATGCGCTGGCTGATGAACAAAGAAATCCCAGGGCAAACGGGTAACGATCATCCAACCACAGCGGCCACGGGTGTGTACCCGACGGCAGACGGTTATATCAACTTGGCAGCGATGGGCACCGAGATGTTTGTCAAGCTAGTGACGGCCATTGGTTTGCCAGAACTCGCCGAAGACCCTCGTTTTAAATTGCTTAAAACGCGTGGTCAAAACCGACCCGCGTTGAATGCAGCGATCGCCGCACGCACCAAGCAAGAACCGACTGCAGACTGGATTGAGTTGTTAAATAAAGCAGGCGTGCCCTGTGGATCCATCAAGAACGTCAAAGAAACGATGGAAGATCCGCAGGTTGTGCACTTGGGGATGGCTAAAACCATACAGCATCCAAGCTTAGGCGAAATCAGCGTGGTGAATCACCCCGTGATTATGAGTCGCTCAAAACGCGAGGTGTTTACTGCAGCCCCTGATCGTGGTGAGCACAACAAAGAAGTCTACGCAGAGTTTGGCGTGAGTGCAGCTGAGGTAGATGGCTTGCTTCAAGACGGCGCGGTTTGAGTGTGAATCCTTTAATGGAGAGTCATGATGAGTAAACCCTCTGTGACTGCAACGGTGTACACCGCGCGCAGACAAGCGTTTGTAGGGCGTGGCGCTGCAGCCACCAAACCGTTAATTTCAAGCGGCCCGCCTAAAGCGATGACGGCCTTTGATAACTTAGGTCGCCCTGAAAATTTGCCAGATGAAATCGCGCAGCAATTGCGAACCCGCATATTAAATGAAAGCCTAGCACCCGGTCAGCGCTTGCCGACCGAGCAAGAACTCGGCGCGCAGTTTGGGGTGAGCCGCAATGTTGTGCGTGAGGCAATTGCGCGACTGAAGTTGACTGGGCTGGTTGAAACCCGTCATGGTGTGGGCACTTTTGTCTGTGCTGATCTAGCGATGCGACCGTTTGAAGTGTCGCATGATGATTTGATGGATTTGGCTCAGTTGATTCATGTGCATCAACTGCGTGTCGAAATTGAATCGGGTGCTGCAGCGCTAGCCGCTACCCATCGCACGAAGGCACAGCTCGAAACCTTGCAACAAACTTTAAAGCGCGTTGAGCTTGCTTCGGCCGATTGGCAGGTGGCCGCTCACACAGCGGTCGACTTTCATTTGGCGGTTGCGCATGCGGCCAACAACCCGTACTTTGTGCGAATCATGGGGCACTTAAGTCATGTGATTCATAATGCCGTCCGTACGTTTCGTTTTAGAAATACCGGCACACCGCGGATTGATGAAATCGGTAACGAGCATGTGCTCATTGTCGAAGCTATCGCCCGTCAGGATTCAGCCGCAGCCCGTCACGCCATGAGAACCCATCTAGATAACGCCATGGCACGTTATCGCAAATTACTAGGAGACCTTTAAAATGAACATCACAAGATTATTGCAAGGCGAAATCACCGACAGTTTGATCGTTGAAAAACGAGGCGCAGCGGGTTGGATTACGTTTAACGACCCAGGTCGTCACAACGCGATGTCGTATGACATGTGGGTGGCAGTGCCTAAAGCGATCAAATTATTTGAAGCGGACGATGAAATCCGCGCGATTGTGTTAACCGGTGCGGGTAATAAAGCGTTTGTCAGCGGCGCCAATATTTCTCAGTTTGAAAAATTGCGCACAGGTGCGGATGCCGTGGCCGAATACGAGCGCGTTGGCGAAGAAGCTCAGGGTGCCTTGTACAACACCTTTAAACCGGTGGTCGCACGTATCGATGGCTATTGCATCGGTGGTGGTTTGAATATTTCGTTGTGTTGCGATATTCGTATCGCGTCTGACGCGAGCTCGTTTGCGATTCCTGCTGGCCGGTTAGGCTTAGGCTATCGCTTAACTGCAATCCGTAATCTGGTGTCAACGGTTGGTGCACCTCAGGCCTTGGATATCATGTTGTCGGCCTCACGCTTTACCGCGCCAGAGGCTTTGATCAAAGGCTTGGTGCAATACGTTGTGCCAGCCGATCAGTTAGACAAAACCGTTGATGCATATTTGGCAAAAGTCACTGCGAATGCTCCCATCACCTTACGTGCTGCTAAAAAAGCTGTACGCGAGTTTCAACGTGTGGCACCACATATTGATGCAGAAGGCATCCAAAAAATGGTCTTGACTTGCTTTGCAAGCGAAGACTATCAAGAGGGCAAACGTGCGTTTGCTGAAAAACGTTCGCCAGTCTTTAAAGGGAAGTAAGTCATGAGGACAGTGGTGTCGGCGCGCATGTCAGCGCGTCTAAAGTTTGCGCTAGCGCCTGTTTTTTTTGTAGCGCTACAAGCAAATTGTCAGGCGCAAGCACAGACCTATCCAACGCAGCCAATTCGTATGGTGATTGGTTATGCTGCGGGGGGTACCACTGATATTGTGGCGCGCTCGGTGGCCGAGCAATTATCAAAAATTCTTGGCCAGTCGGTGATCGTTGAAAATAAAGCAGGCGCTGCGGGTAACATCGCGGCGGCCTACGTGGCGCAGGCCAAGCCCGATGGCTACGTCTTGTTTATGGCAACGCTAGCCAGCCATGGCATCAATCCAGCCTTGTACAAAACGGCGTTAGGCTACGATCCGGTTAAGAGTTTCGAGCCAATTTCGATGGTGGCTGCCATCCCGATGTTGTTGGTGGTGAATCCAAAGTTACCCATCAAGTCGGTACCAGAGTTGGTAGCCTATGCTAAAAAAAATCCGGGCCAACTGAATTACGCATCAAGCGGTAATGGCTCGCCCGTGCATTTAGCTGGTGCAATTTTTGCCGATGCGGCCAAGATTGATGTTGCGCATATTCCGTACCGGGGCGGTGCGATTGCCAATACCTCCGTCATGAGTGGCGATACGCAATACACCTTTGCCAGCATGCCGGCTGCAATGCCACAAGTGCAAGCCGGTAAGCTACGCGCCTTGGCTGTGACGACTAAGGCGCGCTCACCGCAGTTACCGGACATCCCTTCGGTTGAAGAGGCTGGCAGCCTACCTGGTTACGACATCAATACCTGGGACGCGCTACTGGCCCCCAAAGGCACGCCGTCCGCGATCATTGCGAAACTCAATGCAGCGGTGATCCAAGCCTTGCAGGCGCCTGCACTGGCAAAGCGCTTTGAAGGCGAAGGTGCCATCCCAGATACCAGCACACCTCAAGAGTTAGCCGCTTATATAGATGCCGAGCTATTGAAGTGGGCGGCAGTGGTCGCACGCACCCCTATCAAGGTTGATTGATGACCGTAGCACTGTGGCATCAGTTGTTTCCGTCGATCGATGTATTTATATGGCTGAGTGTGGCGGTATTAATTGCAGGCACGGTGCGATCGTTTACAGGCTTTGGTGGAGGCTTGGTTTTAGCGCCGTTGTTTAGTTTGTTCATGGCCCCGGCCGATATGGTCGTTGTGGTGTTGC
>CAMEAW010000216.1 GCA_945911685.1 Bordetella parapertussis
TTGTCAGTCGGTATTGAGCACATCAGCGACCTACAAGAAGATCTTGAGCAGGCGTTGGCAAAGGCGTAACAGGATATGAGCAAGGAGGGTGCAGCCTTCCTTGCTCTGGTCTTTGATTTAGCGTGCTGCAGCCAAAATCGTGGCGTTGGATGGTGGTGGCTTACCCTCCAAGCGCGCCTTGTGTATTCACATACAGCGAGTAAATCGAATGTGAAGAAGCCATAAACAAGCGGTTGCGCTTAAGCCCTCCAAAGCACAGGTTGGCGCAGCGTTCTGGCAAAGCGATCCGACCAATCATTTTGCCTGCAGGCGAGATGACCATCACGCCATCAAGCTCAGGCGTACCCATTCCCCAGCCGCACCAAAGATTGCCATCGATATCTGCACGTAAACCGTCGATGCTGCCAGCACCTGCATCTAGAAATACGCGGCCGTTAGCAATCTTGGTGCCGTTGTCGACTACGTCGTACACCTGGATCAAGCGATTAGGTGTGGCGCGCGATTCAATGATGTAAAGCAGGCTTTCGTCGGGTGAAAAACACAAACCATTTGGCCCTTTAAGCTGGTCTGTCAGCAGCGTGGCAACACCTGTGTCGCCGTCGATGCGGTACACCGAATGCGGTAGTTCGAGCGGTGATTTGACACCTTCATAATTACCTAAGCTGCCGAAGGGTGGATCCGTAAACCAGATTGACCCATCCGACTTCACGACGACATCATTAGGCGCATTGAGTTTTTTACCCTGAAACGAATCTAGCAGTACCGTGATGCTGCCATCGTATTCGGTGCGGGTGACGCGACGCCCGTGTTCGCAACTGACCAAGCGGCCTTGGCGGTCGCGGGTATGGCCATTGGCCCAGTTTGAGGGCTTGCGAAACACGCTGACTGCGCCTGTTTCTTCTTCCCACTTCATGATCCGGTTGTTGGGGATGTCGCTCCAAAGCAGGTAGCGACCGTCACCGAACCAGACCGGGCCCTCTGCCCAGCGAAAGCCGGTCGCGAGCCGTTCGACCGAGGCGAGTGCCAATCGATAGGCATCAAATGAGGGGTCTAACGAGATGACGCGAGGATCGGGGTAGCGTTCGCTTTCTTCCCACATGGCTTGCTCCTGAGTATTGATTATTGTTGTCTCAATATACCTGTTTGCAATGCAAACCGGGGTAAGAAATACCAACGCAAAGCGCGCCTCGCCGCGGCCCTAGCGTTCAATTCTGCTCAATCAGGGTCCTGAGGGCTTGAGATAGCAATACGCAACGATACAAGCCTGCCGCTCTGTCGAGAAAATGCGAAAAGATGATTCAGCCAATATGATGTTATTTTTATCATTTCTCTAGAGGTATTGTTTTGATGGCCTCCAACCCTCATGTCGCGTCTGCCGTGACAATTCTGACGATTACAAAAACCATCTCACTTGGTTCGTATCGTTCGATTCCGTTTGTGCGCCTTGAGGGCGTGGCCCATGGCGAGTTGAGCCCTAGAGAAAATATCCCTGATTTGGACAAAGCCCCACGTAACTCGCGCGGGAACGTTGAGTATCAAACGCGCGTTGTTCTGATTGCACCCGCAGATCCCAAGCAAAGTCAGGGGCGTTTGTTAGTCGATGTGCCAAACCGCGGCTTGCCGGTGAGCCATGCTTTTTATAACAGTCCACGCCAGCGGCCTCTGCCGATTGGTTCGCTTGATGCTGGCTTAGGTTTTTTGCAAGAGCAGGGCTTCATGCTGGTGTCGACGCAATGGGAGCTCGGGCACGGGTTCGAACCGCCTCAGTTTGTCGATACAAACGGCGAGACCCGCTACCTTGAGGCAGCAGGGTTTGCAGCAGTGCGCGATGTTGCACGTTTTTTACGCGATAGCACTCAGGCAGATAATCCGCTTGCGGGTACGGTCAACCGTCTTTACGCGGCCGGTTATTCGCAAACCTCACGGTTTTTGAAAAGCTTTTTGCTCAATGGTTTTAATGTGGCAGACGGCAAGCAAGTGATTGATGGTTTTCATCTGGTGGGTGGGGCTGCGGGGCAACTTCCGCTAATGGCCTCGGGCATCGGCCCTGGCACTGTGGCGGGCAGTACGCCGGCACCACCTAACCTCGAGCATCGAGGCGTGCACGAAGAGCCGTTTACTTATGGTGCAGTGATGGCAATACTCCAAGCGCGCAACGAATCGCTGCCCAAAGTATTTGTGACGCACTTCAATATTGACTACATGGGTGGCCGCGCCTCGTTGACTCGTACCGGTGCCCATGGTGTTGTTGATCTTGCTATGCCCGATACCGTGCGAATGTACGATATCGCCGGCTCTGCGCATCTCAATATGCGCGAGCAATACAAGCTGTGCGAAGCGATGCATGGGCAACTGGATTGGTCACCGCCATTGCGCGCGCAATTAATCGCGCTCGACCAATGGGTAGCCGAGCAGCTTGATCCACCGCCCACTTGTCTGATGCTCTTAAGGCCTGCGCGTGCAGATGAGACGGTGTATGGCGCGCCGCGCTACTTGCCCGAAGCCAAGGTACTGGTGCCGCAAACCGATGCCGACGATAATTCGCTTGGTGGGATTCAAGTGCCCGACGTCGCCGTGCCTTTGGGCACCCACGGTCGCCCCAATGCCCCGGTCACGAATGTGATTTGTCGCTTAGCTGGTACCTACAAACCTTTTTGCGCTTTACAACAAGAGCGGTTGCAGGCCAATGACTCAAGGCTGTCGCTTGAAGAACGTTATCCCGAGGGCTTGAATCAGTATGTGCAACGGGTGCGAGAGGTGAGCGATCAACTGGTTGTACAGCGGTATCTGCTGGCAGCCGACGCGGCGGTGATTGTGAACTCGGCCGCGGATGAGACGCTTTTAAAACCGAAGCCAACGCGGTCAATTTTTCATTTGTAAAACGGTATCGATTCAAGGCATCAGGTCTGCGACCAAGACAAGTCAGCGAAGGGCTTGAAGTTCGCCGTTTCGGGGCGTCAGTGAAATGCTTAAGGTCGACGACTGAGACAAACCGCCCTTAAAACAGCGCGCGGCCCCGCAATGCCTTGGTTTCAGAAAGCTTACGCTTGCCCTCAAGACGCCGTTGCTTTGAACCATAGGTTGGCTTGGTGGCATGTCGAGTTTTGGGCGGCCGGGCCACGCTGTTAACCAGCTCGTTGAGCCTGGCCAACGCCTCAGTGCGGTTCATGTCTTGGCTGCGGTGAGTTTGAGCCTTAATCACGATGGCGCCATCTCGCGTAATGCGGTGGTCGTTCAACGCTAGCAGACGCACTTTGACGTCTGCGCTGAGTGTTGAGGTGGGAATGCTGAAGCGTAGGTGAATCGCGCTTGAGACTTTATTCACATTTTGCCCGCCCGCGCCCTGTGCACGTACCGCGGTAATTGTGACGTCGTCTTCAGAGAGGGTAATTTGGGCGTACATTGTGAGAATAAGCGATTGACCTGTAAACTACATTATCGTTTATCTCAGGGAGCTTATCGTGGCCAAAGGTCAGCAGAAATCTAGTAAAGAATCAAAAAAGCCTAAAAAAGATACGTCAACACCAAAACCCGCGTCAGGGCTGGCAGATCCGGTACGGGCAACAACCGTCAATACGGTCTACACACGCATCAAGAATAAAGATAAATAGTCTGAAAGACTTTGCGCGTTGAGGTTCACATTTTTACGCGTGACTCAATGCTCACCTGAGATGCATAAAAAACGGGCATTGCGCCTCTGAAGAGAGGTTCAATGCCCATTTTTATTGCTCAACAGTCTGAGTGGCTTAAGCTTTAACCAACAGTGCTGCACACGAACGTGTGGTTTCTGTGTCGAGTTTGGCTACGCCTGGCATTTTGCCCCAACCACCTTTTTCAATGTAAGTGGCGCGCGCCCACTCATCGGCTTTTTTCAGTTCGACCAGATTGGCCGGAAAATTCGTATCGCGTTTGAACATCTCGGCGCAAACAGGCGCCAGCGCGGCCGCGACTGCTTTGTTGGCGGTGGCCTTACCGATCGTAGCGGTGCCGCCCGCGGTGTGCCAGTCGGCAAAACCAAAGCCAATGAGTGAGACTAAGGCGGCTCCGGCAAGTGCACCCCAAAGAGTGGGCTCGGTTTGTGCAGGAAGTTTCATATGGTGCCTTTATTTTGTAAGCAGAAGGCCGTCCGCCAGCGGATCAATTCACTGTACGCCCTATGTTGGCGGTGAAGTGGTTTTATCGCCAGTTTCATTCGATTTGAAGGGAATACCCTCTCAGAGGGAATACCCTTTCAAAAATTGCAATAGCAGGTGACATTGCGCAATATTGGGAGGGAAGCACGTGTTCGGCTT
>CAMEAW010000217.1 GCA_945911685.1 Bordetella parapertussis
ACCGGGATCTCAAGGCCGTCAATCGTGCCCTGCTGAACGGCAGTGAAAACCTCACCCCAAGCCATCGGCACGGCAGCGCCACCCAACGAGGTGAACATGTCGATATACATCGGGTTTTGCATCACACGATATTTAACACCAGTCACGTCGGCTGGCACACCAACGGGCTTTTTGTTGTTGATCATCTGGCGAAAGCCACCTTCCATATATCCCAACACAAGCATATTTTTCTTGGCCAACAGCGCCGACAGGTCATTGCCAAGCTTGCCATCTAATGCCTTGCGTGCTTGTTCTTCACTCGAATATAAAAATGGCAAATCGTTGACTTGATAGGCAGGCTCAATTTGAGCAATCACTGCATTGGTCATAATCGTCATGTCAACCGTACCAAAACGCACAGCCTCCATCACTTGTTTCTCTTCGCCCAATTGACGGTTAGGATACAACTGCACCTCGATTGAACCTTTAGAGTTAGCCTCGACAGCTTTCTTGAAGGCCTTTGCACCCACGGTGTAAGGATCAGTCGGGCTGTCTGCGGTGGTCCAGCCGAATTTCAGAATAGTCTTTTGAGCCAAGGCTTGCGTGGGCGCGCCCAACGCAAAGGTTGCAGCAACCAAGGCCGAAAGAGCAAATAAGTGACGACGTTTCATAGAGTCTCCGGTTTTAAAAAGTTAAACGTTTTTGATAAAGGTGGCGAAGTCATACAAAACTTCTGGGTTATTGACAAGAATCTGTTGCCGTAAAGCCGCGTCGGGCAACCACTTAAACACCGCATCGGCGATATCACCATCATTGGGCATGGGCGCTGGAATGTTTGGATGAGGCCAGTCTGTACCCCACACCAGGCGATCTGTACGCGTGGCCAGCAAGGCATCCACGAACCCTTGAATCGCAGCCCACTTCGCGGCAGGCGCAACCACGCGATACGCACCAGACAACTTCACCCAAGCGATACCCTCTTTCACCAAGGCACACATGTTCTTAAAACCCGCGTCATTGACGTCGGGTCTTGAAGGATGGCCGAAGTGATCAAAGACAACTGGCACACCCAGCTTGGCAGCCCAGGCTGGGATCTCTGGCTGCGCCGCAACGTCTACGAGAAACTGTATGTGCCAGCCAAACGGCTTCAGGCGTTTGGCTAAGCTCTCAGCGTCGCTCAATTGACCGCCACCTGCAAACAAAATATTTAAACGCGTCCCGCGGGTACCGGCCTGATGCAGTTTTTCAATCTCTTTGTCAGACACATCTAGCGGCAAGACACCAACAGCACGTAAGCGATCGGGATGCGCGCGCAGCGTGTCATAGAGCGTGGCATGATCATGGCCATAGACCGAAGGGTGAACCAACACGGCGCGATCAGCGCCAATGGCATTATTCATCGCTTCAAAGGCAGCCCACGGAGCCAAGCTTGGCGTGTACGAGCGGTTTGCCGTGTAGGGATATTTGGCGGCATCTTCAAAAACGTGAAAATGACAATCCACGCTACCCACAGGCAGTTTTTGTTGAGGTGCAACCTTTGGGTCAAAGGGCAAATAAGAATTAGTCTGCATCACGCTTGTTTTGTCTCGGTGCGGGCAGGGCTCTCTATGAATTGAGCCTCACCTCTTGACTGAGCACGATATCACAGTGACACCTCGTGTTGCTAGGCATTCATCAGGCGGGCATAGGCCAAGCACGCTTGAACCTTGTGCCTGCACTGAGCGCCTTAGAGAAAACCCTTAGACGCGCAGGCCTGTGCGTGCATCGAACCGGTGCATACGATCTGCGCGCGGCCTGGCATAGATTGTTTCGCCTATTTTTGGCACTTGTTGCTCTTCGTGAATACGCACGATCAGCGCTTCGTCTTGCAGGCGGCAATACAACAAACGCTCAGCACCCAAGAGTTCGATGCCCTCAACCCTTAAGGCCCAGCCTTCGCGACCGACCTCAAGATGTTCGGGCCGGATCCCCAAGATTGAGCCTTCACTCGCCCCAGGCGCATGCTTGAGCAAGTTCATCGGCGGCGAACCGATAAAGCTGGCCACAAACGTACTAGCGGGCGTGTTGTAAACCTGTTCAGGCGTACCAAACTGCTCCATGACCCCGGCGTTCATGACCAGCATACGCTGCGCCAAGGTCATCGCCTCAACTTGGTCGTGTGTCACAAACAAAGAGGTGATACCCAATTCGCGGTGCAGCTTTTGAATTTCAAGTCGCGTCTGCGCCCGCAATTTTGCATCAAGGTTAGACAGCGGTTCATCAAACAAAAATACTTGAGGCTGACGCACGATTGCTCGGCCCATTGCGACACGCTGACGTTGCCCGCCCGACAACGCGCGTGGCTTACGGTCTAAGTAGGGCATGAGCTCAAGGATGTCTGCTGCCTTTTCTACACGCGCTCTGATCTCATCCTTCGGCACGCGCGCAATTTTGAGGCCATACGCCATGTTGTCAAAAACCGTCATATGCGGATAGAGCGCATAGTTTTGAAACACCATCGCGATGTCGCGCTCGGCGGGCTCAAGGTCGTTGACCACGCGTGCGCCGATTGAAATTGTGCCGGCAGTGATCTCTTCAAGGCCAGCCACCATCCGAAGCAAGGTCGACTTGCCGCAGCCTGAAGGGCCCACGATGACGACAAACTCACCATCACTGATTTCGGCAGAGACATCATGGATCACCTGAACTGCGGCTTTACCAACGCCATACTGCTTGACGATATTTTTTAAAGAAATCGCGGCCATGTCTGTATACGCTCGAGGTGTTGTGACTTAGTGGTTATGACTTGGGTGTTATGACTTGGGTGTTATCACTTGGATCTCGTCCAATTAAATTATTGGTGATGTCATATACGTTTTGACACGACTTGAACGGCTTAACTGAAGAATTATTTTTCAGAATCTACCAGACCTTTCACAAACCACTTTTGCATCAACACCACGACCAAAGCCGGTGGCAGCATGGCCAGCATTGCGGTCGCCATCACAACGTTCCACTCAGTGTATGCATCACCCGAGATCAAGCGTTTGATTCCCATCACGACAGGATACATATTTTCGTTCGTGGTCACCAGTAAAGGCCACAGATATTGATTCCAGCCGTAGATGAACTGAATCACAAACAGCGCGGCAATACTTGTACGCGAAAGTGGTAGCAGCACATCCCAAAAAAATCGCATGGGGCCTGCACCATCCATGCGTGCAGCCTCTACCAACTCATCGGGCACTGTCAGAAAAAACTGTCTAAATAAAAAAGTTGCTGTCGCAGACGCCATCAAGGGCACCGTCAGCCCAGCGTACGAGTTCAGCATGCCTAGGTTGGACACCACCTCGTAGGTGGGCCCGATACGGACCTCAACCGGCAGCATCAAAGTAATAAAAATCATCCAAAAAACAAGCCCTCGAAACGGAAACCTAAAATAGACAATGGCAAAGGCCGAGAGCATTGAGATAGTGATTTTTCCGACGCTAATTAAAAGCGCGCTGACCAGGCTGACCCACATCATCGGCCAGGCCGGTGAAATGCGTCCACCCGCCTCGGTGGTGCCGCCAAACAAGGCGACCCGGTAGGTGTCGAGCATATGCTCGCCGGGCACCAACGACATCGGGATCGCTTGCGTGATTTGTGCCGTCGTTTGGGTTGAAGCGACGACGGTCACGTAAACTGGAAACGCCACAATCAAGACGCCCAGCAACAAGACCAGATGAGACAAAACAGTTAGACCGGGGCGTCTTTCAATCATGATGATTTTTTGTTGTGCTCATGCGTATTGCACTTTGCGTTCGATAAACCGAAACTGAACCACAGTCAAACACACCACGATGACCATCAAGATCACAGACTGCGCAGCAGAACTACCCATATCCATCGCTTTAAAGCCGTCGTAATACACCTTGTAAACCAGAATTGACGTGGCTTTGCCCGGACCACCATGGGTCGTGGCATCAATGATGGCAAAAGTGTCAAAAAACGCGTACACCACGTTGATCACCAGCAAAAAAAACGTTGTGGGTGACAACAGCGGAAACACGATCGTGCGAAAGCGGTGCCAGGGGGTTGCGCCGTCGATCGCTGCCGCTTCAAGCAATGACTTTGGAATCGACTGCAAACCCGCCAAAAAGAACAAGAAGTTGTAAGAAATTTGCTTCCAGACTGCGGCCACTACGATCAGCGTCATAGCATCACGGCTATCTAGCAGATGATTCCAGTCCACACCAAACCAGCGCAGGGCAAAAGCAATGACGCCCATTGGTGA
>CAMEAW010000218.1 GCA_945911685.1 Bordetella parapertussis
TGAACGCGTCCAGGGGCAAAACATTCGCCAGCCCGAGTGATGGCCAAGCCGCCCTAGCAAGACGTTGTTCAGCACGCTTAAGCGGCCAATCAAGTGATGTTGTTGAAAAATCATGCCAGTTTGACGGCGGTGGCGTTGTAGAGTCGACGAGTCGGCAAGGTCGCCTAAGCCAGCTGCCGTGACGCTTCCTGCCGTCGGTTTAACTAGGCCATTTAACGCCCGTAAAAGCGTTGATTTACCGGCGCCAGACGTACCCAACAAGACCACAAAAGATCCCTGAGTAATGTCCAAGCTAGTGCTTTTTAGAGCCCTTAGGTTGTTTTTATAGGTGACCTCTAGGCCAGCAGTGCAAATCACTGAGTCTGTCGCCACAGGGTGGCTGTTGGAAGGCGCGATGGCAGGATTCATATCTTTTTTGGGGCTTGCCATTGGGGTGATGGCGATGGTTTAACGCCGAATCTTAATGAGTGTTGGCAATCGTTGAACGCAGACGCTTCCGCCACCTAATCATTGGTATTATGATGACTTGAAATGACATTTGTGTGACTCACTAGGCGTTGCGAAAAAGTGGCTGCCCGAGTCAATCAGTCAACATTGGCCTGTTGGCTATAAGAGACTTTTAAAAAAGAGACCCCTCATGAACTTGACCCCCGCTCAATTGGCACAGTTTGATAAAGACGGTTATTTGTTTTTTCCAGGTTTATTCACCTCTGAAGAAACCAAAACCTTGAACGCCGCCGTGCCAGAGCTTTACAGCCGGCGCGAAGCTTTCAATGTGCGCGAAAAAAGTAGCGATGCGGTGCGCACCAACTTTGCAGCGCACATGTATAGCGAGCCCTTTGCAAAGCTTGGGCGTCATCCACGCATGATCAAGCCAGTTGAAGAACTGTTCGGTGAAAAGCTTTACATGCATCAGTTCAAGATCAACGGCAAGATGGCGTTTGAAGGCGACGTCTGGCAGTGGCATCAAGATTACGGAACCTGGTTGAATGACGACATGATGCCAACCGAGCGCGCCATGAATATTGCGATTTTCTTGGATGACGTGAACGCCTTCAACGGCCCTTTGATGTTCATCCCCGGCAGTCATAAAAAAGGCGTCATCGAGGCCAAGCACGATCTCACTACAACCAGTTATCCGCTGTGGACAGTCGACAACGCACTGATCACACAACTCGTTGCGCGTGCTGGTGATAAAAATGGCGGTATCGTCAGCCCCACAGGCCCTGCGGGCTCAATGATTCTGTTTCACAGCTGTTTGGTGCATGCCTCGGCGAGCAATCTGTCGCCCTGGAACCGCAACGCTGTCTACTTGAGCCTCTGTGCGGTCTCTAACCATATTCGCCGGCACAAGCGGCCCGAATTTATTGCTCATCGCGACTTCACGCCAATTGAATGCTTGCCTGATGATTGCTTGACCAAGTCTTATCCAATCGACTTGCCGTGGGGCAAAGGGATGCCCGCGAGCGCGCTTGAAACTTCACTTGAAGAAGTGCAGGTGGCTGCATGAGCTTGCATGCAAAGCTTGTAGAGCGCGCCGCGGCCAATCGCCCAATTCGTATTGGGTTGATTGGTGCAGGCAAGTTCGGCTCGATGTACCTGTCACAAATCCCGCGCACACCAGGCGTGCATTTGGTCGGGATTGCAGACTTGTCTCCGACGGCTGCGCGTACCAATCTCGCGCGCGTTGGCTGGGCGCCAGGGCGCCTGCAAGCCAAGTCGTTAGATGATGCCGCAAAGAATGGCACAACGTTTATTTCTGAAGACTGGCAAGCCTTGGTGCGTCATTCTTCGGTGGATGTCGTCGTTGAATGCACGGGCTCGCCCATGCATGCTGTTGACCACATCCTTGAGGCCTTTGCGTATAAAAAGCACGTGGTCAACGTGACCGTTGAAGCGGACGCGTTCTGTGGCCCGTTGCTAGGTTCGCGCGCCTTGGCCGCTGGCGTGGTCTACTCGTTGGCCTTTGGCGATCAGCCCGCCTTGATTTGTGATTTGGTTGACTGGGCGCGTACTTGTGGCTTTCCGGTCGTGGCAGCCGGTCGTGGGCACAAATGGTTGCCACACTTTTCAGAATCGACACCCGAGACGGTATGGGGCTTTTATGGCTTGACCCCCGAGCAAGCCGAGCGTGGTGGCTTAAATCCAAAAATGTTCAACAGCTTTTTAGATGGCTCTAAGCCATCGATTGAAAGCACCGCCGTTTCAAACGCAACTGGCTTAGGTGTGCCATCCAATGGGTTGCTGTACCCGCCCGCCAGTGTTGAAGATATCCCTTTTGTGACAAGACCCATCAGCGAAGGTGGCGTACTCGAGCGAAAAGGCATGGTCGAGGTGATCTCGAGCCTTGAAAAAGATGGGCGCGAAATTCCTTACGATATTCGCATGGGGGTATGGGTGACGGTTGAGGCCGAGACCGACTACATTAAAAACTGTTTTGAAGAGTACAAAGCGCACACTGATCCGACAGGGCGTTATTTCACTTTGTATAAGCGCTGGCATTTAATTGGGCTTGAGGTTGGCATGAGCGTCGCCAGCGTGGCCTTGCGCGGCGAGGCGACTGGTGTTGCCACCGGCTGGAACGCCGACGTAGTGGCTACCGCTAAACGTGACTTGAAGCCAGGCGACATGCTCGATGGTGAAGGCGGCTACACGGTATGGGGTAAGTTGTTGCCCGCCTCAACTTCTAAGCGTATGGGTGGCTTGCCGCTCGGGATGGCGCACAGTGTCAAAGTGGTACGGGCTGTCGCAAAAGGGCAGAGCTTGTGTTGGGATGATGTGCAGATGGATCCCAATACTGCAGCCTTTAAGATCAGGCGCGAGATGGAATCGGCTTATACGTTTTGAGTATTGAGCGGCTCTGTTTGGCCACCTGCAAAGATTATCTGACCTCGGTTTGTTCGTTTTGGTCATCTGCAAAAATTATCTGACCTCGGCCGAAACGCGTAGAGCACCAATGGAAAAATGCGCAAGGTATGCTGTGTACGCTGGGGTAGCAAGATGAACACATTTATTTGTCGTGTCGCGCTCTGTTGCATGTTGACGTTGGGCGCTCTCTCGACGCTGAGCGCTCAGCCCGCCGAGATTTTTAAACCGCTCAAGGTCGGCCAGCATATCAATATCACCTCGGTGAACGGCGGGGTTGAATTATCGCTACTCGATGATGGTGTGCTGCCAAGTGGCTATGTGGTGGTCGAACTCGGCTCAACCTATTTGTTGGTCGAAGACTATATAAAAATCACTCGCACTTGGATCCCAGTGACTTCGATTGTGAAAGTGATACACACCCGTTTGCCTAAGCCGGTTCGTTGAGGCGATCAACTGAGAACATTTCATGAACGAATCAACTGGTGATACACGAGAGCCTCAGCCTGAGCACGTTGCCGATTGTTTATTTTGTGCTGCACAGCTTACCGACCGCGCACGTATCGTTGAAGAAAACGAACTTGCCTACGCAACGCGTGATGCGTATCCCGTGACGCTTTTTCACACCTTGTTTATTCCAAAGCGACACACTATTGATTATTTTGGTTTAACCGAGGCTGAGGTTGTTGCGATTCATGCGCTGATTCATTCTCAAAAGAAAATAATTGATGCGCTTGATCCGACCATTGGCGGCTACAACATCGGTATGAATTGCGGCGAAATCGCTGGGCAATCGGTCTGGCACTGCCATGTGCATTTGATCCCAAGGCGCTTGGGTGATGCAGAGTTTCCGAAAGGGGGCGTGAGGCACGTCATCCCCTGGAAAGGGCGTTACATCGATCCAAACAGCTGATCAACTGGCCAATCGATCAGCGCCGGGTTCTCATCTTCGGGTAAGAAGAATCAATCTGAAGCAAACGCACCGTGTTGCGGTGGTGCAAGGCCTTTGGCGGTAACCTGAGGCTGCTTGTTCACGACTTGTGACTCTATTACACCGCAAAGCTATCGATCTGTATAATATAATTTAAATATATATCTATCTGTTTTTAAGATATATACGTCGATCGTAGTGAGATTTTTTGAATTTTTGTCTTGATTGCTTAGGGCTCTTAAATGGAACTCAGACAACTTCGCTACTTTTTAGCTATCGCTGAACACGGCACGTTTTCAAAGGCGGCTAGCAAGGTGTTTGTGGCGCAGTCTGCACTGAGTCATCAGCTAGCACAGCTTGAAGACGAACTCGGTGCGCGATTATTTGAGCG
>CAMEAW010000219.1 GCA_945911685.1 Bordetella parapertussis
GCGCAGTCAATCGCGTTATGAATCGGACGTGCACATGAGTAAGGCTTAAATTCAATATCGAGCTGATAGGGCTGTGCAAAATCTTTGACCAACTGTGAAGGATCACTTTTATCGGTGAAGGCGGCTAAAAAGCCACGCTCGCCTTCAAAAATCGTTGCTGCACCGGTAAAACCAAGGCCCGCCATCGTGGCAGCCGTCACGCCATTACGCGCCGCGGGGCCCGGATTAAAACGCTTTTGCATTGAGGGGCCGTACATCTCCATCAAACCAGACGCTGACGCGCCCGCCATCCCAAGGGCCGAGACCATTTGCTCTGCCGACAAGCCCTGTAATTTTGCAGCCGCAATCGTTGCACCGAAGACCCCGGTGGTTGGCGTGGTGTGAAAGCCGCGGTTGCGCAGCGAGGAGTTTGCAGCTTTACTCAAACGCTCCATCATTTCGCAACCAGCTGCAAGTGCCGTTAAGAGGTCTTTGCCGCTTGCACCCACTTGCTCGGCCGTGGCCAACGCTGACGAATAGACAGGTGGGCTAAAGTGAAACAGCGCCAGCACATCGATGTCGTCGAGCTCAATGCTATGCGAAGAAATTGCATTGGCAAAGGCTGCTTGCATGGCGGGGACGCGAGCGTCACCACCAATCAGTGTTGACTCGGCGTGCCCGCCAGTGATAGCAGCAAACTTACGGGCAACCTGACCACTTTCACTCTGGCTACCCGAGATGGCGACACCCAAATAATCAAGCAATAAACGCTTGACTGATTTTTTGGTCGCCTCGGTCAAATGCCCATATTCAAATTTTTTGAAATGTGCGGCGAGTTGATCGGCCAAGGTATTCGAAGACGCTGAAGTGTGTTTCATTTTATTTCAGGACATGCCTGCTCAAAGATTAAAAGTTAAAAGCTAAAAAATAAAAGCAAAAATAAAAGAATCAAGTTACAAAATTAAACCGCAAACGGTCACTGTTAGATTACTGGTTGCGTCTATTTATACGAATCAAATATAAGCTTGGGATCGCTAAGCGTTACGGGTGGCGGCTAACAGATTAAACAGCTCAGAGGTATCGTCTAAGCGATCTAATTGCGCGATCAACGCAATCGTACGATCAATATTCTTTGCACTCAGGCATGATTCAACAACGTTGCGAAACTTGTAGACCACATCCTCATGCGACAAGGGGTTTTCAGGGCTGCCGCGTCGGTTTAGGATCTCGTGCTTGAAAGTGCGGCCATCACGCGTTGTAACCTTGACGCGCGCAGCATGCCGGTAGGCTGCTCCCATGGCTTCGATGTCTCGATCAATGCTCGCTTCAATCCGAGTAATGAAATCCATAATCTTAGGGTCTGCTAGGCGATCTTCAGCGTATTGAGCAACAAACGCCTTGCCATCAAAGCCAATCACAGCAATGCCATAAAACAAATTCATTTGTGCCGCAGTCACCCCTTGAGCCTTGTACTCCCACGCGCAATGTGTGTAAGTCATCGGACTCATCCCGATTTCAACCTTGCTGAGGTCATCGGGCGTTAACTGGTGCGAGTTAAGCAGATACGCGAAAGCATCTAACGCCGAGTGGATACTCGTCACACAGGCGTGTGGCTTGTATCCCACCTTACCCGTTTCCCAGACGACGCCAAGATCTTCAGTCAGGCGACTGGCATTGGGCTTATCAGAATATGAACTGAGGTAACCGCCATAGCCGGCCTCGAGTACGTCACTAATGCCGGTGAAATCGCGCTGCGCCAGATAAGCAGAATAGACTCCACTTTGCGCCGCACGACCAGAATGAAAGCGTTTCACCATGGCGCCTTCTTGGGCCGCCATCAAACCACCGGCTTGCGAGCCGACAATCCCGAGCGCGTGTTGCATCCGGGGCGCGTTGAGTTTTAGCATCTTGGCAGCAGAGGCCGCAGCCACGAACGCACCCGAGGTGCCCTGCGGATGAAAGCCACGGAAGAACAACCCCATGGTCGCTGCATTGCCCACGCGCGTCCCAATCTCATAGCCAGTGGTCATCGCGGTCAAAAGTGTTTTTCCACTTGCACCACCCGCCTGCTCGGCCAACGCCACCACGACGGGCGTTGCAATCGAACCCGCGTGAACAATTGATTCTTTATGAATATCGTCGAGCTCAAACGCATGACCCGCCGTTGCATTCACCAACACCGCACCAGCCACTGAGGTTTTTTTACCAGTACCAAAAATCGAAGCCACTGGGCGAGCCTCCTCAGCTTCGATCATGGCTTGAACGCGCTGGGTCCAAGGCAAAGTTGCACCAAATAAACAACAACCAACGCTGTCTAAAAAACTGGTCTTCATGCGATCAATCACGTCTGCGGGTATCGCTGTGTACTCAATGCCGGCAGCAAACTCTGCGAGTTTTTGCGTGGCACCAGGCAATAAAGATTGAGGGTGGCTATCCATAGTCTCGTTTTGAATCGTTAAAAATGAAAATGAAAAAAATTGGCTCGTTACTCGGTCTTCAACCCGGCTTGCTTCACAATGGCACTCCACTTGGTCACCTCACCTGCAACCAGAGCCCCCCACGCCTCGGGCGTGTTGGGACCGCTCACCGGATCAAAGCCAACATCAACCATCTGTTTCATAAAAACAGGATCTTTGACAATTGCAACGATCTCGCGATTCAAGCGGCCAATAATGGGCTTAGGTGTTGCGGCTGGCGCGTACACGCCACTCCATTGCAAGGTTTGAAAACCGCTCACTCCCGATTCGGCAATTGTTGGAAACTCAGGCAAAGAGTTTGAGCGACGATCATCACCAATACCCAATACTCTCAAGGAGCCGGCTCGTACGTGAGGCAGAGGTGCCGCCGCACCGCTCATCGACAACTCAACCTGTCCCCCTAATAAGTCATTCAGCATGGGCCCTGAGCCACGGTAAGGCACATGGACGATATCTGTTTTGGTCAGTATCTTGAAAAGCTCCATGGGCAGTGCGTTAGCATTCGAACTCGCACCGTAAGAGAGTTTTCCTGGATGCGCATGCGCATAGTCAATGAGTTGTTGTATAGACTGGATCGGCACCTTAGCGTTAACGAGTAACAACACCTGCTGGTTAGCGGTTTGCGCAATGGGCGCCAGATCGCGCGCAGAGTTATACGCCATTTTTTTACCAAAGGCCACGTTGTAGGCTTGGCTTGTGCCATCGATCAGCAAGGTATAGCCGTCAGGCGTCGCCTTAGCGACAACATCAGTGCCAATGCTGCCGTCAGACCCGGGGCGATTTTCGATGACGACCGCCACCCCCAAAGAGTCAGACAGTCGACGGCCGAGCATGCGTCCTAAAATATCAGTGCCCCCACCCGGCGTGTAAGGCACCACCAGTTTGATGGGCTTAGTCGGCCACGCAGCCTCTTGGGCTTGCGCTGATAAAGAGGCTAAACAGGCCACTAGAGCCATGAATATTTTGAGACTCATACGTTTTTTAATCTCCTCATCGAGCTACGGTGCATCTATACACTCGCTTACTCAATCACCGTACCAGACGCCTTAATCAGAGCCGCCCATTTTTTGTATTCTTCATCTAAAAACGCTTTGGCTTTAGCTGAATCACCATTGATGATGTTCACCCCCGCAGCTTGAACTCTGTCGCGCAAATCAGGCATTTGCAATACGTTTGCCAGTTGCGTTTGCATAAAAGACACCACATTCGCTGGCAGATTTGCAGGGCCTAGCACCATGTACCAGGTTGTCGAGGCGTAACCTTTGACGCCAGCTTCTTCTATGGTGGGCATATCCTTAGCGATCGTCGAGCGTGTGACGCCGGTCTGACCCAAGGCAACTACGCGACCATCGCGCACATAAGGCATGCTTTCAGAAATTGGCAACATCGTCACATCGACTTCTCCAGACATCACATCTATCAAGGCTGGACCGCCGCCACGATAGGGAATATGCAAATATTGCATGCCGGTCATATGACGCAATACATCCATTGCTAAGTGTGATGAACTGCCGTTGCCAGAACTTGCAAAACGAATCGCGTCTGGCTTTGTCTTACCCATCGCAACCAAGTCATTAATCGACTTGATCGGCAGCTTGGCATTTGCCAACAACACTAAAGGCGCTTCGCCAATCAAGGCAATCGGCGTGAAATCTTCAATCTTGAAATTCACTTTTTTATACAAGCTTGGGTT
>CAMEAW010000220.1 GCA_945911685.1 Bordetella parapertussis
GCCACAATTTCAGCGCCTTCACTTGCAAATTTTTTACGTATGTCGGGTAAATTCAACACCGCCACAATATCTTTGTTCAATTGATCTAGAATCGGTTGAGGTGTTTTAGCTGGCGCGAAGATACCGTACCAAGTATCTGCTTCATACCCCGTTAAGCCTGCTTCAGCAATGGTCGGAATTGCTGCAGCGACTGCTGGGCGCTGCGCACTGGTCGTTGCAAGAGCTCGCAGCTTTCCGCTTTCAATGTGCTGCAAGACAACTGGAGCGTTGGCGATCCAAACCTGGGTCTGGCCACCCAGCATATCGGCCATTGCGGGGCCACTCCCTTTATACGGAACATGAGTGATCTGTATCCCCGCCATACTTTTAAAAATCTCCGTGGCCAAGTGCGAAGGGCTTCCGTTTCCTGGCGAGGCATAATTTAACTTGTTAGGATTGGCTTTGGCATAAGCGATCAAGTCAGCCATCGTTTTGACTGGGACGGATGGATGCACCACAAGAATATTAGGTGTATTGGCTACCATTGTGATCGCAGCAAAATCGACCGTCGAATCAAAACCTGGATTAGCGTATAGGCTTTGATTCACAGCGTGTGTGCCCAGCACACCAAAGATCAACGTGTACCCATCAGGTGCAGCGTCGGCAGCAGCCTTGGTTCCGATGTTTCCGCCTGCTCCGCCTCGGTTTTCAACAATGACCGGTTGTCCCCATTTTTCTGAAAGCTTTTGCGCAATGGGTCTGGCTAAAATATCAGTTCCGCCACCAGGCGGAAAAGGCACAATTAATTTGACAGGTTTATTTGGATAGTCTTGCGCCTGAGTAAAAGAGGAACACCCTAGTGCTAACGCCGCACATAGCCAGACAATCTTAAAGTTCGTTTTCATTTATTTTCTCCAAGCCCGCATACGGTCAACCATCTCGGGCGCGGCGCCTAAATAATTTGCTGGGTCGCACAGGCGATCGATCGTCGCCCGATCAAGTTTGCCTGAAATTTTTACGTCGGTGTACAACACCTCAGCAAGCTTGAGGCCCTGGGTCGCGGCGACTCGACAGGCGTCGTACACCACGTCATGCGCGGTTTGACGTCCGATAAAGGGGGCCAAACCCATCATCACCGCTTCGGCCACAATCAAACCACCAGAGAGATCTAAGTTTTTGAGCATGCGGGCTGTATCAACCTCTAAGCCACTGAGCATAAATTTCGCTTGGTGTAAGGCACCTGCGGTCAAAATAAAAGACTCGGGGATTGCGGCCCATTCAATATGCCAAGGGCCTGTGGCACGCTCAAAGTCTTGCACCAAGGCATCAAGCGCCAAGCCCGCGTGCTGACGCACGGCTTTTGAAGCGCTCAACATCAACTCGCATGAAATCGGATTACGTTTTTGCGGCATGGTGCTTGACGCCCCGCGCCCTTTGACGAAGGGTTCGAACGCTTCGCCAAGTTCATTGGTCATCATCAACATAATGTCCAAAGCGATTTTTCCTAGAGACCCGGTCACCAATGCCAGAAACTGAATCGTCTCAGTCAACCCATCGCGTGCAACATGCCACGTCACAGGCGCCGCCTCAAGCTCGAGCTCGGTCATCAGCGCGGCGTGCACTGCCAACCCTTGCGAACCTAAAGACGCCAGCGTACCCGCGGCCCCACCAAACTGCCCAATCAAGACGCGAGGCTTCAGCTGAAGCAGACGTTCGCGGTGCCGTCTAATCATCAATAACCACACCGCCACCTTGTAGCCAAAGGTAATCGGCAACGCATGCTGAAGGTGCGTGCGCCCTGCCATCGGCGCATCGCGGTATTGTGCGGCCAGTGCGTCAAGAATTTGATCAAGTTCGTCTAAATCAGTTTCAATGATTTTTAACCCGGCGCGCACCTGCAATACCGTTGCGGTATCCATGATATCTTGCGTAGTGGCACCCCAATGCAAGTACTCGCCTTCGGGTCCGCACATCTTTGATAGTTGATGTACCAACGGCAAGATCGGATACCCAACGATTTCGGTTTCGCGTTTGAGTTCAACCATGTCGAGCTTGGTCGAATCAGCCTTTTGCGCGATCACGGCAGCCGCTTGCGCCGGGATCACTCCGAGCTTGCCCTGCACTTTGGCCAAGGCGATTTCAGTTTCGGTATAGCGATAAACGGTCGCGGCGTCATCAAACACCTCGCGCATCGCAGCCGTACCAAACATATCTTTAAAAATTGAAGACTCAAGCATCGAGATTGGCATAGGGGTGTCGCAATAAAGGAGGTTGCTCTATATTAGGTGGGTGTATTTGCCTCGTCAACGTCGCCGCTCAGTCCCTGGTGTTGAGCAACACGGCGTTTACCCTAATTCGAAGCTTGCCGAGTCAGCAAATGTCTGCAAACAACCATGCTAGATGCTATAAAGATCGAATAACAAGCCGCATGCTTCGCTATAAATTCAGCTTGCTTGATGCTGTCCCGCGCTTGCTTAACCCTGTCCCCTGCTCGATTGACCTTGATCCCATTACCCTAAAAGACTCGACTGCCATGAATGTTCACTTTGCACACAAACTATTGTTATCAGCCACTCTAAGCGCCGCAGCATTATTTCAAAGTGCTTCATCGTTAGCGCAAGATTACCCCTCTCGCAACATCACCATGGTGATGCCCTACGCTGCAGGCGGTCCGGGCGACATCATTACCCGGCTTTTCGCTTCTGCCATGCAAAAGCAATTAGGCCAAACAATTGTGGTCGACAACCCTGCGGGTGCGGGCGGCAGCATTGGCACAGCAAAGGTGGCACGGTCTGCACCTGATGGCTACACGCTGCTGATGATTCATATCAGCCATGCCACCAACGTTTTGATGATTAAAAACTTGCCCTATAGCCCGATTGATGATTTTGAACCGATCGGCTTGGCGACTGTAGGGCCGATGGTAGTGACTGGGCGCAAAGATCTGCCAACCAAAGATGCCAAAGAATTTATTGCCTATATTAAAGAGAACGCTTCCAAAATCAGCATGGGTCATGCGGGCATTGGCTCTGCCTCGCACCTTTGCAGCCTGATGTTCATGGACGCTCTGGATGTCAAACTTACACTCGTTCCCTACAAAGGCGCAGCCCCAGCCATTAACGACTTGATGGGTGGGCAGATTGACATCATGTGCGACCAAACCACGAGCACCTTGCCAGCAATTAGCGGCGGTCGTATTAAGGCCTATGCCGTGGCCGGTACGAAACGACTGCCCGGGTTGCCAGACCTACCCGCGCTCACAGAAGTGGGTGTAAAAGGCTTTGATATCAGCATCTGGTTTGGCCTATATGCCCCTAAAGGTACGCCCAAGCCAATTATCGACAAACTCTCAGCTGCCTTGGCCGCGGCTGTTGTCGACCCTGAAGTGAAAGCGAAGCTCGACAGCATCAGCACGGCTCCCGTGTCGCCCGACATGGCAGTGCCCGCTAGGCTACGTGACCATTTGAAAAATGAAATTGAAACACTCAGACCTTTACTACTTAAATCTGGGATTACACCGAATTGAACACAACAATCGCAGGGCACTCAATTCGAAAGTTGCCCTGCGACGGTTCAACTACCTTAGACGGGCATCTTGTTTAACTCAGTACGCACGGGCAATTGCTTGAGCAAATCTTCTTTTGAAATTCGCTGCTTCACCTCGTAACGTCCATTTTCGACTCTACTAATGTAGTGATCGAGTATGCCGGCGTGATCCTCTTTACGGATAATCTTATCGCCTTGAGGATGTCCGATTGAATTTTTCAAGCTCATTCCCTCTAAGGCTCGAATCACGCCCTCAACATCCTTGCGTGATTGGTATCCAGAGGATTCTATCGCGGCTTTTAGTGCGAACAGATCTTCCCAAGATTGCCAAGCATGGCTTTTGGCCATGACAAGCTTTCCGTTTTTCTCGCGCGCATAAACTTCATCGACATTCATTGCAGCAATGAACTCTTTATGAAATGCATCGTCCTTGTACTTTGCGACGCGAGGAAAATTTTCTAGCAGATAAACGCCTTCGGCTGCACCCTGTATCTCATTGGGATCAATGGCTTCCATTGTCCCATTGACGGAAT
>CAMEAW010000221.1 GCA_945911685.1 Bordetella parapertussis
CGCCAAGCGCGAGGCCGATCTCCTAATAGTTTGGCATCGATCGTCTCTTGAAATTGTTTGAGTTCAGCATTAGAAACGCTACCCCAGCGTGTTGTACCAAAACAGGCGGGCTGATCAATTTGCAGGTAAGCAATGCCATGTTCTCGCAGACGATCCCAGTTCTTATCCACATACCAGGTCGAACCAATCATCGTGCCTGTCTCGTGGGCTGTCCATAACCCAAACGAGATACCTCGGCGCAAATGCTTGCGATACTTGGTGAAGAAACGCGCTAATTCAATCATGCAAGCCGAACCTGCGGCATTATCAGTCGCTTGCTCGCCCTCCCAAGAGTCTTGGTGTCCGCCGACCACAACGAAATCGTCAGAGCCATCAGCTGCCACTTCGCCAGTCGTCATTTGTATTGGGAGCCAGACATTATCGACATCTGCATGCAACTGAACGGTGACCGAGCCTGCCGTTAACAGCTCGCGCAAATGCAAGCCATCGGCGCGCGCAATACCGATGCAGGGTAACTGCGTCATCTCGTTGCGAAAGGTATCAGGGGTCGGATTGCCCCAGGCTGGCTTCACCGAACCATAGGGCAACAACTTGCTGTCAGCGTAGCCCCAGTTCATCATGACACAGCCTAGCGCGCCATATTCTGCAGCGATACGCTGTTTCTCATGGCGACCTGGATGATAAGACAGTTCAACCAAAACAATTTTTCCGGCAACATCTTTGCCAACATAATCTGAGTAGCCGCCAGGCCCCACGTTGACTAGTTCAGCCGTCACGCCCTCTGGCGGAGTCGCTACGCTGTGACCAAGGGTATTGGCAATAAGGGTTTTGCCGGCGAGCTTCAACACCTTTAGCTGCCCTGCTCGTGGAAAGCTGACTAACCCTGGGATTTCATGCAGTTGAGCCTCAGCCCCTGCAGCAGCAAGCCCGGCACAGCTAAATTCTGCCATGCGTTTACCGTTTTCTGACCCAGCTAAACGAGATGGTATTTGGTGACAAATGTGTTCGACATCTGCACGCACACGTTCAACCGAAAGATCACTGCTGTCGATAATGAGATTCACTGGTGACTCCGTGTTTTAGCTTGACTGGCCCACTTTGGGCACCTTGACCCAACCTGGGTCTAACCCGATCGTACCTTGCGCTGCTAGTGCCTTGATCTGTTCGTCAGTAAAGCCGGCAGCCGCCATCACTTCAGCCGTGTGCTGACCTAAGCGAGGTGGCGGCAAGCGAATTTCACCTGGCGAGTCACTAAACTTAATTGGCAAGCCCGCCATTGCAATTTTGCCCAGTCCTTCAAGATCCATCTCGTGCACCATGTCGCGCGCCAACACTTGCGGTTGCACAACCACCTTATCGATCGTATTGACGGGTGAGCACGGCACATCTTGTTCAATCAGGCGTGCCTGCCAGTGCGCGAGCGGTTGGGTGATGATGATGTCGCCAATCATTTGAATCAACAGAGGGCGGTTCAACGAGCGCATCTCAGGATTCACAAATCTTGGATCGTCGACCCACTCAGGTCTTTCTAGTACGGTGCATAAGCCTTTCCACATCCGTTGATTAAAAGACGAAATGACCAGCCACTGATCGCTTGCTTGATACGCACGATACGTGGGGCTACCGAGCGAGCCACTACCACTTGGACCCGGTACTTCACCACTTGAAAAATAGCGCGTGAAGAACTGTGCCAGCATCGACATATGCCCTTCAAGCAAAGAGGTGTCAACGCGCTGACCGCGGCCTGTGCGGTGACGAGTTTCAAGCGCCATCATGATGCCAATCGTGCCAAACATCCCTGCCCCAACATCGGCCACTGACATACCCATTTTTGCGGGGCTACCCTCTGGGTCGCCGGTAATACTCATTGAGCCCGCATACGCTTGCATGAACAGATCGTTCGCTGGCTCTCGACTTAAGGGCCCGGTAGCACCAAAGCCACTGATAGCACAGTAAACGAGACGAGGGTTCACCTTCGACAAACTTTCGTAATCGAGCCCTAAGCGATCAAGTGCACCCATCCGATAGTTATGCACAAAGACATCGGCCTCTTCGATCAGCTTACGTGCAATCGCTACACCTTCGGGAGTTTTCAGATCAATCGCCATGCCACGCTTATTACGGTTTGCAGCGGCGTAGTAGTAGCTCATCGAATCATGAAAGTAAGGCGCCCAGACGCGACTATCGTCGCCCGTGACTGTGCGTTCGATCTTGACGACATCTGCACCATAGTCGCCCAACAACATGCCGCAAAATGGGCCAGCCATCGCGACACTGATTTCAACAACTTTAATGCCTGCTAATGGTGCTGTCATAAACATCTCTCTCGGTGGTCGATACTGCCCGACTTATCTCAGTGTTGCAGAGACCGCCTTGCAATCAGCGCCCAAAATGGCACTGGGCACAGAGACGGCCATACTCACGTGCAAGGGCTCAGACGTGAGGCGCGTCAATCCCTTTGAGCCAAGTCGAACTGCGCTCGCCGAAACCAACATCGGCTCGCTTCTCAAGCCAATAAGCATAGCTATCAGGTACGGTTGCAAACGGGTTGTCTTGGCCGAGTTTACTGGCTGCATCTAATGCCCAATTTGGGTTGTGCAACATCTCGCGCCCAATCGCAACGATATCGGCCTGACCTTTTTGCAAAATACTCTCTGCTTGGTCGGCATGAATAATTAAACCTACAGCCATCGTCATGATGTCAGCACCATGGCGGATTTTTTCTGAGTAAGGCACTTGGTAACCGTACGAAGGTTTAACTGGTGCAAGCACAGCTGATTTTTCTGACATGCCGCCACTGCTGCAATCGAACACGTCCACACCCTTAGCCTTGAGTACCTTGGCTAAATTGATGCTGTCTTCAATCGTCCAACCCACCTCGTCGACGGCAGAGGTTCTGTAGAACAAGGGCTTGTTGTGTGGCCACGATTGACGAACACGTTCTACCACCTCAATCGCGAAACGCATCCGCTTTTCAGGCGTGCCGCCGTATTCATCCGTGCGCAGGTTGGTAGTGGCCGATAAAAATTGATGCGTCAGATAACCATGTGCGCCATGCAACTCTAAGATGTCAAAGCCGGCGCGATCAGCACGCTCGGCTGCCTTGCCCCAGCACTCAATTTGCTCTTGAATATCTTTAATCGTCATCGCTCTTGGCATGGCTGCTTTAGGATGCAGGCTGAAGGCGCTTGGTCCAATCAGCTCCCAGTCTTCCCCGTGATCCACACCTTTCTGGCTTGCATCAAGTGGAGCACGTCCTTTCCAGGGCACTGAATTACGCGCCTTGATTCCAGAGTGACCTAATTGGATACCCACCGTTGCGCCATACGATTTTACAAACGAGGTAATGCGCTGCAGCTGTGGAATGAAGTCATCTTTCCATAAGCCTAAGTCTGCAGGTGTTGTACAGCCACGCGGGTCAACCTTGGTCGATTCAACCATCACCAACCCCACACCGCCAACGGCGTATTTCGCATAATGCGCAAAGTGCCAATCACTGGCGTGACCATTGACAGCAGAATAAGTCAGCATTGGCGACAAGGCGATACGATTGCGGATAACAACGTCACGAATTTGAAGCGGTGAAAATAATTTGCTTTGCATGTTGATCTCGATGGTGAACTAGTCTGGCTGACTTGAGGGACTGGTCTAACTTGATTGATGAGCGGTGCTTGCTCGATGAGTCCATTCGTCTGGGTTGACGAATGAACCGGTCTAGCTTGCTCAGTCAATTAGTCTGGCTTGATGTTGCCAGCTTTAATCACCTCTGCCCATTTTGCTGAATCGCTTTTAATCACTTCGGCAAATTGTTGAGTTGTTTGTATAAGCGGCTGTGAGCCAAGCTTAGCTAACTTTGCAATGACTTCAGGGTCTGCCAACGAATTGCGTACCGCTAGGTTCAGTTTTTCAACGATCGGCTGCGGGATGCCTTTGACACCAATCAGACCGTACCAGAGCGAAATATTGAAATCTGGCAGGCCGGCCTCGGCAACGGTTGGGATATCTGGCATGAGTGGCGAACGCTGGGGTAAGGCAATTGCCAACACCTT
>CAMEAW010000222.1 GCA_945911685.1 Bordetella parapertussis
AGCGACAAACCTTCGTTTAGCAGCTCAAGCTTGGCGGGGGCTAAGCGCCCTTGCACGCGCACCAGATATTCTTTGTCGATTTCAGTATCGTCGCCGATTAATTGACGCGCCACGCGACCGTCTTGCGTCATGACCAGTAAGCCGGTTGAATCGATATCCAAGCGACCAGCAACCGCTAAACCACGTAACTGTGAGCGCTCAAAGCGTTGCGGACTACGATCAGACAGCGCTCGGCTTTGTGGGCCGATGAGCGCCACCGCTGGGGTGTAGCCGTCTTCAGCCTGCCCCGACACATACCCCATTGGTTTGTGGATCAGAATGGTCACACGCGAGGTTTGCTGAACCGCGGCAGAGCGCTCAAGCGTGATGGTTTGCGTGGGCAAGGCGCGCTCGCCCAGCGTCACCACGACACCATCGACCTTTACCCAACCGCGCTCGATGTAGCTGTCGGCTTCGCGGCGCGAGCACAGGCCTTGCTCGGCCATCAATTTTGAAATACGTACTTTTTCCATAACTTGCGATAATACAGCTATGCAGAAAATAAGCAGACTCAACGGCTGGATGGCCGGCCCTGCGCCCTGTGTGTCAGAGCTTCAGCGTCACTGGCTGACGCGACCGGGGGCGCTCACTCAGGGGCTTCGCGCGCTCGGCGTATTGACGTTGCGCGTGCTGTCAGAAAACGTTTGTCGCGCCGGCCAAGACGAGGCGAAACGGCTCGCACTGCCCACCGGGCACGCGCTTTGGCAGCGTGAAGTCTGCATGTCGATCTTAGGGGTGGATTGTGTGGTGGCCCGTAGCGTGACCCCACTTAAGGCCTCGAACGGTCACTGGCAAGCGGTTAGGCAGCTGCGCAATCGCCCATTAGCCGATATTTTGTATCACGACCGAGCAATCGCACGCTCTGAGTTCGAGTTTACGACGATCAGGCTGGGTATGCCTTTATATCGACTGGCGCCACAAAATTTCACCAGACCGTTGCAGCCCTTATCACCCCTCATGTTCGCGATGCCGCCGCAACCACTCAAACAGACCGCCCCGACCCCGCCAACGCGGGTCTGTGCCCGGCGTTCAGTCTTTGTGCGCTCACACCAGCCATTGCTTGTCGCCGAGGCGTTTTTACCAGCATTCTGGAACATTGCCCTAGGGGCAACATCTAAACATTGAGCTTGAGCAATTCGTTGAACATCTCGTTTTCCTGCTTCGCGTGCTGGCCTCAGTATGTCAGCACCGTCGTATCGACCTGAGTCAGCCGCTCTAGCATCGAGACCATGCCAAGTACGCTTTGGCAGCCCTCGATCATCGCTTCTGGATCTAAACCTCGATCGCGCATTGCCGTGCTGCACAGATGAACCCTTACACCCGAACGCGTGGCGTCTTCGATATAGGCCGACAGCGGGCGATGTAACGGGGCAACTACCTGATGCCTGGCAGCGTTGTCGCGCACAAATAATTCAACACTGGCACCTAAGGCATGAATCTCAACCGGCCAATCCATCGCCGCGGCCGAAGCTGCCAACATGAAAGGTGTGGCAGCCAGCTGGGGCGCAGCGGTACTGCTTTGCCACAGCTGCAGCACGAGCAAGGTCACGATGAACCTAACGGACGTTTAAATTCTTCTAACGAAGTCATCCCGTGCAAATCCATCAACTCGTGCGCACGCACGGCGACTTCTGTACCGCTGAGCAACACGCTACGCGCCTGCGTTAAATCGTCGGGTTCAAGCCGCACCAGCCAGTTCATGTAGGGGCTGCGATTGACTTTGAAAGGCGTTGTTTCAAGCGGGGTGTTGATTTCGGCAATGACGCAGGCAAAGGGCGTGCGCACCGATAAGATGGTTTTGGCAACCTCAACCAACGCGAAGGCTTTGTTCGCCTCGATCTCGCGCCCAAGCGGTCGGGGATTAAACATATATAAATCACCGACCAACGCCAACCCAAAGGCCGTTAAACCGGCCTCAACTTGCCCACCCCCCGACTCACGAAACCAAACATTGAGCTCGTCGTCGTACATCAGGTCATCTGGAAACTCACATCCACGAATCTCAGCCACGCGTTTGGCGCCCTTTCAAAATTTGGCGAAAGAGTATGGGAGTCGAACCCACCAAGGACTGTACGACAGCCCCTCCCGGATTTGAAGTCCGGACGTCCCACCCGAGAGCGTGACTCTTCCTTAGAACTGCACTTTATCAGATTTGGTTAGTCTGAATCTGATTCTACAAATAGCCCTGCGTTACGCACAATACGGTGGTCTTTCTCAACACTGCGACTTTGGCGCGCATTTGCGACTACGCGGCGGGTTAAACCAATGCGATCAAACGCCTCAAGCACTTGAATCGCGCGCTTGCGCCCCAACGCTGTGGCATCGCGAAACTGCACAACACTCACGGCGCCATGCTGTTGTAGCAGCGCGCGCAAGACGTCGGCTAATGCCACCATCGTTGCGTGCGGGTAAAACAAATCTTTGACTAACTGCACCACGAGCGAAGTGCGGGCTTGTTTTTTAAGTAGAGTACGCAAACTGTCTTCGTTAGCAGCCACACTCAACGACAAGTCGCGCACCCAAGGTGCATCAAACCCTGGTTCTAACATCTTCGGTAAGATTTTTTGCCAAAGGATTTGTTCGGCAGCGCTCAAGGTCACTCGATGCTCGGGCATGTGCGCAAAGCTACCGCTCAGAGTAATAGCACCTGTATTAACTTGGTATTGCGCCCAGGCTTTAAACACCGCAGCGTCTAGAAACGGTAACGCCATACGCCGAAGGCGCTCAAGCGCCACGCCTGGCTCATCAGGCTCTGCAGAATGAAACGCCAATAAACTTTTACGCAAACGCTCTGTCAAAGTTGTGTGGGCACGTGTGCCAAGCACGAGTTCAACCTGCGCGACTTTTAACGTCACTGCGATGGGCTCAAGTAGACTTTCTACGAGTTGGCGAGGATCACGATTCATGGCAAGCGCCCAGTGCTCGAGCGCGATCGGCACGAGCGAGGTGCGTAGCAACGTATCAAGCACCGCCGCAGCAGGCGACTGACAAAGCACACGTAAAGTCTCGAGACGCTCGGGCGTTTTGCGTGCACGCACGGGCGGTGCGATATCTAGTACCTGAGCGCCAGCAAGTGTGACGCGTGCGCTGCCGTCGCGCAGTACTAACCGGTCATGCCAACAAAAAGGCAATGTACGATCAAGCACACATTGCGCAAATCCGGTCTGGCCCGGTAACAACTCATTTGTCTCTAATAAAATCAAACGCGCGGCAACGTGCTCACAACCGTGATGCAGTAGCACCCGTTCGCCGTCTTTGAGCGAACGCTCGCCGTCGTTTGGCACGCTTAACAAACAATCGATGCGCGAGGTCTGGCGATTAAATTGCGGCGCCAGCAACCAATCGCCGCGCTGCACCTGAGCAAGTTCGATACCGGTGAGTACCAGGCCACAACGTTGCCCCACGGAAGCGACTTCAGCGTTTTGATTTTGCGCGTGAATCGATCTCACCCGAACCTCGAGTGCTGCATGCGCCAACGTCAAGGTGTCGCCTACCCGCACCTGACCGGCAATCACAGCCCCCGTCACCGCCACCCCAAGGCCTTTGACCACAAACACGCGATCAATCGCCAGACGAAAATAGTAGGCACGTTCGAGCGGCTGTTCAACCGCAAGCGCGAACAAGGCCTGTTTAAGCGCTGGCAGACCCTGACCCTGACGCACCGACACCACATGACTATCAACATGCCCAAACCGTGTCTGTGCAACATAACTCGCGACCTCGTTACGCACCTGTTGCGCGCGAGCGTCCTCGACCATGTCCGCTTTGGTGATCGCCACGGTCAGACCGGCCACCCCCAACAAATCTAAAATTCTTAAATGCTCGCGCGTCTGCGGCATGATGCCGTCGTCGGCCGCTACGACCAGTAAGCCATGATCCATCCCTACCGCACCAGCCGCCATCGTATGCACAAATTTTTCATGACCCGGCACATCGACAAAACCAATGATCTCATCGGTTTCATTTGGCGCGTAGGCAAAGCCCAGATCAATCGTCATGCCACGCGC
>CAMEAW010000223.1 GCA_945911685.1 Bordetella parapertussis
CTATCGCACATGGCTTGATCAAGCACACCCGCATCGACCGAGGGCTTTAACGCCTTGGCCAGCGTTTTGTGCGCCTCGAGCGTGCCGCAGACAATAAACGTCACTGCCGCATCAACGATTTTTTGCTGGCCATACGAAACGGCCTTCAAGCGCTCTTTGGCCTCGGTTGACTGTACAGCGATGAATTTCCAGTTTTGAAAATTAAAGGCAGTGGGGGCACAGGTGGCCAGACGCACAAGTTCTTTAATTTCTGCGGCGCTGAGCGCTTTGATCGGGTCAAACAGGTTGGCTGAAATACGCTGTTCAATGATGGTATTGATAGGACTTGTCATGGTGTGGCTCAATCTGTAAAGAATAAAAAATAGAAAATAAAAAACGAATCGCTGCAAGCATTCCAATAAAACGACTGTTGCGTGCGTAAAACGCTTACAGCTTCAACAAAACGATCGCAGTACGCTCAACTTTCTGAGCCGGCGGTGAGCCTCACTTGGCTAATGCCTGTGCTAACAGACGAGCCGTATGAATAGCCGTTACTTCAGCACCATCATGGATTTGGTGCCGGCAGCTTGTGCCATCTGCCACCACCACGGTGCTCGCTGCGCGATTACGTACGGCCGGTAATAGTGAGAGTTCGGCCATCTGCATTGAGGCTTGATGGTGCTCTGCTTCGTAGCCGAAGCTGCCGGCCATCCCGCAACACGAAGACTCAACTGTCGAGACCTTAAGCTCTGGAACCCAGCTTAAGACGGTTTGCACCGGGGTGAGCGCATCAAAGGCTTTTTGATGGCAATGACCATGCAACAACGCATTGTTGTAATCGATCGGTTGCAGGGTCAGATTAAAACGCCCAGCCTTTTGTTCGCGTACTAAAAATTCTTCGAATAAAAAGGCTTGCTGTGCAAGTTGCTTCGCTTCATCCCCGTAGCCATATTGCAAAAATTCGTCGCGTAGGGTCAGCAGGCACGACGGCTCAAGCCCAACGATTGCGATGCCTTTGGTGACATAAGGCATGAGTGTGTCGAGTGTGCGCCGTGCTTCAGCTTTGGCTTGTTCGATTAAGCCCGCTGATAAAAATGTTCGACCGCAGCACAGCGGGCGTTCGCCAGCCCGCACGTTTAGATGCACGGTATAGCCAGCGGCTTGAAGGACGCGTTGTGCTGCGTGCGCATTTTCAGCTTCAAGATAATTACTGAAAGTGTCGACAAAGAGTAAGACGTCTTTGGTAGTTGCGTCGATCGTAGCGGCATCGCCGGTAGCGGTGTTGTTATTTAGTGGCTTGGTTAAAAAGGGTGCTTTAAATTTAGGTAATGAGCGCGCGGTTGCAAAACCCAACGCACGTTTCGCCAGCGATCCAAGCACCGGCAGCGACTGAGCGATATTTAATAACCCGCCGAAGCGGCTCGCCCAAGGCGCATAGTGCGGCATGTATGCAATCAGACGTTCTCGCAAGGTGAGACCGTGCACCTTACCCCAGGCAGCGCGGGCTTCAATTTTCATTTTTGCCATGTCGACGCCGGTTGGGCAATCGCGCTTGCAGCCCTTACAGGACACACACAAATCCAAAGCGTCTTTGACTTCTTCACTCGCTAAGCCAGCTTGCCCAAGCTGACCCGACAAGGCAAGGCGCAGGGTATTGGCGCGACCGCGCGTGACGTGCTGTTCATCTTTGGTGATTCGATAACTCGGACACATGGTGCCAGCGTCAAATTTGCGGCAATGACCGTTGTTATTGCACATCTCAACGGCAGAGGCGAGCCCGTCACTCTGGTCTAGGCCCGTGCCAGGTTGGGTTTCTTCGCCGGTTAAAGAGTCGCGCAAGACATTCCAGGCCGACCAGTCCAAGCCCGTCTGCAGGGCAGGTACGGCATAGCCAGGCGCATAGCGAAAGTTACTCTGATCATCCATTTTTGGAGGACGAACAATTTTGTCTGGATTAAAACGATTGCCTGGATCGAACAGGTCTTTGATTTCAATAAACGCTTGATGAATGCGTGGGCCGTATTGCCATGACACCCATTCACCACGGCATAAGCCGTCGCCGTGCTCGCCTGAGAACGCACCTTTGTATTCGCGCACTAAAGCGGATGTTTCTTCGGCAATGGCGCGCATCTTGCTGGCACCATCGCGACGCATGTCTAAAATTGGACGCACATGGAGCGTGCCGACGCTCGCGTGGGCATACCATGTGCCCTCGGTACCGTAGCGATGAAACACGTCGGTCAGGCGATCAGTGTATGCGGCCAGATGTTCGAGAGGCACGGCGCAATCTTCAACAAATGAAACAGGCTTGCCATCGCCTTTCATGCTCATCATGATGTTCAAGCCTGCTTTGCGAACATCCCACAACGCTTTTTGCGCTTGGGCTTCGGGCATCTTGACGACGCAGTTCGGTAGCCCTTGATCGCCCAATAGCGCATCAAGCTCTTCAAGTTTTTTGAGCAGTTCAGCCTGATTTTGGCCAGCAAACTCGACCAGCAGAATCGCGGCGGGTTTCCCGAGCAAGGCTTTTTCTACAACAGGCCGAAAGGCTGGGTTCGAGAGCGCAAGCTCAATCATTGTGCGATCTACCAACTCAACGGCGGTCGGCTTGAGCGTCACAATATGCTGCGCCGAATCCATCGCTTTGTAAAAGCTTTCAAAATTCACGACCCCCAACACCTTGTGCACGGGCAGCGGGCATAACTTTAGAGTAATTTGACGACTATAGGCGAGGGTGCCTTCTGAACCGACGAGCAGATGCGCGAGGTTGGCGACACCATCATCGGTGTAGGCACGTGGATTTTGACAGTCAAATAAATCGATGTTGTAGCCAGCGACACGTCGTAACACTTTTGGAATACGCTCGGCGAGCTCGCCGCGTTCGCGGGTGGCAATCGCTTTGAGTAACTCTAAAATATTTTGCAGACGTGCGCCCGAAACGGGTTTATTTAACGAGCCGAAATTTGCCTGGGTACCATCGGCCAACACAGCATCGATGCTCAGTACGTTATGCACCATATTGCCGTACTCGATCGAGCGCGAGCCACACGAGTTGTTACCCGTCATGCCACCAATCGTGCACTGCGCGCTGGTCGATACGTCGACCGGAAACCAGAGGCCATGTGGCTTGAGCCAGGCATTTAAGTGATCGAGCACCATGCCGGGTTCAACGGTGATCGTTTGCGCGCTGGCGTCAAAGGCAATCACGTTGCAGAGCCATTTGCTGTTATCGATAATCAGCGCATCGCCGACGGTTTGTCCGCATTGGCTAGTACCCGCACCGCGCGACAGCACCGCTACGTTTTGATCGCGAGCGATATCAAGTACGTGTAGTACGTCGGCTTGATCGCGCGGTACCACCACACCGATTGGCGTGATTTGATAGATCGACGCATCCGTTGCATACCGACCGCGCGAGGCGGCGTCAAACAGGACATCGCCCCGGATGTCTTTCGCAAGTAACTGGGCGAGCGGCGAAGCCCCCCCTGACTGAGTCGGAAAAAAATGTAGGGGCTTGGCAATTGCCGTGGGTGCTAGCACGCTCAGGCTCCGTTCGAAAAATAGTCCATACCCGCTTGTACGCCGCTGCCAGCGAGCTTGACGCCCGAAAGTTTGAGGCCCATTTCGACACCGGCCAAGGTTGCCAGCAGGGTCAGATCGTTGCTGTCGCCAAGATGCCCGATACGAAACATGCGTCCTTTGACTTTACCCAAACCCGTGCCCAACGATAAATCAAATCGGTGTTGAATCAGCTTGCGGATTTCATCGGCGTCAACGCCCTCGGGTGTGATAACGCCTGTTAGGATGGGTGAATACACGCTTGGATCTGCACACTGAATGGGCAGGCCCCAAGCGGTGACTGCGGCGCGTATGCCAGCTGCCCAACGCTGATGGCGCGCAAAGACGTGATCCAAGCCTTCTTCGGCAAGCATATCGATCACTTCTGACAGACCGTACAACAGATTGGTGCTTGAGGTTGAAGGCCAGTAGCCCCC
>CAMEAW010000224.1 GCA_945911685.1 Bordetella parapertussis
GTGTGGGCATTGTTGCTTGCGACACGGCAGCCGCAGTGGTGGCGTTGGGCGTTGGTTGGGGTGACGGCCACTGTGTGCCTGCTGACTAAATATAGTGCGGGGATATGGTTTGCGGTGATGGGCGTGTGGTTGTTGCAAGACGCGCGCAGTCGTAATCGCCAGGCAATCGTGGGTATTGTGGTTGCGGTGGTGGCAGGCGGTATTGCCTTGATCCCGCATATTGAATGGATGCTGCGCGAAAACGCGCCGACCTTGCAGTACATGCAAAAGCAGGTTGGGGCAGAGGTGAATCATTTCAAGCGTGTTGTCAGTTTTCTGGCAAGTCAGGCGGGTAAGCTTTCGCCTGTGCTGATTGCCTTGCTTGTGCTGCGCTTTGGTTTTAAAGACAAAGCGCAAAATCCAGCGGCGTCAATCCCAATGACCCAAAATTCTGAATGGCGCTTTATTAGCTTCGCAGCACTTGGGCCGGTGATATTGACCACGCTGCTTGGTACGGTATTTATTACCTTAAATGCCAACTGGGCGACCGCATTTTTTGTGATTCTTGGTTTATACGTCTTACGCTGGGTGCCCGCGCTTGATGCAAAAGTGACAGTCGGGCGCGTATTGACGGTCGGTTTGATCTTGAACGTGCTGATGGGCGTTGGCATGGCGTTGTATTACGGGGTGATTGCTGATGTGCTCGGTAAAACGGCTCGTGCAAACTATCCAGCTAAGCCCTTAGCTACCGCGCTAGATAAAATCTGGGATGAGCAAAAGCTTGGCCCCCTAAAGATCGTCATCGGCGAAACCTGGACTGCGGGCACTGTTTCGGTGCTGTCTAAATACCAACCGCTTGTGCTGCCTTATGGCCTGTACAACCAAGCCAAAGTCGTGACGCCTGAGTTGATTAAGCGCTGCGGCGCACTGGTTGTGCTCGACCTAGTTGAGATGCGTAACCGCATCAGCCCTGACATTCAAGCCTTCCTCGACCGCGCCACCAAGCAAGGTTCATTTGAGGTCTACTGGAACCGCCACAAACAAATTAATCCAATCAAAATTGATTGGGCCATCATCGAACCCGAGCAGAAGGGCGGGTGCTGAACGAAATGACAAATCCTAAATATGCCGTCGACTAACCAAACAGCACTCATTCGCGATAGTCTTGAAGCCGACGTTGCGGCCATTCAAGCGATTTATGCGCATCACGTTTTGCACGGTACGGCTTCCTTTGAGCTGACCCCTCCTACTCTTGACGATATGCGGCAACGCCGTGCGGATGTTGTCGCTAAAAATCTGCCCTATCTGGTGGCTGAACAAAATGGGGTGGTGGTGGGTTACGCCTACGTCACGCTGTATCGCCCGCGCCCAGCGTATCGGTTTACGGTCGAAGATTCTGTGTATGTGCAAGAGGGCTTGGCCGGCCAAGGGATTGGTAGCCTGCTACTGGCTGAAATCATCAAGATTTGTACGGCTAAGGGCTATCGACAGTTGATGGCGGTGGTAGGGGATTCAAGCCCGCCCTCTGTGAGCTTGCATGAACGCCACGGCTTTACGCTTGCCGGTACGTTTAAATCGGTAGGCTACAAGTTTGGTGCCTGGCGCGACACAGCAATGTTGCAAAGGTCGTTAGGTGAGGGGAATCTGACTGATCCGGATTGAATTCAGCTTTATTAAATGTCAGTGGCACTTCAGTGAACAGCCAGTGGCATAAAGCCAGTTAATGTGAAATATCCATTCATTTTTAATAAATCCGGTTTTTTATTTAATAATTGGCTGTTTTAATGCATTAAGATATAATTAATATCCGGTTAATTATAATAAACTGATCATGAGTGCAAACAAGATCACTCCAACTCCTCAGTCACTATTCGGTGATTTAGATCTTGAGTTGCCTGCGCTTGATCCCGCAGGCCAAGTTGCTGCTAACTCAAACGACACTCAGTCGACCAAGAAGCCCAAAAAGAACTCATTGCACAAGATTCAACCTGCGCCCAGCGCCGCAGCATTGGCCGTGCAGGCCTTTTTACCAGGGCTGTCCAGACGAGGGCGCCCGCGCTTACAGACTCCGATCTCTGCAGTCGAACGCACTGCCGAACACCGCCGCAAGCGTCTTGAAGCAGGCGCAAAGCGGCTTGAATTGATTTTGGATCGCGAGGTGTCAAACGCGCTTGACGCGCTGGCAGAGCATTTCAAAGAGCCCCGCAGCGAGGTCATTTCAACGTTGATCTTAAAGGCTTCGTCGCGCATTTTGAAGCGCTAGCCGGTTACCGGATACCGCCTCGGTTCACTGGACCACCGCGGTTCGGGCCTACGCCCGGGCCCTCAGCACCGTCGCGATCAACGCCAACGCCACCACGCCCAACACCCGGTGCGCCAACCCCTGGTGCAACGCCAACCCCAGGCGCGCCGACCCCCACGCCTGGTGCAACGCCCACGCCGGGTGCACCTACACCAGCGCCAGGAAGCACGCCTACGCCTGGCGCGCCCACATCAACGGGGCGAGCTACGCACCGAACCGGTATCCCGGGGCTTGTGCAGTACACAACTTGGGCGCTTGCCGTTTGCACCTGCATTGCTAGACCAAGCACTGAGGCCAACAGAGCGGTATTAAGAATTTTTTTCATGGTGCTCTCACAAAGAATGAAGAAAGAGAAAGGATAACTATAAGTGTTAATCGTGTCACTAGACGCCAATCAGGTTCACAACGCTACAGGGCTCGATACTCTGGCAATAGCTTAAAACGCAAAAAATGCCTACTACGCGCAAAAATGTTTTTCAAGACGACAAAATAGTAGAAAACGGATTTTTAACCTTATTTTACGCCGGTGAATGGTCGAAAATAGGGTTAGAGCAGTTGTTGTGTATTTGATGTGTAAAAGGCAGCATGAGCACTGAGATTCGCAGTTGGTGGTATGTGATTCATACCAAACCTAAGCAAGAGGCGCGGGCCATGCTCAACCTCAGCAATCAGGGCTACGAGTGCTTTTTGCCCATGCACAAAAAGCAAATCGTCAGGCGTGCTGCGGTGGTCACGCAGTCTGAACCCTTGTTCTCGCGCTACCTTTTTATTCGGTTAGATACTAATTTATCAGGCAAAAGCTGGGGGCCGATTCGCTCGACCCTAGGCGTGTCGAAATTGGTCGTGTTTGGCAGCGAACCCGCCCGCGTTGACTCAGGCCTCATCCACCTATTTAAACAGCGCGAATTAAGCGTGGCCGATCAAGTTACGCCTTTATTCAAAACCGGCGATCAGGTAGTGATCGTTCAAGGGCCCTTTGCCGGCTTAAACGCCACCTTCCAAATGAGTGATGGCGAGATGCGCGCTATGGTTTTGATCGAGGTTTTAAACCAAGTCAGCAAACTCAAATTACCCTTAGCGGATTTGCGAAGCGTCGCGTAAGCATGGGTGACCAATCACGCAGTTTCTTGATGTTGCAAGGTGTAAGTTCACCGTTTTTGGCACGTTTGGCCACAGCCTTAATCGAACAAGGTCATCATGTTCATAAAGTTAGTTTTAACGCGGGTGATGTGGTGTATTGGTTACCGCGCAGTTCAAACTGGTTTGGGCAGGACCTAAGCGAGCTACCCGATTTTTTACTCAAGCTCTATGCAAAGCATAGCATCACCGACCAAGTCGTATTTGGTGACAGGCGACCCGTGCATATCGCAGCACTCGAGCAAGCTCGACAAAATAACGTACGTAATCATGTCTTTGAAGAAGGCTATTTCAGGCCAAACCTGATCACGCTCGAGCAAGAGGGGGTCAACGCCCGTTCGCAGTTACCTCGCTCACCCCATTGGTTTACGCAGGCCGCGCAGCGCATCCCGCCGCCGCCAGTGCTACAAAATTTTAATTCGCGCCTCGCGTTACGTGCCATGCACGACGTCGTGTATCAGGCCTCGGGCGTGTTCAACTGGCTGTTGTTTTCAAAATATCGCAGCCATCAAAACATGAGTGCTGCCGTTGAGTACGC
>CAMEAW010000225.1 GCA_945911685.1 Bordetella parapertussis
AGGCGATTGGCCAAGAGCGACCCAGCCGCCCCGCTACCAACAATGATGTAATCAAAGTCGCCCTGTGGCAATGCTAAAGGTGTCGTCATCAGTGTGCTCCAAGATAGGCGGCGCGCACTTTGGGGTCGCGCCGTAACTCTGAACCTTTACCTTCTAGTGTGATTCGACCCGTTTCGAGTACATAGGCGCGATCGGCCACGGCTAACGCTTGATTCGCCATTTGCTCAACCAACAAAATTGTCACGCCTCGTTCTCTCAAGGCGCGAATGATGGCGAAGATTTCTTTGACAATCAACGGCGCCAACCCCAATGAGGGCTCATCCATCAATAACAAAGTTGGTCGAGACATTAAAGCGCGCCCAATGGCAAGCATTTGCTGCTCGCCACCCGACAGAGTGCCGGCCATTTGTTCTTGTCGCTCTTTGAGCCGCGGAAAAGTTCTGAACTGCTCGTGCACGTCTGCCTCAATCTCAGCTGGCGGGTCTTTACGATGAAAAGCACCCAACAAAAGATTGTCCAAAACGGTTTGATCCGGAAACACCTGCCGCCCTTCGGGCGACTGCGCAATCCCCATGGATACGCGAAGATGGCCGGGCATCTGTGTGACATCTTGCCCAGCAAACAACACACGGCCCGCCGCTGCGGGCTCGAGCCCTGAGATTGTTTTCATCAAGGTGCTTTTGCCGGCGCCGTTGCCGCCAATAATTGTCACGATCTCGCCCGCATTGACGTGTAATGAAATCCCCTTGATCGCCTCGATCGCACCGTAACGCACTTCAAGCTGATCCACCTCGAGCACCGACTTATTGGACATGATGATCTCCAGCACACTTGACATGCAGGCGCTCACTTAACATGGTTGCCGCAATCTGGCTTTCATGCACAGGCTCATTGAACATGGCTACCTCCAGCAGGCTTATCCTGCAGCGACTCAGGTGCGAAATTTTCAAGATCATCCAAATCGTCATCGACCCCGAGATACGCTGCGATCACCCGCGGATTATTTTGCACTTCGCTCGGAGTGCCCTCGGCAATCTTTTCACCATAGTCGAGCACAATGACATGATCCGAAATCGCCATGACCAAATCCATATGGTGCTCAATCAACAGAATCGTGATGCCAAGGTCACGGATTTGAGAAATCACTTGGATCAGCTCTTGCGTTTCTTGAGGGTTCAAACCTGCAGCAGGCTCGTCAAGTAGCAGCAGGCGTGGGTGCGTGGCTAGGGCACGGGCAATTTCAAGACGACGCTGCAGGCCATACGGCAAGCTGCCGGCTAGTTCATGCGCTTTATCTTTCAAGCCCAGTAATTCAAGGATCTGTAGCGACTCGCGGTAGGTCGAGATCTCTTCGCGGCGCGCACGTGGCAGACTCAACAAATAGCTGAGCATGCCCGCCTTCAAATGTGAGTGCAGACCAACCTGAACGTTTTCTAAGACCGTCATGTTGCTAAACAACTTCAAGTTTTGAAAAGTGCGGGCCAAGCCGAGGCTACAAATCTTGTTTGCAGCCATTCCAGCAATTGAACGTCCATTAAATTCAACGGTGCCGCTATCGGGTTCTGTTACCCCTGACAGGATATTGAGCAAGGTGGTTTTACCAGCACCATTCGGGCCGATCAACGAATGAATATGGCCTGTTTTAATCGTAATACTCACGTGATTGGTCGGAATCACACCGCCATAGGCTTTATATAAATTATCGGTCTTTAACAACGGCAGATCGGGCGCTGCAACCTCGTCAGCTTTCAGGTGCCACGTACTCTTGTCTTGGCCGAATACCGTTGGTGCAAACCAACCCGGAAAAAGCTTACGCGACGCATTGCGCACCATCCCTGACAAGCCGTCTGGCATGACATACAGGGCGAAAAGCAGTAACGCCCCATACGTAAAGTGTTGAAGGTGCGGCCAGCGCGCAAGAAACGCATCTAGCAGCGTGAGCACTAACGCCCCGAGCAGTGGGCCATAGATCGAACTACCACCAAACAACACGATTAGCAGAAAGAAAATGGATAAACCAAAGGTGATGAAATCCGAACTGATGTATTGATTTTGCTGCGCAATCAAGGCACCGGCTAATCCACACGTCACAGCACTCACCACAAACGCCAAGACTTTAAAACGGTAAACACTCACGCCGACACTTTCAGCAGCCACCTCAGCCGTATTGACAGCTCTAAACGCACGGCCATACTTGCCATTGACCAAGGCTCGAATCGCCAAATGTGCAAAAATGGCCAAAAATCCGACAAACCAGACCCACTCTTTGGGGCCTAAGCGCACCCCGCCAAACAAACTTGGGGGAACCACGCCGTAAATACCGGCTTGTCCGCCAAAGACGTCTTGCCACTCTGACACAATTTTTTCGATCACGATGCCAAATGCGATGGTGACCATCGCCAAGGCCGGACCTTTGACACGCAGAGCGGGTATGGCAATGATGGCGCCAAATACACCTGAGATAACACCACTGGCTGCAAAGGCAACCCAGGGATTCCAACCTGCGCGGGTGGTCAATAAGGCTACTGCATAGGCGCCAACGGCGAACAAACCAGCGTGCCCCAGCGACTTTTGTCCAGTGACGCCGACTAGAACATTCAGACCTGATGCCGCCAGATAATTGACGCCAATTAAGAACATCACCTTTAAGTAAAATCCATTAGTCGTCGAAAGCGGCAGCAATATAATCACCGCTGCAATCAACGCTAAACCAAGCAAGTGTGCTTTGTTCGATTGACCAGGCATCAGACTTTCTCCACCTGACGTTGGCCTAACAAGCCCTCAGGCTTAAGTGCTAGCACCACGATAATTAGCAGAAAAATGCTGATCTCACGCAGTTCGGCTTGCCACAACCCCACGAGCGCCTCAAGCAGACCCAACAAAAATCCACCCAACATGCAACCGCGTGGATTATTCAGACCACCAACGATTGCCGCAGAAAACGCTTTGAGCGCAATTGTTAAACCCATAAAAACTGATGCCGTGGTGATCGGAGCCACAAGCATGCCGGCCAGGCCAGCTAAGCTTGAACTCACCACGAAAGCTAAGACCACAATAGCCGAGACATTAATGCCCATCAGCGTTGCCGCGTTGCGGCTATGCGCCACCGCTCGCACTGCCTTGCCAAAACGTGTTTTGCGCAAGACGTAATCCATACAAAACATCATCAGAATACTGGCAGCGAGCACCAGAATCTCTTGAGGCACAATTCCGGCGCCACCAATGCGTATGACCTCATCGCCCAAAGGCGAAGGCAACACAATCGGCGTGGGGCCCCAAATTGCAAGCGCGGTATTCTGAATAATGATGCCAAACCCAATGGTACTCATGACCCACGCCATACCCACAAACCCAACAAAGGGACGCACAGCCGTGTAATACAGCAGCACCCCAAGCAAGCCCAGCACCACCACGCTAGCAATCAACCCTATCGCATAACGAAAGGGTGTCACGTCACTCACCTGCAACGCCTCGGTAATATCTTTACCCGCGAGTAGTAACACGGCCGACACACCTATGAGCGTGCCCACGGCCAAAAATTCGCCCTGGCCAAAATTAAACGTTTTTGTTGTGGTGTGCGTGATGCTAAAACCGAGAGCAACCAACGCATAAATACCACCTAACGCCAAGCCGCTAAACACAGCTTGCAGAATCGCAACCATCGCTACCTTCCTTGGGTCTACTAAGCAAACAGCCTTTCACACGAGAAAACGTGCGAAAGGCTGCGTCAGTCGTTTACTGCTTATCTTTTTAAGTCGGCAGCAGTAATTGACTTGAAGATATCGTCTTGAAAGCGAACGATATTGCCCGCTTCTGTCCACTTAGCCAGATAAAAGTCATCAACACCCAAGCCTTCATGCTTTGTTTTTGTGAAGGGCTTGTTGTAGGTCTTAATAATGCCCTGCACATTCGACAAGTCTTCAAGTGCGGCGGCAACTTTTGC
>CAMEAW010000226.1 GCA_945911685.1 Bordetella parapertussis
TTAATCATGGCCTCGGGTAAGTAGCCGTCTCGGTCGTATTCCATCACGCTTACAGCGCCGTGGCGTTTTGAGAGTTTTTCGCCGTCGGGGCCTAAGATCATCGGCACGTGGCCGTACTCGGGGACTGGGGCGCCAAGTGCTCGCAAAATTGTGATCTGTCTTGGGGTGTTGTTGACGTGGTCATCGCCGCGCAAGACGTGAGTGATGCGCATATCCCAGTCGTCAACGACCACGCAAAAATTGTAGGTGGGGGTGCCATCGGGGCGGGCGATGACTAGATCGTCAAGTTCGGTGTTCTCAAAACTGATCGGGCCTTTCACCAGATCGACCCAAGCGGTTGCACCGTCTTGGGGGCTTTTGAAGCGCACGACTGGTTTGCGATCGGTGGGTACTGGCGGCAAGACCTTGCCTGGTTCGGGGCGCCAGGTGCCGTCATAACGTGGTTTCGCGCCTTTGCTGCGCGCAAGGTCTCGCATCGCCTCGACTTCTTCGTTTGAGCTGTAGCAATGATAGGCGGTACCCGCGGCTAGCATGCCTGCGACTACGGCGCGATAGCGCTCCATGTGCTGCATTTGATAGAACGGGCCTTCATCTGGGGTCAGGCCCAGCCAGTTCATGCCGTCAAGGATTGCCTGTACTGCCTCTGGGGTCGAGCGTTCAAGGTCGGTATCTTCAACGCGCAAAATAAACGTGCCGCCAAAGTGGCGCGCGAACGCCCACGAAAATAATGCGGTGCGCGCCCCGCCCAAGTGAAGAAAGCCCGTAGGCGAGGGGGCAAAGCGTGTGCGAACCGGAGTTGAAGCAGAAGTCATAAATGAGGCAATTAAAGTTTATAAAAAACGCAAACAGAATATCGGGAAATGCGTGTACGTCGGCGCGACTAGTCAATCGGGAACATATCGATCTCGAAAAGAAACGAGCTCGAAAAACATCACTGGTCTACACCAAAACGCTTTGTAAAAACTGCGAAATATCAGAGATTTCTTCGGGGCAAACGGAGTGCGGCATTGGGTAGGTGTGCCACTGCACCTTGTAGCCAAGTTCTTGGAGCTTGGCGCGCGAAGTTTCGGCGCGCTCGGGTGCCACGACTGGGTCGTAGGTGCCGTGCGCTAAAAAAACAGGGGTATCAAGATTTGCTGACTGATGCTCGGCCTGGGCCAGGTCGCCCAACGGCAAATAGCCCGACAGCCCCATGAGACCAGCGAGTTTAAAGGGCACCCGAATGCCCGTATGTAGCGTCATGGCGCAGCCTTGTGAAAAGCCGGCCAGCACAATATTGGCACTTGGAACGCCGCGCGCGATTTCGCGGGCAATCAGGGCCAAAATCGCCTGCTCAGACACTCGAATGCCGGTTTCATCTTCACGCTTGACCAGTTGTGGGGTCAGAATGTCGTACCACGAGCGCATCGCCATACCGCCATTAATCGTCACAGGCTGAATCGTTGCGTGCGGAAATATAAAGCGTACCGCTTTGCCAGCAGGTAGACGCAGTTCTGGCACGATGGGCGCAAAGTCATGGCCATCGGCGCCGAGGCCATGCAGCCAAATCACACTGTGGGTGGGCGCGGGGCCGGTTTCGTGCTCAACGCACTCAAGCAAGGTGTTGTCGTTCATGGTGCTGTGTCAGGATCCTGTAGTGTCTTAAGCGCCTGAAATAACGCGCGATAGTGTTTGCGCAAAGGGTCTTGGCCTGGCCGCAGGTTTTCGTTTGCAGCAGCCTCTTTGCGTCCTTCGCGTATCAAGGTGCGCAGATGTTGAATATCCGCCTGGGGATATTTTTGTAGCAGCACGGTAAAGGCCGCGTCATCTTTTATCAAGCGGTCACGCAAGGCCTCGAGCCGATGCATGGCCTGTGTTTGCTCACGTGAGCCATTTTTCCAGGTGTCGAGCTGGGCTCGAATCTGGTCGGCGGGCGCATCGCGCATAAGTTTGCCGACAAAGTGCACTTGCCGCCTCAGGCCTTCGCGGGCTGTGGTGCGTTGCGCCAAGCGGATCGCCTCGTACAGTCGCTCAGACAGCGGCAATTGCTTCAGGCGCTCGGGTGAGAGCTCAACGAGCTCTTTGCCAAGGTCGACCAAGGCGAGCATTTCGCGCTTGACGTGCGATTTGCTGGGGCCGTCATAAATAGAGTCGGGTGAGTCGTCTTGGGTTTCAGGTAAATCAGTCATCATGGGGCTATCATAAAGCCTCACGCGAATGGACCCCAAATGGCTACTTCAATTTCTTTTCTTCCCGTTGCTGAAAATCGCCCGATTTTCGAAGATTTAGTGACACAAGCACTTAAACACGCTAAAAGTCTGGGCGCAAGCGATGCTGCGGCCGAGGTCTCTGAGGCCCAAGGGCTGGCAGTCTCGGTGCGTAAAGGTCAGGTTGAGACAGTCGAACAAACGCGCGACCGCTCGATGGACATTACAGTGTTTGCCGGGCAGCGACGCGGCTCGGCTTCGACCTCTGATTTTTCACCGGCAGCCATGCGCCAGACCGTTGAGGCTGCCTGGCATATCGCGCGCTACACCGCAGAAGACCCGTCTGCCGGCTTGCCCGAGGCTGACTTGTTGGCTAAAGATGTCAAACATACTTTGCAGTTGCACCACCCGTGGGCGGTGAGTGTGGCGCAGGTCACCGAGCTTGCCATCGCTGCCGAGCGTGCGGCACTAGATACCGACAAGCGCATTACGAATACCGAAGGCGCGGGCGTTGATACGCACGAAGGCCATTTTGTCTTGGGCAACACCCGCGGTTTTCTGGATGGCTATGCCTACTCGCGTCATGGTCTGTCGGTGGCGCCGATTGCGGGTCGCGGGCAGTCGATGCAACGCGACTATTGGTACACCAGCGATCGTCGTGCTAACCGGTTGGCGGACCCTGCTGCGGTGGGGCGCTATGCGGCCGAGCGCGCTTTGTCACGCCTGACTGCACGCAGAATCCCAACCGGACATTTTCCGGTGCTGTTCGAAGCGCCTTTGGCGCTGGGTTTGGTCGGTGCATTGACTCAGGCTGTCAGTGGTGGTTCGCTCTATCGCAAGGTGAGCTTTTTGGTTGACTCGCTCGGAAAAGAGATTTTCCCAAAGCATCTCTCTATTACTGAAGACCCACACATTAAAGGCGCCATGGGAAGCTCGCCGTTTGATGAAGAAGGTGTCCGGACACAGGCGCGTGATCTGGTGCGAGACGGTGTGTTGCAGGGCTATTTATTGTCGACCTACACTGCGCGCAAACTTGGTATGACGACGACGGGTAATGCTGGTGGCTCGCATAACTTAGAGCTCACTTCAAGTCTGACGCGGCGCAAAGACGACTTACCTGCCATGCTTCGCAAAATGGGCACCGGTTTGCTTGTGACTGAGCTGATTGGGCAAGGCGTGAACTACCTAACGGGCGACTACTCTCGGGGTGCCTTTGGCTATTGGGTCAAAGACGGGCAAATTCAGCACGCCGTTCAAGAAGTGACCATCGCTGGCAATTTAAAAGACATGTTTAATCAAATCGTGGCAGTGGGTGCCGACACCATCACCCGTGGCAGTAAAACAACTGGCTCGATTTTGATTGAAAACATGGCGATTGCTGGCACATAGACCTTGCGCGGGGCTGGCTGACTGGGTGGGGCGCCCTTAATGCTGTCGGCCGGTTGTTAAATGAAACGCCGACTGACAAGTGGCCGGAGATAGGGTGCCCAGCGCTGCTTCAAGCCCAGTATGACAAGCGCCATTCGGTCAGCGGTGGCTCGTTCTGGCCGCAATATACACGGGCAAACACCTATTCACCGGTAGGTTTTAGTTCTAAGTCAGCGGTGTAATATTCAAAGTTCTGAGCACCCCGAACTGCTCAAATCATTTTCAGGAGACTTCGAATGCAACGTCGTTCGTTTTTAAAGAAAGCCAGCCTAGGGGC
>CAMEAW010000227.1 GCA_945911685.1 Bordetella parapertussis
GAGGTGAGTCTTCAGGCGCGCGGTCGAACCACGTTGGGCGTCACAGGCGCATCGCCTGAACGGCTCGCAGATTTTGTGACCTCGTGGTTAGGCGCAGAACCTGAGCACATTTTGTCTGATCCTGAGCAGGCTGCAGCGGTGAGCGTAAAGTTTGCAACCGATGAGTTGAAGTCATTTTATTTTGAGTCAAAGCTGGCCCAACCCGGTCAACACAGTGCAAAGTCTTTACAAGATTGGTTTTGGTTTGAAACCAGCGCCGGCGAGGCGTTTTTAGCACTCCGTACAAAGTTTGCCGCTGAGGGTAATCCAGAGTTTAAAGGGCTGGCTACGCTTAGTATGGTGCCTCGGGTGGTCTTAGATTCAATGGCAAAGCGTTAGTGGGATGTAATGATTGAAAAAGAAGCCGACTGATCTTGGCTTCTTTTCAGCCACTGGGTAAGGTACAGTGAAGTTGATACAAACAAAACATTAAAACGACAATGACACTTCCGCCGGGTGTACCAGCAGGTTTTGAGCCCATTTTCATGGTCGAGCCATTCACACAACGAATTGGCCCGATCTACTCGAAACTCGCAGGTACCAATCAGTTCAAGCTGGGCTTCTTGGTTGACGAATCACACTTGAATATTGAGCGCGTGGTGCACGGAGGAATGTTGTCTACCGTCGCAGATCAAGCGATTGGTATCAACGTCGCCCACGCCAATAGTCAAGCAAACGATGTATTAACGATGCATCTCTCAATCGACTTTATTAGCCCTGCAGTTTTAGGGGATTGGGTTGAGGCGACCGTGACACTGAGCAAAACAAGTGGTCGCGTTCGGTTTGGTAACTGCGAGCTTAAAGTGGGTGAGCGTTTGGTTTTAAAAGCATCGGCAATATTTACAGCTAGAACGACGCAACGCCTCAAGCCCCTTTAAGGGTAAGCTCAAGATCACAGCTCAATCCGATAGATGCGTATCGCATTTTGTGCAAAGAGCTTGAGCTGATCGGCCATCGGTAGATCAGCCACTGAGCGTTTAAACTGCGTATAAATGTAGTCCCAACTTCCTTTTAGGCTATCTACCGGAAAGTTAGAGGCGAACATACAGCGGTCTACGCCAAACATATCTATGGTTTCGCGAATAATTGGACCATTTTCTTCTATGGTCCAGGGCCTGTCTGCTACGCATAGCCCTGAAATCTTGCAAGAGACATTTGGTAGATCAGCCAGTGCTTGCATGCCTTCGCGCCAAGCTTGCATTGAGGCAACATCTCTATGCCAAGGATAGCCAGTGTGATTCAAAATAATATTCATCCTCGGGTAGCAGGCGGCTACCTCTGCGCCTTCCTTCAGGTGCCACCAGGGTAGTCGCAGATCCCAAGACAAGTTGTATTTTTCAAGTAAGGCCAAACCTTCGATCCATTTCGGATCCTGCAAGCTGCGAGGTTGTCCTTTCACGCTGTCAGTTGGGGTCGCAGCAATAATTGGTTTGGTTCGGATTCCTCTGACGCGTTTGTACTGAACCTGCTGTGCCAGTATTTCTTCTGCGTTAGGTGTATCGACCCACGCATGGGCGACGATCACAGAAGGTAACCCGTGTTGTTCACTGACTTCGCTAAACCATTTTGTTTCAGCCACTTGCTGTGAGCGGTCACATTCGGCTTCAATCGCGACTGTTCCGATGACATTGTGCAGAGCGGTATCTCGCAGATATTCTGGCGCGAGGTAGGTTCTTTGAATCGCAGAATAGTTACCCAGCCAATTGGGCTCGGCGTGAATCAACCAATCATATTTGATGTGCCCTTGAAGATCCCACAAGTGGTGGTGAGCATCGACAATAGGAATCTTGGCTTGCGGATCGTTATCTATTTTTGTCATGTTGCTCATCGATCCAGAGGGTTCCCCATGGCAGCATTGGCCTCAGAGGCTTTTGCTGGCCCGCGTAAAAAGCGTGCAAGGGCAACTGCTACAAGTACACCAATCAACGACCCAACGGCATAGACCCAGTACGTTGAAAAATCCCCACGGGCAAAATCTGGCCCGAACGCCCTGGCGGGATTAAACGCTGCACCGTCAAACGGGCCGCCCATCGTCCCCATTGCCATCACATAAGCCCCAACCGCGAACGGAGCAGAACTGCTGTCTAGCTTGGGGCCGTTTGTTATGCTGAGTACCAACAAGACCATGCCACAGGTAAGAATAGCCTCGAAGGCGACCGACTGATAAATCATGCCAGCCGGAGGCATTGTGGCTGCCAGGTTACCGCCGGTGCCGAAAAGCATGGCTGCGACGCTCGAGCCCGTTGCTGCGGCAATCATTTGCACAATGATGTAGCAACCAGCCATCGGGAAACCCATGTCACCACGCAGCGCGAAGGCGAGCGTCATGGCAGGATTGAAATGCGAAGAGATATCACCCAGAAAGAAAACTGCAGCGACCAACCAGAGTGCTGCACAAGCTGAGAGAATGAAGGCGAACTGATAGGGCGCAAGGGTCGCACCCCCGTACCCCGCTAAGATCGCCGCCCCGCCTGACAATACAAAAGTCAGGCCTGACGTACCAATGAACTCGGCGACTAATCGCCGGGCGCGGTGATCGTTGCTTTTCCAGTCGGCGGTGAAACGATCGCCAACCTGCTGGCGTAAGGCCTGTTGCCCCGAAGGGGTAGAGTGAAGGTTGGCGCTCATTCATCGTCTCCTAGTTATGCTTTAGCAGCGGGTACGTCTGCAGAGCCTGGCCGGGTCATGTTGATTGGCACCACGACACGGTCGAACACAGCTTCATCAACACCTTTGGCAAGAGCGGCTTGTTTGAGTGTCGTATTGTTATCGATCGCATAGTGCGCGATCTCTGAAGCTTTGTCGTAACCAATAACAGGCGACAGGGCCGTCACCATCATCACAGAGCGCTCAATGTTCGATTTGAGTTGCGCTTCATTGACAACAGCACCTTCGATCATGAACTCGCGGAAATGGTCACACATATCCGCCATAATCAATGCTGAGTGTAAATAGTTACTGATGAGAACTGGTCGAAAGGCGTTGAGCTCAAAATTGCCCTCTGAACCGCCCATCTGAACCGCAACGTCTGACCCCATAATTTGAATGCAAACCATCAGCATCGCTTCAGCTTGCGTGGGGTTCACTTTGCCTGGCATGATCGACGAGCCTGGTTCGTTCGACGGAAACGTCATTTCCATTAAACCAGTCCGTGGGCCCGAGCCAAGCCAACGCATATCATTTGCGATCTTAAACAGAGATACGGCGGCGCACTTGAGTGCAGCGTGGGCGCGCACCATACGATCGAGTGTGCCTTGCGCTGTAAATTTATTGGTGGCTGTCTTGATGGCAAAGCCAGTCATCTTAGTCAGTTCTGCAGCAACTTCATCGCCGAAGCCAACGGGCGAATTTAGCCCGGTACCAACCGCGGTGCCGCCCATTGCAACTTGCAGAAGCCCTTGCGTGGCATACGTCACATCGGCGATCGCATCATCCAGCGCACCGACGTATCCCGACCATTCTTGACCAACTGTCAGAGGCGTTGCATCTTCAAGGTGAGTACGGCCGATCTTGACAATGGTTGACCATTGTTGTGATTTAACATTTAGGGCATCACGCAGTCGTTGCAAGGCAGGGATTGTTTTCTCGGTTGCCATTTTGTAGGCAGCGATGTGCATGGCTGTAGGAAAGGTGTCGTTACTCGACTGACCCATGTTGACATGATCATTAGGGTGAATGGGCTCTTGCGCGCCTAACGTACCACCGACCAGCTGAATACATCTGTTCGAGATCACCTCGTTCAGATTCATGTTGGATTGAGTGCCCGAACCCGTTTGCCAGACATACAACGGAAACTCGCTATCGAGTTTGCCAGTGATGACTTCGTCGGCAACTTTCTGAATTAA
>CAMEAW010000228.1 GCA_945911685.1 Bordetella parapertussis
CTCCAGGGTGCGGCCAACACGATCTTTTTGATGTTCAATACTTTAAAGGCCTGCAACATTGCAGTGGCGGCAGTCGTAGCGGGTTTACCGCAAGCTTTTTCAATACGCTGGCAAATCTCTTGGTCGTAGCCCTTACCCATCCGCGTTGAAGGCGCGGTGGCCGAAAGCACAACGGCATCCACCCGCGCATCATTGAGTTTGCGTGTTTCGGTTTCTAGCTCGGCCACAATTTTGATGGTCGACTCAGGGTCGATCTGGCTGAGCGTCAAGCGTGCGCAGTGTAAAGACACCGACGCAGGTAAGACTTGACTGAACTCTGGCTCTTGGGTCGTGTTCGAGGATGGTAGCAACAGACCAAAGCGTTGGGTTTTTTTGATAGTTATCATGCTGATCTCTGTAAGTCGACTCTAACGTTGTACAGAGAGAGCGGCACCTCAGTCAAGAGGCGCCGCGCCGACTAGGCCGTGTCGTCTGAACCACCATAATCACCGCCCGAATCAGCAACGTCATAACCGCCAGATAATTCTGGCGAATCGTAGGCGGAGGTGGGTGCCGGCTCGTTAGCATAATAATTATTTACCACGGTGTTGTTTTCGGTATGACTGGCAGGTTGCTGATTATCGTGCCTGTTACCAGCACCCAAGCCACCGCCAGAGTTGTGGTTACCCATCAAGCTTTGGATGCCTGAATATAAAAATGAACCGGCGACCACACCGGCTGCGGTCGTGGCAACAGTGCCCATCATGCTCGAGCCCCAAGGTGTTGTGGCCGCGGCCGGAGCGGCAGCAGGCGCAGGCGCTGCGCTGGCAACCGGGGCGCCAGCCGCTGCAGGCCTGGCCATCGCGGGTGCACCACTGGGCCCTGAGGGCGCAGCCGAGACCGGGTTCTGGCCTGCGGGTGTCGCCGAGGGACCTCGGCCCCAAGCGTGTACGTCGTTTAAGAAGCTCGCCTGTGCTGCCGGCTTCTGGCGTTCGAGCTGAGCTTGTAATTCAGCGACTTTTGCTTGCGATTGCTGCAAGACAAAATCCAACTGCATCGCCCGCTGAACCAGCAAATAACCCGCGTTGGGCTGTTTTGCCAGAGCCTGAGCAATTAAGGAATCGGCTTCTGGTTCTTTAGCGCCCACCTGAGCTTGCGTCAGTTGCGTGAGAAACGCATTTAACATGTCACGTTCTTGAGTATTCATGTGCAAACCTCGTCAAAACAGTTACTGGTTTCAATCTGACCGAGTATAGGGGGAGAGGTTCAATCAAAACTGTCAAGAAAGCAAAAAATAGCGACGCAACCAAATAATGTCAGGTGAATGTGTCACTGCCGACGCCCAAAAGTAGTGCGGGGAGCGCAGCGCGTCGAATTAGCCTTTTGACGCTCGGCCCTGCCCCCCCGTAGTGCCAACCCAAGCGCGCGAGCGAGGTGCGAGCCAAATCACGCAGGCGCCGATAAAGAAAGTCCCTGAAACGACCATCATGATTTCATTCGTGGCAATCATCACACTCTGGGTAGAAATCAACCGATCCAGCACCGCGCGGCTGGCGTCCATCGACAGGCCACTTTGTACCAACCCGTTGATTAAAGAACCGTCAGCGTCAACCAATCCAACAAGTTCTGCTTGATTCAGCGTTGCGTGGTCGCCCCAAACGGTTGCCATGGATGCCACTGCGAAAGCACCCAACAAGGTCCTTGAAAAATTCATCAACCCGGCCGCAGAGGCCGTTTCCTCAGGGCTGACACTCGCCAGCGCCATGCCGGAGGACGAAATAAAGAAAAAAGGCATACCCAAACCCATTACCATCAACGGAAACGCTATCTGCCAATAGGTTAGATCCGTGCTGCCAGAGAAGCGCAAGGCGGTCACTGCCGACAACCAAAGTAAACCGCCACACACCATCTTTCTACGGTCGAGCTTTCCCGCTAGCCTGCCCACCAGGGGTGCCATACAAAGGGAAAAAACTCCCGTCCAGCCAATCGTTCTGCCCGCCTGACCAGTGGTGTAGTCCATATTGAGCTGCAACCATAAGGGGGTCAGTACATTCAAGACCATAAACGAAGAGAAACCAATACTCATTACGACCACCGCAACCATAAAGCCGCGATGTCTGAAGACCCTGAGGTCTACGATCGGATGTTCGGCTGTCAATTCCCAGATCAGAAAAGCTGCGAAACCAATCGCCGCGATCACAGCGAGCGCCACAATTTGCGTCGAGGCAAACCAGTCGTGCTCTTTACCAATATCAAGCATGATCTGTAACGCCCCCACCCAAACGACCAACAGCACTAAGCCTATCGCATCGATGGGCACCAACTTGCGGGGCAGTTCATAGCGCAGCAACAACTTAGTCGCAAAAAAAACAACAATGCAACCCAGTGGAAAATTGATAAAAAAGATCCACGACCAAGACCAATTTTCACAAATCCAGCCGCCCAGCACCGGGCCACTAATCGGGGCAAGTAAGGTTGTCATCGACCAAAGCGTAATCGCCGTGGCCGCCTTCTCTTTTGGAAAAATACGCAACAACAAGGTTTGCGACAAAGGCATGAGTGGACCGCCTGCGAAACCCTGCAACACGCGCGCCACCACCAGCATTTCGAGTGAGGTCGACAACCCACAGAAAATCGAAAACACAGTGAACAAACTCATCGCCCAAAGAAACGTACGCACCAAGCCGACGCGCGCAGCCAGCCAACCCGTCAGAGGCAGCACGATTGCCTCGGCGACTGCATAGGAAGTAATCACCCAAGTCCCCTGGCTTGTGCTGGCTCCCAGCGCACCCGCAATGTTCGGAACCGAGACGTTGGCAATCGTCATGTCCAGCACGGCCATGAAATTTGCCCCGGCAATAACGACCGCAGCCAACCAAAGCATGCGACCCTCAAGCGGGGCGATTGGCTGGTCGCGAGTCTCTTTAAAGGACTTGAACATTTAACGCGCCGAAACGTCGATACGCACGGTCATCGAAAGACCGACCGTTAAGGGATTTTTTTTCAATTGGCCGGGATCAAGCTTGATACGCACCGGCACGCGCTGTACCACTTTGATCCAGTTGCCGGTCGCATTTTGCGCTGGAATCACGGCAAAGGCTGCACCTGTTCCCCCTGCAAAACCTTCGACAACACCTTTAAAGACCACTTCATCGCCGTATAAATCAGAGATGAGTTCGACTTTTTGGCCAACCTTCACTTTCGGCAACTGCACTTCTTTAAAATTTGCGTTTACGTGCATCAATTGCACCGGCACCACCGACAACATGGGGGTGCCAGCTTGCACCCTCTGTCCGACCTGGACTTGCCGCTTAGCGACCACACCAGAGACCGGAGCGCGCACGGTGGTGCGCTCTTGATTTAGTTCGGCCTGTTCAGCTTTGGCTCGCGCAAAGACGACTTCTGGGTTGTCCTGCACCGAGGTACCGGCAATCAAGGTTTCATTGATCAACTTCAAACCACGGGTCATCTCAAGATTGGCACGCGCCAAGGCCAGATTTGCACGTGCCACGGCCAAGTTCGCGCTAGCGGCACTCGCAGCATTTTCAGCGCGCGTGAGCTCTTCGCCAGAGACTGAGCCTGATTTTTCAAGCGCCTTACGGCGGCGTAAGTCAATACTCGCACGGTTGTCATCGGCCTGGGCAGACATCAACTGCGCTTGGGCGCGCTGCTCTTCGGCCTCGCGCGCTAACACCTGCGCCGCCAACGACCTGTCGTTTGCAAAATAACCTTCGACGCGACGCGTAGCGCGACCAAGCTCGGCTTGTGCGGCCAGCAAAGTCAAGCGCGTGTCCGCATCGTCAATGAGCGCCAGCACATCACCCTCTTGCACCTGCTGGGTATCGCTCACATTGACCGCCTTCACCGTCCCCTCGACAGACGGTGT
>CAMEAW010000229.1 GCA_945911685.1 Bordetella parapertussis
TTTGAATTTGACGGCGAGTGGCACGCGCGCCACGTCGGGCCCGTCAGTTTCGGTGTCGGGTGTTGGCGTGCAGGCCAATACCTCGCAGGTCGGTTTGCTCACCTCCTATGAGTTAGACGTTTGGGGGCGAGTGCGACGTAATATCGAATCGGCGACGGCCGTGGCAACTGGCAGCCAGTATGAAAAAGATAGCGTCAGCCTAACGGTTGCGGCGCTGGTATCCAATCTTTATTTGCGTTTACGTTCGCTCGACGCGCAGATGGCAGTGCTTAAAGACTCTGTGCGTACGCGTACTGAGTCGGTCAAAGTGGCTGAGGCAAAACTGCAGGGTGGTTTAGTCTCACCGATTGATGTTAACCAAGGCAAAGCTGCCTTGGCGGCGTCGCAGGCTAGCTTGTCTGAAGTGACGCGGCAACGCGCGATTGCACAAAATCAATTAGGCGTGTTGACTGGCAAGCTTGATTTAACGATTGCTGCAGGTGATGTGCGTCAATTGCCTGCTCCGCCTTTACCGCCCGAAGGGCTACCCTCGACGATTGTAGAAAGTCGACCTGATGTGAACCGCGCTGAACAAGACTTAAGGGCGGCAAATGCGCGGGTTGGGGTCGCGACTGCTGGGTTGTTTCCAACCTTTTCTCTTGTGGGGTTGTTTGGTGCTCAAAGTGTGGCGTTTGGTTCTTTCTTGACGGACCAAAGTTCAGTTTGGTCAGCAGGGATTGGCTTGTTACAACCCATTTTTTCAGGTGGCTTGCTGCAGGGGCGCTTGGAGTATGCAAAGGCGCAACAACAAGAGGCGCTAGGTGGTTATGTAAAGGTTGTTCGTAATGCCTTCGGCGAAGTCAGCGACGCCTTGATCTCTGTGCAACAAACCTTGCAGACCGAGCAGTACTTGCAGCAACAGGTGCAGGCCTCGACCAAGGCGCAAGAGCTGGCCGCGCTACGTTACGCAGCGGGCTATGTTGATTTTTTGAATGTGCTTGAATCGCAACGGGTTGCCAATGAGGCGAGCTTAGCCTTCGTGATTAACCGGTCAGCTCGCCTGCAAGCCAGTGTGGATCTGTTTAAGGCTCTCGGCGGTGGCTGGGTGGCCAAGCCGTAATTGCCAAGATTCAAGATTCAAGATGCGAGATCCAGGCTTGAGGCTCTAAGCTCTAAGCTCAAAGATCAAAGGGATTTTTTAAAAATCTGATTGTCGGTGATAGGGATGAACTGCCCCCCAATCCCGATAATTTTGACGGTGGGCGGTAATTCGGGTTTAAACAAGCGCAACATCGCCAAATCAACCGTATACACAGACAGCAAATAGTAGTTGTCACGCTGCGTGGCTTCAGAAGCCAACTTGGATACCAGGCCGCCCACTAATTGATTCGTAAAACGATCGCCCGGCTGATTTTTGCTAGGCATGTTTGCGGTGATTTGGTTGCTGACAAAGCCCTCGAACTCGGTCTTTGTGGGGTTGCTGACTAAAAGCAGCAAACCAACAATCAGTGCAATGAGATTGCTCATATTTCTTTTTTTAAATTAATTTTTTTACAGAGCGGGCGTACACCACCAGACCTTGTGCGAAATGTCCGTGATTTTCTTCAACTGCATCAAGATTGTAGAGATAATTTACCATTAAACCGGCAGATTCTCTAAGACCCTTTTTGGATAAATCTGCGGCCCAGTTCAGGCGGTGTAGTTCTGCGCCGTTACCCAGATGAAATTTAGCCACGGGGCTGCCTTCTCGACGCGTCGCAAAATAGACTAAATAGATGGCGCACAGAGAAGTCAGTGCCTCGCGCTCTTTGGCGGGGCTTTTATCTGGGGTCCAGCCGTCGTTTAAGCGTTGCACCCATGTTTTGTTCACTAAGTTGAGTGTTTCGAGTGCTTGCTCAAGGTGCGTGCGGGTGGTGAGAGGTAAGTCGACTTGATTTAACTGAGGCCCACGTGTTAACCAGTCGATGAAGCCGGGGATAGGCGAGAGGGTGACGAAGGTGTTTAAGCTTGGTAGCTCGGTTTTAAGATGCTCGGCAACGCGCTTGATCAGAAAGTTACCGAGTGACACCCCACGTAAGCCAGACTCACAGTTGCTAATCGAATAAAACACCGCAACTTTTGGTTTTTTGTTGGTAGAAGGAACTGATTTTTTGTCGACCAAGGGACCGATGGCTTCAGGGATGTCTGAGAGCAGGGCGACCTCAACAAAAATCAAAGGCTCATCGGGTAGTTGCTGATGGAAAAAAGCAAAACAACGACGGTCGGGTTGTAAGCGCCTGCGTAAGTCATCCCAGCCATCGATCGCGTGCACGGCTTCGTGCTGGATGATTTTTTCAAGTACGTGAGCGGGTGAGCGCCAATCGACCTGATGCATTTTTAAAAAACCGGGGTTAAACCAAGACGACAATAAGTGCCGGATGTCGTAATCGAGTGCGGCCAGGTCTGGACGCTTGGCTAACAACCGCAAAAGCTCACGGCGCATGGTGAGGGCAACCTTAGTGCCGCCGGGGGCGCGATTCATGCGTCGAAACAGCTCTTGACGGGGTGCTTCGGTCGCTTTGGTCAGGGCAATGAGACTTTGTGCTGAGGGGGTTTTGGCGTAGGCTTGCGCCGCTTGCATCACCAAAGCAGGGTCTGGGTTAAATTTTTCAGCCAATGCGGTGTAAAACACAGCGCGTTGCGCCTCGTCAAGTAACTGATATTGACTGATGAGCTCTTGAGCCATGCTCGAGCCATTCGCCTCCCCGCGCTCAGAAGCCAGATTATTGGCGGCTGCAAGAGCTTTTGTCAGATAGCGAGGGCGATTGAGTTGATCTAAGAGCTTCATTTGATATTTTGATGTGAGATAGTGAATTTTTTAAAGGTAGATAACGTAAATTGCCTTAATTTTACAAGACAATGTTACAAATTATGGTTAAAAACATTTAAAACTTACTAAAATAGCATCAAAATAACGTTAAAAATACATTCCTATTTTAAAATCCCTAATAAGTTTGAAAAACTATCTGTCCAAGCTTTGAAGTTGGCTGACGGCTTGAGAATTTTTCCAGCTTTGAGTGCTTCAGGAAGATTTGCCGCGCGCTCGGGTGACATGAGCAGCACCCACACTGAGTGACGGCAAAATTCATCTTTTGGGTCGAGTTTCAAATTAAAGGCGATGGCGACCTTGCCAAAGTGCTGGGCTGCTGCGGCGACGACTGGTTCAAGATCCAAATAGTGATTGGTGATGTGCACAGCTAGCATGCCATCGGGTTTCAAATGTCCAAAATAAGTCTTCATGGCCTCAAGGGTAAGCAGATGCGCCGGGATCGAGTCCCCCGAAAACGCATCCATGGCTAAGAGATCGAACTGTTGTGGCGGCTCGCGCTCGAGCATCAAGCGCCCATCACCCAAGACTGAAACAATCTTGGCTGGGCTATCGCTTAAGTACGTAAATTCGCTGCGCGCGAGTTCAACGACCTGCTCATTGATCTCGTACATGCGCATTTCATCACCCGCACGGCTATAGGTGGCCATGGTGCCTGCCCCAAGCCCCACCACACCGATTTTTAATGCTGTGTTTTGCGCAAGGCTATCAATCGCTAGGCCAATACCCGAACGGTGGCAGTAATAGGCTGTTGGTGTGCGGCGCAATTTTGGATCTAGATATTGTTCTCCGTGCACAATACCGCCATGCACCATCTTACGCAGGGTGCCATGCTGGGGGCCAGTGGCAGCTTGCGGCGTGTCTTCAATACGTAATTGACTATAGAAGTTACGCATGACCACGCGCGAGCCGTTGACGCTTTCAAACGCGCTGTCGGCAAGACGCCAGCCATATCCTAGTAACGCGACCAACAGAAGAACACGCCATGTTGTTGCCGTACCATTCCACAACACCAC
>CAMEAW010000230.1 GCA_945911685.1 Bordetella parapertussis
GCCATAGGTGTTCTTGGCCATACCAGGTTCGAAACAGGCTTGGCCGAAGGTTGCCGCTTGTTGATCACCGATCATTGAGGCGATCGGAATGGTACGTCCAAAGAGGCTCGGATCGGTGTACGCCACAATCCCTGAACTCGGCACCACTGTCGGTAAGACCGAGCGCGGAATCCTGAGTAAGGCAAGTAATTCGTCATCCCAAGCGAGGGTGTGTAAATTGAACAGTAGCGTGCGCGAGGCATTGCTGGGGTCTGTGACGTGCGTTTGGCCCTTGGTCAGGTTCCAGACCAGCCAGCTATCGACTGTGCCAAAGGCGAGTTCACCACGCTCGGCGCGGGTACGTGCGCCTGGGATGTTATCGAGTAGCCAAGCCAGTTTGGTACCTGAAAAATAAGCGTCTAACACTAAACCAGTTTTTTCTTGGATCAAGGCCTGATGGCCTTGTAGCCTCAACGCGTTGCAGTGTTCAACTGTACGACGATCTTGCCAAACAATCGCGTTAGCAAGCGGCAGGCCGGTTTTACGATCCCATAAAACAGTGGTTTCGCGTTGATTGGTGATGGCGATTGCCGCGACGCTGTCGGTCGTTCCGGCGGGAGTCAGTACCTCTTTGAGCACCCGTAACTGTGTTTGCCAGATTTCAAGAGCGTCATGTTCAACCCAGCCCGGCTGTGGAAAAATTTGTTTGAATTCGCTTTGAGCGGTGCGCACGCTTTGACCTTGCGCATTGAACAAAATCGCGCGAGAGCTTGTGGTGCCTTGATCGAGTGCGAGGATGTGGGTCATAAATAGTGTCTGTTGTAGCTAAGTGTTACCCACTACCCGGAAGCCGCAATTGCTAGACGTGGTTGAGGGCGTATTCGCACCCCTTGCTGCTAGTCGATAGCGATTGCAATAGGAGTCGTGGCATAAAAAAGATCCACCCCGCATTGAACGTCTGCCCGTTGGAACAGAATACAGAGGATTTTCGTGGCTGGTACTGGCATGATAGTCCGAACTAAACCAGTCGGCGCACCATTCCCAGACATTGCCGACGGTATTGAAAAGCCCAAAGCCATTTGGCTCATAGCTCTGCGCCGCTTGTGGCTCTGGCTGCCATCCTTCGCGCGGTGAATTTGGAAACTCACCCTGCCAGATATTGCAAGGCAAGGGTTGGTTCATCTGAAGCGTGTCACCCCAGGCATAGCGTTTCTCAGGTAGCCCGCCGCGTGCCGCGCACTCCCATTGCGCCTCTGTGGGCAGGCTGAGCCCAGCCCAGGCGCAGTAGGCCTGGGCGTCATGCCACGAAATGTGTACGACAGGGTGCTCAGGAATAGTCTGCTGACTCGAGCCCGGCCCAGACGGGCGTTGCCAACAAGCGTCTGGAAGATCGACCCACCATACGAGATCGTTTGAAACTGGAACGACAGTTTGTTTTAGAGCCCGAGACAGTTGCAAATAAAAAACAAAGGATGAGCCTAGCCGCTCTGCCTCAGTGACATATTGCGTCTCGCGAACAAACTGATTGAATTGACGATTGGTGACCGTCGTGGGGGCGATCCGAAAGGCGTCCAGTTTGACTAAGCGCGCCGGACCTTCGCCGTCTTCTTTAAAACCGATGTTTTCATTGGTGCCCATCACAAAAGAGTTACCGGCGATTTCGATTAAGTCGCTGTGCTGTTGTGAGTGAGCGGCTGTCGTACCGGCGTTGAATGCTGAGTCGACAAGCGCGTTAGATGCAAGGCGCTCGGCAGTTGGCAATACTTCTGCTTGCGGTAAAGACCGCTGCGCCGAGCAGCAGACTTTATGTTGCATTTAGTCTTTTTCCCAAAACGCGCGAGTGACACCTTGGCTGCTCATGAGTTCGACAATTTTGTCGCGAGGTAACACGCCGCAGCGCTTGGCCCACGCCTCGTATTGAAGTGCCATCTCTGTGACGCGTTCAGGATGTATCGCTGACAAATCATTGAGCTCGGTACGGTCGGCCTCCATGTTGTAAAGCTCCCATTCGCAAGGGTAACGCTTCACCAACTTCCATTTGCCGACTCTGATGGCCGCATTGCCTTCATGCTCCCAAAACATCGGTGGTCGTTCGGTCGTGTCACCTTTGAGAGCACTCTTTAATGAGTGCCCTTCAAGCGCGGTAATTTGACGCCCTGCGTAGTGTTCAGGGTAGGGTGTCTGGGTGATGTCAAGAATGGTTGCCATGATGTCAGGCAAGTACCCTGGCGAATGTCTGACTGCACCTCGGTCTGAAATGCCTGTTGGCCAATGCATAATGAGCGGCGTGGCAACGCCGCCCTCATGAATCCAGTGTTTGTAAAGCCTGAAAGGTGTGTTTGACAGGTTGGCCCAGGCGGGGCCGTAACTTTGATAGGTGTCTTCGGGGCCCGGCATCAGCGAGGTGTCATTACCAAAATGCACTGGCTTACCGTCGCGTGTCTTAGCGCGGGCAATCATGAGTTTATCGACAAGCTCATCGATCGACACGCCTTCAGGGATGTCTTCTGCGCAAGCGCCATTATCTGACATAAAGATCACCAGCGTATTGTCAAGTTCACCGGCCTCTTCGATGGCTTGCAAAATACGGCCGATGCCTTGATCCATTCTGTCGATCTGTGCGGCATAGACTTCCATACAGCGTAGTAACCAGGCTTTTTGTTCGGCCTCTTCCCAACTCGGTTGGGTCGGGTCGCGGTCGGTTAGCGGCCACGAGTCTTTCAGGAGGCCAGACTTGACCAGCCGCTCGAGTCGTTCTTTGCGCAGGGTATCCCAGCCGCTATCAAACCGCCCTTTATATTTTTTGATATCTTCTTCATGGGCGTGCAGCGGCCAATGCGGTGCGGTGTAAGCGACGTAAGTAAAAAAAGGTTGAGCAGGGGACGAAGCGTAGTGTTGCTTAATGTAGGTGACAGCTTGGTCGCTGATCGCGTCGGTATAAAAGAAATTTTTATCATCGCGAGCCTCGTGCTCGGCATTTTTATTGTCGCGCGTCAGGGTGTTGGGATCGTAAAAGCTACCTGCGCCGATAATCGTGCCAAAAAATTCATCAAACCCTCGTTGTTTCGGCCACGAATCTGTAGGTTCGCGCAAATTGCTTGAAACGTGCCACTTGCCACTCATGTAGGTTTTGTAATGACTCGCCTTTAAGGCTTCTGGAATCGTGACACAGCGCTGATTCAGGTTGCCTGCGTACCCTTCGGGGCCACTGTCATAGGTCAAGATTCCGATGCCGGTCTGATGCGGATGCAAGCCCGTCATGAGCGAGGCGCGTGAGGGGCTGCAGCGAGCCGTGTTGTAGAACTGTGAAAAGCGTAGGCCGCCGGCGGCTAGGCGATCCAAGTTGGGGGTTTCAATCTCGCCGCCATAGCAGCCGATATCAGAAAAACCCATGTCATCATTTAGGATCAAGACAATATTTGGTTTCTTACTCATGGCAATCCTGTATTTAAAAAAGGCTAAAGACGCTGACCTGTCAGAGGATCAAACAAATGCACGGATGAGGGCTGACAACTGACTTTAATTGTTTCATTTTCTTTAATCAGCTGAGTGTGTGGTAGCTTCATTTTGATAGGTTGTTGGTCTACCAACAAAGCGACAATCACGCTGTCACCCAAATCCTCAATGAGTTCAACCGTCGCGCTCACACCCTCAGCGCTTGGTGCTAAATCAGAAGGTCGAACGCCAAATATCACTTCACGTGATAAAGCCGTGCTCTGTTCGATTTGAAGGCGATCACCATTTTTAAAGGTGATGGTTGAGCCTTGCCATTGGGCGGCAAGCAGGTTCATGGGTGGGCTGCCAATAAAGCTGGCAACAGTCAAGGTGGCAGGGCGAGCAAAGATATTTCTAGGGG
>CAMEAW010000231.1 GCA_945911685.1 Bordetella parapertussis
ATGTTGTTGTTTTTATCGGGCGGAATCTGGATCGCCATGACCTTGGCGATTTGCGGCTGGATTGGGCAAGCTTTTTTTGTCAACACAGAGCCTGGTAAAAATTTGTTCTCAGCGTTTTGGGAGACCAACGCCTCTTGGGAGCTTGCAGCTTTGCCCTTGTTTATCTGGATGGGTGAGATCCTCTTCAGAACTAAGTTAAGTGAAGAAATGTTTGAAGGCCTGCGTCCTTGGCTCAACCGCGTGCCGGGCCGACTGATGCACACAACGGTGTTGGGCTGCGGGATTTTCGGTTCAGTGAGCGGCTCGTCTGCGGCCACCTGTGCCACCATCGCAAAAGTGGCCTTGCCTGAGCTGAAAAAACGCGGCTACGACGAAAAGCTGGCGCTGGGTGCTTTGGCCACGTCTGGCACGTTGGGGATTCTGATCCCACCTTCGATCACGATGGTGGTGTATGCCGTCGCCGCCGACGCCTCAATTATCCGAATATTTCTTGCGGGCTTTATTCCTTCTGCGATTTTGATGGCCTTGTTTATGGGCTATATCGCCCTGTGGTCGATTCGTAACCCATCAAAAGTGCCCGCTGCTGATCCGCCTTCCACTTTTCTTGAAAAAGTGAAAAAAAGCGGTAACTTAATCCCCTGTATGCTTTTAATCATCTTTATCGTTTGGGTGCTGGTGGCCGGTTACGCCACAGCAACTGAGTGTGCGGCCTACGGCGTCTTTGGCTCATTGGCGATCGCCGCCTACAGTCGTTCGCTGACTTGGAAAAACTTCTGGGAAGGTTTGATGGGCACCACGCGCACCAGTTGCATGATCATGATTATCTTGGCTGGCGCGGCTTTCTTGACCAAAACGATGGCGTTTACCGGCGTGCCGCGCGAGCTAGCCGAGTGGGTCAATGCCATGCAACTGTCGCCCTATGCGCTCATCGCTTGCTTGGTGGTGGTGTATCTGATTCTAGGGACAGCGCTTGATGGCATTAGCATGATCGTGTTGACTGCAGCGGTCGTATTGCCGATGATTCAAAAGGCGGGTTTCGATCTGATCTGGTTTGGAATCTTTATCGTCTTGTTGGTTGAGATCGCAGAGGTCACGCCACCGGTGGGATTTAACTTATTCGTGTTGCAAAATATGACGGGCAAAGACAGCAATACGATTGCGCTTGCCGCGGTTCCGTTTTTTATCTGTCTGGTTATTTGTATCGTGATCGTTACGGTTTTTCCTGAGGTCGTCACGGTGCTGCCAGACTATGTCATGGGTAAGGCGAAATAGATGCGTGACATCAAAACACTGTTCTTGCGCAGCCGGCTAGTTGTGGGTGCAAGTTTATGTGCGCTTGTTGCGGGCGGACTCACTGGTTGTAAAACCTATGAGTCTGCGCTCGGTACTGGCGAGAACGTGACGGCGATTGATTCAGCCCGTTTGACGCAAAGCGGATTTTTAACCGATTACGCCAGGCTCAAACCGGTCGCTGCCATGCAGGGTATCGAGTGCTGGCGAGACATGCGTTTTGATCCAAAAAAATATAAAAAGATTCAGATCGAACCTATCGTCGTATCGTTGGTGGCACCGAAAGATTCAAAAGATGGCAAGATCCCCGTGGTGGATCCCGCTGACTTGAAGCAATTGACCGATTACTTCTATCAAACGCTTCAAGGCTCGCTCAAGCGTCAGCTACAGATCGTCTCGCAGGCAGGGCCTGGTGTTGCGGTACTGCGCATTGCGTTGACAGATTTAGTGCCAACCTCTGTTCCTGGTAGCGTTGCAGGTACCTTGATCCCCTACGCATTTATTGCTGAGGCGAGTTCAGGCAAGGTCACCGGGCGCCCCGCTGGGTCGACGCCCTATCTGGGTGAAACGGGCATGGAAATGCAATTTCGCGATGGAGCAAGCGGCGCGGTATTAGCCGAATGCCGCGACACTGAAATTGGTCGTAAGTATGCAGCAGAGCTCGATGCAGGTGCTGCGCAGGCTGCCCAAACTTGGGCGAATGGCTATATGAGCTCGTTTCAGTCTTGGGGCTATGCCAAGGCAGCCTTTAACAAGTGGTCGATGCTAGTGGCCAAGCGCGTGGCTGATCTTCAGCAGATTCAGCCCACGCAGTAAGTTGAGTGGCAGGGCGTTGCAGATCGCGCTTTAGGCGATTTTTTCGCAAACCGCGGCGGTGACCTGGGCAGTTGTCGCTAAGCCTCCTAAATCACGCGTGTGTAGTCTTGGGTTGGCGGTAACGGCCTCGATCGCAGCCATCAACCGATCGGCTGCGGCTTGTTCGCCCAAATGCTCAAGCAGCATTACCACCGACCAAAAGGTGCCGATAGGATTTGCTAGCCCTTTGCCCATGATGTCAAAGGCCGAGCCGTGGATGGGTTCAAACATCGACGGGTAGCGCCGCTCTGGGTCTATGTTGCCGGTTGGCGCAATGCCCAGACTGCCGGCTAAGGCGGCGGCCAAATCGCTCAAAATATCCGCGTGCAGGTTGGTGGCTACAAGCGTATCAAGCGTAGCGGGGCGGTTCACCATCCGCGCAGTGGCGGCATCCACCAGTTCTTTGTCCCAGGTGACATCCGGAAACTCTTTAGAAATCTGTACCGCAATCTCATCCCACATCACCATCGCGTGGCGTTGTGCGTTTGATTTAGTCACAACAGTCAGTAATTTGCGTGGCCGTGATTGTGCCAGTTTGAAGGCGTAGCGCATGATGCGTTCGACACCAGCACGGGTCATCATGCTGACATCGGTGGCCACTTCAATCGGATGACCTTGATGCGCGCGGCCACCCACACCAGAGTATTCGCCCTCTGAGTTTTCGCGCACAATCACCCAATCGAGTTGGGCTGGCGTGCAGCGCTTAAGCGGTGCATCAATGCCGGGCAAGATGCGGGTAGGGCGCACGTTCGCGTATTGGTCAAAGCCTTGGCAGATTTTTAGGCGCAGGCCCCACAGCGTGATGTGATCAGGGATATGTGGATCGCCCGCCGAGCCAAACAAAATCGCATCTTTATTGCGCAAAGGATCGAGCCCATCTTCAGGCATCATCATGCCGTGCTTGCGGTAGTAGTCACCACCCCAGTCAAAATTTTCGAATTCAAATTTCAAGGCAGGGTTTTGACGCGCAAGTGCCTCAAGCACTTTTTGCCCTTCAGGGACAACTTCTTTACCAATGCCGTCACCGGGAATCGTGGCGATGCGATACGTTTTCATGCGGGTTTCCAATCAATAGTCAAAATTAGTTTTTAAGTGCAGGCGATTGTTACTCGCCACCACTTTCATAGCGCTTGCCGCGTGCCAAAAGTTCAGGCGTCCCGATCAAATTATTTAAGCCATCAAAGTTAAACATTTTGTCGCGAAAGCCGTCTGTGCTACCTGTCGCTTTCAGTTCTGCAAAGTATGCCTGCAAGGTCATTGCCACTGAACGCACTGTACCGCCCGGAAAAATGGCAATTGAATAGCCAAGCTCTTGCAACACAGCGGTTGACTTAACTGGGGTTTTGCCGCCTTCGACCATGTTCGCCAGCAAAGGTGCGCGACCTTTAAAACGTTCATTCACGATGCGCATTTGTTCGTCGCTGCGCACGGCTTCGATGAATAAAATATCTGCACCCGCTGTCAGGTAGTGCTCAGCACGCTCGAGCGCTTGCTCAAATCCTTCAACGGCGACGGCATCGGTGCGCGCCATGATTAATGTGTCACTGCTGTGGCGTGAGTTCACAGCAGCTTTGATCTTGCCAACCATTTCAGCGGTGGATACCACCGTTTTTCCGTCCAGATGACCGCAGCGCTTCGGAAAGCTCTGATCTTCAAGCTGAATGATATTGGCGCCGTTGCGTTC
>CAMEAW010000232.1 GCA_945911685.1 Bordetella parapertussis
CAGACCCCTTGGGCTGTGGTGATTTCAAGATCAACCTCAAGCGAGCCTTGAGGGATTCCTCTTTCGAGTTCAAGCGCATCAATCTTTGCACAGGCAAGTGAAAGCTCGGATGCCTCAGCCACCCCAACGAATACCACGCCCGTCAAACCTACAAAAACGGTCGCATCAAGCTCAGCGTACGCTGTCTGCGCACTCAAGCGAACAAAAACCTCAGCTCCCCCGCGAGAGGCCGCTGTAATCGCAGCGGGCATCTGAGCCTTTAGCGTCTGCTGCCAGTCTTGCGCAGAGTCTTTCACGATGTCTAGCACAATAGCGTCTGCCCAAGAATCAAAGGCTTTGTCTGCTAGTTTGGGATCATCAATTGATAACGCAATCAATGAACGACGAATATATGGTGGCATCGCGAAGTATCCAAAGAAATAATACGCAAAAATTTAAGTTTCTAAGTTCAGTAACTTAGACACAACCAGCATGAACGGGCTCGACTTGCTCGGCCACTGCACACACACAGCCGCTAAAGCCCAAGAGTCGTGCCTCGCGTGCGGCACGAAGCGTGTCAGCCACTGAAGCCAAGCCACCGCGCGAACCTGGTCGCCAAAAAGCCCCAAGGGGTTGCTTGCCCAACATACGCGCCGCCACAAGTGTGCGAGTCATTAAAAACCGATACAAACGAAATTCGTTTTGCGGCACCGCGCCCAACATCATCGACAAGTCAATCCGGCCCACACCCATCGCCGTAATGCGGCTGCTGGCTCGACCTAGGGTATCAGCGTTCCAAAAACTTTTTGCAGACTCAAGCATTAAAACAATTTCAGTTGAACCGACTTCGACGCCACGCGCTTTTTCAAGCTCAGTGATTAAGGCGTCGATTTCTACGATATCAGCGGGCTCTTCGGGTGATGGCAACACAATACCTGTCAAGCCACGGCTGACCGCAGCGCGCACATCCGCCCAGCGGGTTGCTCGATCGACACGAACAAACACTTGCGTTGACGCTGCCGCGAGTTGCGCAATGTTAGCGCTTAAGCTCGCGCGCGCAGTGTCTTTGTTTTTAGGCGGCACGGTGTACTCAAGATCAAGTACAACCACATCGGCGCCCAGCGGTTCAACGTGGGTCATTACATCAACCTGATCCGCCGCAACAATCAACCAGGATCGCCTTGAATTTTTATTTGTTGTCATTATTCTCGCCTTTAAATAATTTTTCGTTCTTTTAAGCTCGACTGCGCCTGAGCATCGATACCGATCCGCCCGAGCAATTCAGCTGTGTGCTCGCCAAGTTCGGGTGCCGGTCGACGAATCGCCCCGGGCGAGTCTGATAAGCGCGGCACAACGGCATGCATGGGAACCGAGCCCATCTCTTTATCAGGCATATCGACCACAATCTGCCGAGCAATCACATGCGGATCTTTGATGAATTGATCGACTGAATACACGGGTGCGGCAGTGATCTCATTTTTTTCAAAAAAGGCCATCCCCTCTTCAAGCGTGTGTGTTGAGATAAAGGCTCGAATTGGCGCCTCGGCCTCATCCGCATGGGCGACGCGATCTGCATTGGTACGAAAGCGCGGATCAGTCAACATCTCAGGCACACCCAAGGCGGTATACAAGCGTGTCACCATCACTTGCATCGACGCCGACATCGAAATCCAGCGTCCGTCTTTGGTCGGAAATACATTACGGGGGCCGGCAGTATTTGAGCGGCTTCCCATCCGTGGATCGATCTTTTGAGTTAACTGATACACGGCCGCCGAGGGGCCTAACACCGAGTACATTGGATCAAGCAAGGGCAAGTCAATCACTTGGCCACGCCCTGTTTGATCACGATGTCTAAGCGCTGTCATGACAGCAAACGAGCCGTATAAACCGGTAATCATGTCAGCCATTGCCAAGGGTGGTAACACCGGTTCGCGATCTTCAAAACCATTTTTTGCCGCAAAGCCCGACACCCCTTCGATCAAGGTGCCAAACCCCGGCCGTAAGCGATAGGGGCCATCTTGCCCCCAACCTGAAATGCGTACCACCACAATCCCTGAGTTTCTTTTTAATAGAACCTCTGGTCCAACGCCCATTGTTTCTAACGTACCGGGCCTAAAGTTTTCAATTAACACATCAGCCTGTTCAACAAGTTTTAGCAGCAACTCTTTACCCTCGTTCGAGCGCAAATCAAGCGTTAGGCTCTTTTTGTTACGCCCATACACTTTCCAGTGCACGCTAAAACCTTTGATCCGCCAATCGCGTAAAGGATCTCCCTTGCCAGGCTGCTCGATTTTGATTACCTCAGCGCCAAAATCTGCAAGCTGTAGGCTTAACATGTTTCCTGCCACCAAGCGAGTCAAGTCTAGAACAACTAAGCCGTCAAGGGGGCACGCTGCATCGGACGAAAAGGGAGTCATACTTTAATTAACCTCTAAATTTTGGATCAAACCAATCGCGCAACGAATCGCCAAACAAATTGAAAGCAAACACAGAAAGAGAAATTGCCAATCCCGGAAACACAATCATCCAAGGCGCCTCGCGATAAAAGTCTGTTGCACTGCCCGATAACATCAAACCCCAGGCCGCTGTCGGCTCGGTAACGCCAAGCCCTAAAAACGACAACGAAGCTTCAAGCAAAATTGCCTGGGCAATATATGAGGTTAAAACAATCAAATACGGCGCGGTCACATTAGGTGCAATGTGAATAAACATAATTCGCCAATTTGAATAACCCGCAGCCCGAGCGGCATCCACATAAAGCATTTCGCGAACCGACAAGGTCGCGGCACGCACCACCCGTGCAGCCCGCGGAACAATCGGCAACGCACTCGCTAAGATTAAATTCAGATCAACGCCAGCGACGACCTTAGAACTTAACATCGCCACCACCACCACGGCTAACACGATCACTGGAAACGACAACAAAATATCAATCAACCGTTGCACTAGCAAATCTGTTTTACCGCCAAAGTATGCAGAGGCGACTCCAATTGCAGCACCAAGGGTACAGCCTAAAAATGACGACCAAAAGCCAATTGAGAGCGCGGTGCGAGCGCCATATATCAAGCGCGAAAAAATATCACGGCCAAATTGGTCTGCACCCAACCAGTGCGACGCACTCGGCCCAGTCAACATGGCCGAAAAATCTATGTCAACTGGATCATAGGGCGCCAGCCACTGTGGTGCACAGGCGGCAATCAGTATCAGAAAAATAATTAAAAAACCCACAGCCCCTAGAGGCTGCGTTTTTGCAAAGCGCATCATGCTATTCATTTTGTGCGCCTCACTTGTACAAAATCCGAGGGTCTAACACACCATACAGTAAATCTACCAGCAAATTGATGGTGATAAACATCACGGCAATCAACATCACTAACGCTTGAAGCAGATTGAAATCATGATGCGCAACTGCATCGACAAACAACCGACCGATGCCGTTTAAGTTAAACACCTGCTCGGTCACCACAAGCCCACCGAGCAAAAACGCGAACTCTAAGCCGACCACCGTGAGGGCTGGCAACAGCGCGTTACCCAGCGCATGACGAATGACCACAGTGCGTTCAAACAAACCTTTTGCACGAGCCGTACGAATATAGTCTTCAGACATCACTTCAATCACCGACGAGCGCACCAATCTGGCCACGACGGCCGAATAACGATAACCTACGGCAAGTGCCG
>CAMEAW010000233.1 GCA_945911685.1 Bordetella parapertussis
GTGCTGGCTGGTGACCCTTTTACTGCCAACGGTGCGCACAAGCGCAAACCTGTGATTTTGGTTAGCCGTCAGTCAGTCTAAGGGTTTCGATGCGCAAAAGCAGTCGACTTAGTCGGCTTCGATTGGGTCTTCGCTATGCAACCATTTTGTGCTTGCCGGCGAGAACAATAAATACAGCGATGCGAACGCTACGATCAAATAAATATACAGATAAGCGGCGACCCCGACAGCCACCTTCATTGGAATAGGCGAAACGCCAAACAACGAGGTAATAGCAAACGCGATGCCCAAGCCGGTTGTGATGGCAAAAAATATCCGAGAGACAGTACTTTTTGCCTTTGTGATCGTAAAGATCAGAAATAAATTCATGATCACACAGGTCGTGACATACACCGCCGCGGTTGGGCCAAAGAGTTTGGTGGTTGAATTTTGATAAGCAAACACCACGACTGAGGCCACAATCATTGCGATGGTGACCAGTTCAAAGTTTTTGATAGAGGCTGGTGTTTTCACTGATGTCTCCGGAATACATTTTATTATGCTTGCACTGAGGTTCACGCAAGCTTGGTTCAAGAAAAGTCAGCGCTGACAGCTTGTCAGCGCCGAGTCAGGATGATTGTCATAGCTAACTCGGCCGAACGCCACTAGTGCTTTCCCTGAGTTGGGTAAACCCTTTGGTTTGAGCGCAAAGTGTTGCGTTTGTCTTACAAGGTCAGATTGGGTATCGTGCGCTCAGTGCGAAAAACTACGTACCTAGCGCGATGCACAGTAGTTCAGTGCGACCAACTACACAAATACACCAGGGGTCACCAGATGAAGCCTTTCTGCAACATACAACGCGGCTTTCTCGCGCTTGCGCTAAGTGTTGGTCTAAGCCTTAGCGCTTATGCCGTTGAAATCCACGTCATTACCTCGGGTGCCTTTGCGACGGCTTTCAAAGAGCTTGTGCCGTTGTACGAAAAGCAATCTACCGATACGGTCAAGATATCGTTTGGCTCATCGATGGGCGCGGCGCCTGATTCGATCCCCACCCGCTTGGGTCGCAACGAAACGTTCGACATCTTGATCTTGGCGGGCCCAGCGCTAGAGGGATTTATCAAACAGGGTGCTGTTGCAACGGGTACTCGTGTAGATTTGGCAAACTCAACGATTGGTGCCGTCGTCAAAAAGGGTGCGCCCAAGCCCGACATCAGCACCGTTGCAGCACTCAAAAACACCCTGCTGCAAGCCAAGTCGATTGCCTATTCGGCCAGCGCGAGTGGCACCTATCTTTCGACTGAGTTATTCGTAAAACTTGGCGTGGCCGAGCAGTTAAAAGACACGGCAAAAAAAATCTACAGTGAGCGTGTTGGGTCTGTGGTGGCACGCGGCGATGCTGAGTTAGGTTTTCAACAAGTCAGTGAGCTGCTGTCGATTGAAGGTCTGGATTATTTAGGTGAGATACCGCTTGAGGTACAGCAGACGATTCCGTTTTCAGCAGGTATCACCACAACGACGCAACAAATGAAAGCGGCAAAAGAGTTGATTGAGTTTTTGGCCTCAGCGACAGCTGCACCTATTATTAAAAAGACTGGAATGAATCCAATCATTTCTAAAATGCCGTGGTGAAAATCGCTATTTTCGTCCAGCCATTATCACGACCGCAGCAATCACATTGAGCACTGCAGCTAAACCGAGCGGTAATTGATAGCTGCCGCTTAAGTCGTGCAAGACCCCAAAAAATGCGGGCCCCATCGCTGACATAATTTGGATCAGCATGGCGGCAATGCCAAACACTGCGCCAAATGAGACGGCGCCAAACTCGCGGCGCACGATCACGGGCGGCAAGGTTGTTGTGTTGCCGGCCGTCATCCCGTACGACAACACCCCAACTACAAGTGCCCAGGCCTGATCCGAAAAAATACTGGCGATGGCTAACCCAACCGTGGCCTGCATCAGTACGCCACAGGCGATCACCCTCACATCCAAGTGATCAGAAAAACGCGCAAGTAACAGCCGGCCTCCAAAAGAAAGAATGGCCGCGCCAGTCACACACAAGGCCGTAGCGGCTTGCCCAATCGCGGGCAGCAGTAACGCGACCTGATGGGTTAAAAAACCAATTTGTACGAGCAGCGCCAAGCCAAAAGCCAACATGATCGTGCGTAAGGCACGCGTTTGTAGGGCTTCGGTGCGTGTCCAAACGCGCTCGACCGGTTTGCTCTGTGAATGCTGCGCAAGAGCGCCATCAGGTTGTAAACCCAAATCTTGCGGGCGATGACGCATCACAAAAAAGCTAAGTGGCCAAACGGTTGTGAGCAAAATCAACGCAACCACCAGCATGGCCAATGAAAAGCCAAGTGAATCGATGAGTGTGAGCAGCAGAGGTACGCCGACGATGCCACCGATACTGGCACCTAGCATGGCGGTCGACACGGCCCGCCCTTGGTGCTTATCAAACCATGGGGCGAGCGTTGCGGTAATGGATGTCGTTGACAGGCATGACCAACCTAAACCCACGCACGCAAAGGCGGCATAGACCTGCCAAAGTTTGTTGACCTGCCCGAGGCATCCCAGCCCGAGTGCCATGATTGCGGCACCCGTGGCCATCACTGGACGCGGGCCATATTTTGCAATGGTGCTGCCCACAATGCTGAGCACGCTTGCATTGACTAAAAAAGATAAGGTGAGCGCCGAGGAGATCACCCCGATCGACCATTGATGGTCGCGGCTGAGCATGCTGATATAAACGCTTGGCCCGTACAGCGCGAAGGACCAAGCCACGATGGCGACGGCCATACAGCCCGCCACCATCCACCAGCCGTGAAATATTTTTGTGCTCAAGGTCAGCGCTTTAGATGCGTAGTTCAGAAAAGTCAGTGACGACTTGCCTGAACTGCATACAAATATGATTGGCGCAGTTAGCCTTCAAGCTGGCAAGCTTGAAACGCTGGCAGAGTTTCACACCGAGCCGAAAGCGCGACTAAGTTTGGAAACTGACTGGCAACAGCAATTTGTGGCAAGCCTTTGTGCAAAAAGAACCAACCCACCGCAACGGTGATGTCGGCGAGATTGGCTTGCGTGCCGCCCTTAAAGGTGCCCTTGGCTGCGAGAGCTTCAAGCATTGTCAGACTAGCGGTGATCTGCTCGGCCAAGCCGTCTAGTACGGGTTGATGCACTTTCTCGGCTGGGCGACGACGCGGTTCGTAGATATATTGGATGGCTTTATCGAGCCCGCTGCACATGATGGCGCAATGCTGCATCACTTGGCGACGTGCAGCACCCGTAGTGGGCAAAAGCGTTTGACTCGGTGTCATATCAAGGATCGAATCGATGATCGCAGCGCTTTCCATCAGATTCTCACCGTTGTCCAGCATCAAGGCTGGCACACGCGCGATCGGGTTGTAGCCTTTGATAGCAGCCAAATCAGTGGCCGTTGAGAGGCCCTTATGTTCAAACGGTGTGCCAAGCGTGTGCAGAACGACGCCCACGCGACGAACAAAAGGCGATGCGTAACGGCCAACTAGTATCATTTTTTCTCCGGATATCCATGTTGTGAACACCCCACTAAAGGGTGAGGTTTTGTACAGGCGAATGCACTCAAGGCGCAGTCGTTTCGCTAAAATGTAGCGTTGTTCGACGATGAACTGTCAAACCCGTTCGAGTATCGCTCAAAA
>CAMEAW010000234.1 GCA_945911685.1 Bordetella parapertussis
GGTTGACCCAGTGCGCTTGATTGAACTCGTGCAAAAGCAAAAGAACATCCGCTTCGCCGGTCAAGATAAACTACGGATTGAACTCAAGGGGCTTGATGTCAATGCGCGCTATGAAGCGGTGCGCACTTTGTTGCGGTCGCTGACATAGTGATTTTTATTACATTTCTGACATCCTAGAAAGTTTTTGATTCACGATTTCACTTAATTTGAATACGCTTATGACTACCTTTAATCTCGTCGTGCAATCGCCCGCTTTAGCGAGTGACCTCATTGAACAAGCGGCCGCGCTCAGCGAGGCTTCTGGCGTTCAACGCATTAGCACCACAGCGGCGCGTCTGTTAAAGGTCAATGACAGCGAGTCAGTGCGCGCCGAATTACGAGCTTGGGGCGAGCAGGTGTCAGTGGATACTGCTTATATCGCAGCGGGCAGCCGCTTGGCTGACTGCAAGGTATTAGCGATGGATATGGACTCAACCCTGATCAACATTGAGTGTATCGATGAGATCGCTGCCTTTGGTGGGGTCAAAGAACAAGTCGCCTCGATCACCGAAGCTGCGATGCGTGGCGAGATCAAAGATTTTTCTGACAGCCTCACGCGCCGTGTTGCCTTTTTAAAAGGCTTGTCGGTTGAGGTGCTTCAGCAGGTGTACGACCAAAAGTTGCGTTTCAATCCGGGTGCAGAGCAACTCGTCAGCACAGCGCAACAGGCTGGGATCAAAGTGTTATTGGTGTCGGGTGGCTTTACCTTTTTTACCGAAAAGCTCAAAGCACGCTTAAAACTTGATGCGGCGCACGCTAACGTGCTCGATCAAGAACACGGCCTGCTCACAGGCAAAGTCACTGGGCGGATTCTGGATGCGCAGGTCAAAGCCGATACCTTAACGGCGTTTGCCCAAGCCCTTGGCGCGCAAGCACACCAGATTATTGCAATCGGGGATGGCGCCAATGACCTGAAGATGTTGGGCTTAGCAGGCTATTCGGTGGCGTATCGCGCCAAACCGGTGGTGCGCGCCGAGGCAAATTACGCGTTGAATTTTGCAGGTCTAGATGGTGTACTGAACTGGTTTGAAACCTAAGCGCGACGCAGCAAGTATCTATACACAAAGCCTGGAAACGCCATCACAACAAACAGACTAAATGTGATCGCATAGAACTCCCAGCGCTGCGTAAAAACGTTGCCGATCCAACGTTCAAACGCGATTCCAAGTGCACCTATCAACAGGTAAAACGCAAATAGCTCAAGCGCCCGCAACCAAAAGGCTTTAGCACCCACAAGGCCTTTAGGCTGCCATACCGCAAATATTCGGTTATTGATAAACGGCAAGTTTGCGGCCACGAAGGCCAGCAAAATTAAGAGCCAGACCGCCACCGTTTGATTGATTGCACCCATCGCTAGGCTCCTGGCCGCTTAAAACGCCAAGGTCGCGCGCATCGCCTGCAAACACAGTACCAACAAACCATTGGGCAGCAAGCCAATGACCAAAACTGCCAAGCCGTTGATGATGATCAGGCTGCGCGGCACCCAGTAGACGGTGGTCAGGGTAGGCGCTGCTGCCTCGGGCTCGTCAAAGTACATGACTTTAATGACACGCAAATAATAAAAGGCGCCAATCAACGAGAACAACACCGCTACAACGGCCATCCAAAGTCGGTCAGATTTCAACAAAGTCTGCAAGATTAGAAGCTTGGCATCAAAACCCACCAAAGGTGGCAAGCCTGCCAGCGAACACATCAGAATCAAGAGCAAGGCTGCCATCCAAGGGCTGCGGCGGTTCAAACCTTTTAAGTCGCTGATTTGCTCGCACTCATGGCCTTCGCGTGTCATCAACATAATCAGACCAAACGAAGCCAGCGTCGTTAAGACATAGGTCAACATGTAAAACAAGGCCGAGCCATACGACTCGGTATCAAACTGCTTATCACCATCGAGCGAACCTGAAGCCAAGCCCAACAAGATAAAACCCATATGCGAGATGGTCGAGTAAGCCAACATCCGCTTAAAGTTGGTCTGCATGATGGCGGTCAGGTTACCGATCGCGAGCGACAGAAAGGCCAAAATCAATAACATGGGCTGCCAGTCGGCAGTCAAATCGCCCAGGCCCACCACCAGAATACGCAAGGTAATCGCAAACGCCGCCAGCTTAGGCGCTGCAGCCAGTACCAGCGTGACTGCGGTTGGCGAACCCTGATACACATCAGGCACCCACATATGAAACGGCACTGCGCCAAGCTTGAAGGCCAAGCCCGCGACCAAAAACACACCGCCAAAGGTCAGGGGCAAATAATCAATCTGACCCGAGTTCACAGCATCGGCAATGTTACGCAGATCTAGATTGCCGGTGGCACCGTACAACATCGACATGCCGTACAACATAAAGCCCGAGGCTAGCGCCCCCAGAACAAAATATTTCATGGCAGCTTCGGTTGACTGCGCGTGATCACGACGAATCGCCACCAGTGCATACAGCGCCAAAGACATCAACTCGAGGCCAAGATAAATGGTCAAGAAGTTACCGGCCGAGATCATCACCATTTGCCCGAGCAAGGCGAACAGCACCAGCACATAAAACTCGCCGCCACGCAACATATCGCGCGAGTGCAAGTATTCACGGCCATAGATCAGTGTGAGTGCAACCGAAAGATACGAGGCCATTTTTAACAAATGCGCAAGCGGATCAGCGATGTACATGCCGAAGAAGGTCTCACCCACTAGACCCATGTTCCATTGCCAGAAAGACACCAGGGCCAACACAGCCAGAGTCACTAACGACAGACCATAGGCCAGTGTGCGACGCGCACCACTACTGAGCGCATCGAGGATCAAAATAACCATGCCCATCACGGTCAGAATAATTTCTGGTGCGGCCAGGCCGAAATCGAATTGAGATTGCATCATGGCGGGCTTACAGTTTTGAATTGGATACGTGTTGTAACAGGGCCTCAACTGAGGTGTGCATCACATCAGTAAAGGGCTTGGGATGAACACCCATATAAAGGACAGCCAAAGCCATCACCCCAAGAATCAAGAACTCACGACTCGACAAATCTTGCAATTCGCGCACGTGGTCGTTGGCGACATCACCGAAGGCAACGCGCTTAACCATCCACAGCGAATACGAAGCCCCTAAGATCAAGGCCGTCGCGGCTAACAGACCAATCCAGAAGTTGTATTGGACAGCGCCCAAGATCACCATAAACTCGCCCACAAAACCGCTGGTGGCTGGCAAGCCTGCGTTGGCCATCGAGAAAAATACAAAGAAAGTCACGAAACGCGGCATGGTGTTAATCACGCCACCGTAATCAGAGATCTTGCGGCTATGCATCCGGTCATATAAGACGCCGATACACAAGAACATCGCAGCCGAGACAAAACCGTGCGACACCATCTGCACAATCGCACCCTCAACGCCTGCTGTGTTGAAGATAAAGAAACCCAAGGTGACAAAACCCATGTGCGCGACGGATGAGTACGCCACCAGCTTTTTCATGTCGTCTTGCACAATCGCAACCATGCCGATGTAGATCACGGCAATCAGCGACAGCGCAATGATGATGCCGGACATACCCACTGAGGC
>CAMEAW010000235.1 GCA_945911685.1 Bordetella parapertussis
GATGTCATCGCACAATTCGATACGCTTGGGTTAGAGGGTGTTGGCATGCCTTCGGCTGAGTTCGCACTGTTTGTTGCCAAAGAAGCGGCGTCGGCCAAAGAGATCGCGCGCAACGTTGCGCCTGCTGTGGTCAAAGTGACCACGACACCGATCACCGGCGGTAACGAGGCAAAAAAATGATGGCTCCCGCTCAATGCGCCACTGAGGCAACATAATGACCACACCCTCGCTCGAACCTTGGCAGTGGCCTGATGCCCACTGGCAAGGTATCGTGAACCATGTACGCGCCGGGCGTACCCTGCGCCCACGCCTCTGGCCTGAAGGCGCGCGTTGCGCAGTGGCGTTATCGTTTGACTCAGATCACGAAACCAACGAACTACGCGAAGGTGGTGAGTCAATTGGCAAATTGTCGCAAGGCCAATACGGCAATCGCCAAGGCGTGCCGCGTATTTTGAACATTTTGAAACAACACGAAGTACCCGCCAGTTTTTATGTGCCGGCGGTGACCGCACTGCTTTATCCAGACGAACAACGGCGCGTGGTCGCTGAGGGCCACGAAATCGGGATTCACGGCTGGATCCACGAACGCAATTCAGTATTGCCTTACGCCGCCGAAAAAGATCTGATGCAACGCAGCTCGGATGTCTTAGAAAAAATCACGGGTGTGCGCCCTGTTGGTATGCGCACACCGTCTTGGGATTTCAGCCCCAACACGCTCGCGCTCACGCGAGACATGGGTTTGCTGTACGACTCGTCGCTGATGGCCGATGTCGACTGTTATGAGTTGTTGCTAGATGGTGAAGCGACCGGTGTGATTGAATTGCCGGTTGAATGGATTCGTGACGATGCGGTGTACTTTGGGATGAACCGGTTTGCTGGCCTGCGCCCTTACACCCCGCCCGCAGATGTGTTTGATATTTTTAAACGTGAATTTGATGCGGCTTACAAAGAGGGTGGGCTGTTTCAATTAACCATGCATCCTCATATCATTGGGTATCGCTCGCGCATTTGGATTCTTGAAGAGTTGGTTCGCTACATGCGCAGCCTGCCAGGCGTATGGTTCGCGACGCATGCTGATGTGGTGCGCCACGCGAAGAAGCATGGGTAATTTGGTGGATGCACAGCGTCGAGCCTATCTCGGCGTTGCACAAAATCGAAGCGCTCTTGGCGCTCATAAAAATAGCAGAGGCTTAGATGGACGATAATTTTTCAAATTCGCAAACTACCCGTAAAGTTGTGATCGCCACCAAAGCCGGCGTGGTCGCGGCGCAGCATCGCCGCGCCGCTGAGGTAGGTGCCGCCGTACTTGACGCAGGTGGCGATGCCGTCGATGCCGCGATCGCAACGTCTTTTGCAATAGGCGTTGTCGAGCCCTGGATGAGCGGCCCCGCTGCCGGCGGCGCGATGGTGCTGTGGCGCGCCAACGAGGCCAAAGCACGGGTGATTAATTTTGGTTGCCGCTCGCCTCGCGAGTTAAACCCAGCTGACTATCCCTTAAGTGGTGCCGGCAAATCGTCTGATTTGTTTCCCTGGCCTTCAGTCGTTGATGATCGCAACGTGATGGGTGCCACCGCCGTGGCCGTACCCGGCGTTGTCGCTGGCATGGGCTTGGCGTACGAGCACTTTGGCCGTATGCCTTGGCAAGAGCTCGTCACCCCAGCGGCCAATCTGGCTGAAGCTGGGTTGTTGGTGGATTGGTATACAACCCTCGTTACCGCAGCAAATGCCCGCGTCTTAGCCAAAGATCCTGATACCGCTGCCATGTTTTTAGATGATGGTCATTGGCCCATCGCCGGCGACTGGACATCCGTTAACCAGCGCCGCTTAAATCAAAAAGCCTTTGCTCAAACACTGAGGCAAATCGCCGAAGGCGGCGCGCAGGCCTTTTATAAAGGCGACATCGCACAGGCGCTCGCGCGCGACGTTCGCGCAAAAGGCGGCAGCTTAAGCGTTGAAGATCTTGCTCACTACAGCGCTGAGATGGTCGAGCCCCTTACCCTGAACTATCGCGGCGGTCGTGTGTTTGCCACGCCAGGTCTGACAGGCGGCCCGACCTTTGGCAAAGCACTTGAGCTGCTCGCGCAAGAATTCACGCCAGGCGCTAGCGCACCCGATGCCGCGACCTATGCGGGCTTTGCTCGCGCACTAGACGCCGCATTTAAATTACGCTTTGAACATATGGGCGATCACGAATCACCCAAGGCGCCGGGCTGCACAACGCATTTCAGCGTGGTCGATCGCCATGGCAATATGTGCTCGGTGACTCAAACCTTGTTGTCAATTTTTGGTTCGCGCGTGGTGTCGCCCTCAACAGGCTTGCTGCTCAACAATGGCATCATGTGGTTTGACCCCGAACCTGGCAAGCCCAACTCGCTGGCGCCCAACAAACGTTGCCTGGCCAATTATTCGCCAGTGATTGGCGAAGATCGCAAAGGGCGACGCTTTGCAATTGGCGCCTCGGGCGGACGCAAGATTTTAGGCACCGTGATGCAGCTAACGTCTTTCATGATGGATCATGGCTTAACACTTGAAGAGGCGTTTCATCAACCGCGTTTAGACGTCAGTGGTGGGCCGCGAATCATTGCTGATAAAGACCTGCCAGCGGATGTCATGCAAGCCTTAGGCGAGGTCATGCCTGTCGTGCCAGCACGCAGCACCGCCTACCCCTATGCCTTTGCTTGCCCTGCAGGCGTGATGCGCGACGGCGACTTAAACATGGGCTGCACTGAAATTATGTCGCCCTATGGCGATGCAGTGAGCGGCGGCTAAACCGCTGGCAGCGACAACTCAACCCACCGCCCGGTGCGTAACAAGTGTGCATCTTGCTTGTACGGGGCAATCAGTTGCAGGCCAAGCGGCAAGCCCTTGGCTGAACGCGCGATTGGCACGGTCAGCGCAGGCAACCCCAGAAAGCTCCAGAGCGCACAAAATACTGGGTCGCCCGTAAAGTCCAATCCTTCAGGTGCTTCACCCGTAGCCGGGATTGTGAGGATCGCATCAAAGCCCTTGAGTTGTGCCGCTGCATCGGCACGCAAGCGCTGCTGTAACGCGCGCGCACCTAGGTAATCAAGCGCAAAGCGTGCGCGGCCTTTTTCAACCAACTCTTTGAGATGCACACTTGAACGCTCAGCGAAGTGCGTGACGTGCTCTTGATGGATCGCGCCCCCTTCACACTCAAGCAGGCAAAACATCGCGTCGATTCCTGTCCAGTATTCATCGGGTAGCGCAAACTCTTCAATGACGGCGCCTTGTGCACGCAATTGCTTGACGGTACGTTCCATCGCCTGCTGTTGTTCAGCCGTGACGCGATCATCGTAGGGTGTGCGCAGCCACGCGAGGCGCGGCGCAGCCTGAGGCTCGATGCCCGTATCGGTCTTCATTGGCACGGCGGGCAGCACAATGCTATCGGGCTCAGTCGCGGCTCGATTGCGCAACATATTAAAAGCGTACGCGACGTCATTGACCGATCTGGCAATAAAGCCCACATGGTCAAGCGACCCGGCTAAAGGAAACACGCCTGCGCGCGGTACCGCGCCAAAGCTAGCTTTAAACCCCACCACGCCACAAAAGGC
>CAMEAW010000236.1 GCA_945911685.1 Bordetella parapertussis
CGGATGAGTTTCCAGACAATATCGGCGCGGTCTCTGGGGTAGTCGGTTTGGCTGGCGGACTCGGTGGTTTTGTGCTGCCCATCATGTTTGGGGCAATGGTGGATCTGACCGGAGTGCGTTCGTCGAGCTTCATGCTGCTCTATGGAACCGTTTGCGTATCGCTGGTCTGGATGCACTTCAGTTTCAGGAAGGAAAGCGTTGGATCAACTGGCAGCGAGCCAATCAAAGCTCGCCCAGCCCCAGCATTGTTACTTCGCTCATAAGCTCACACTCGCAATCGGAGTTCGTCATGTCTTCACGCTATGTTCTTACCCGCTGGGAACCCGAACAACCAGAGTTCTGGAAAACGGAAGGGCATCGCATTGCCCAGCGCAACCTTTGGCTCTCGATTCCGGCGCTCATGCTGGCCTTCAGTGTCTGGATGTTGTGGTCAGTGGTGGTGGTGAATCTGAATAAAGCGGGTTTTCATTTCAGTAAAAACCAAATGTTTTGGCTGACTGCCTTACCCGCCTTATCCGGTGCGACGCTGCGCATTTTTTATTCCTTTCTCATCCCAATCTTTGGCGGACGCCGTTGGACTGCCCTATCAACGGCAAGCCTGTTGATCCCGGCGCTAGGGATGGGATTTGCGCTGCGCGATACGAGTACCAGCTACCCAACTCTTTTAGTGCTGGCCTTACTGTGCGGACTCGGCGGTGGCAACTTTAGCTCTTCGATGGCAAACATTAGTTTCTTTTTTCCAAAGTCTCAAAAAGGGCTTGCCACGGGCCTGAATGCCGGCATTGGCAACCTAGGGGTCTCGGTCGTGCAGTTCGTGACACCCCTGATCATCTCTCTTGGTGCCTTCGGTGCCTTTGGTGGTGCGGGTCACGACTATACGACCAACGGCGCTGCGCAGACACTTTGGTTGCAAAACGCGGGCTTCATCTGGGTGCCGTTTATTTTGCTCGCTTCAGTTGCTGCGTGGTTTGGCATGAACGACATCGCAGATGCAAAAGCTTCGTTTGTTGATCAGGCTGTGATCTTCAAACGCAAACATAACTGGTTGATGTGCTGGTTGTATTTGGGGACGTTTGGCTCCTTCATTGGGTTCTCAGCAGGCTTAGCCTTGTTGACACAGTCGCAATTTCCAAACGTCAATCCAACAAAGTATGCCTTTCTTGGGCCCCTCGTGGGTGCCATGGTGCGTCCAGTGGGCGGCTGGGTATCTGACAAAGTGGGCGGAGCTCGCGTCACCCTTTGGACCTTCATCGGGATGATGCTTGCCGTGCTTGGGGTGATGTATTTTTTACCTAGCCAAGGCAGCGCCGGCAACTTCACAGGTTTTCTGACGCTATTCATTATTTTGTTTGCGCTCACCGGGATTGGTAACGGGTCGACCTTTCGCATGATCCCGGTGATTTTTTTGAACGATCGTCAACACTGTGCAAAGTCAGATCCAGCGTCTCAAAAGCAAGCAATGATTGATGGCAGCAAAGAGGCTGCAGCGGTCTTGGGATTTTCAGGTGCGATTGGTGCGTATGGCGGCTTCTTTATCCCCAAAAGCTTTGGTACGTCAATCGATCTGACCGGCACCCCACACGCAGCCCTGTTCTGCTTTGTGCTGTTTTATTTCAGCTGCGTCGCAGTGACTTGGGTTTGGTACGCGCGCAGCAAAGCACCAATGCCGTGTTAGCAGCGAGGTTAGCCCGCGTCTGGACTGTGCTGTCTGCTAACCACATTCAACATAAATACTAACCGCAGCTAGTTGAAAAAATTCGGTTTCAACCAAAAAGTGTTTCACCAGTTTTAAAAAAACCGTATTGCAACACGCACTTGAAGCCGTCAAAACCTAAGACGTCGCATTTTTGGAGCTCAGTCATGAGTCATTTTTTAGATCGCTTAAACTTTTTTTCTAGAACGACAAGTACGTTTTCAGACAACCACGGTGCCGTGGTCAACGAAGACCGCAAGTGGGAGAACGCTTACCGGCAGCGCTGGCAGCACGACAAAATCGTGCGTTCAACTCACGGAGTGAATTGCACCGGCTCTTGTTCATGGAAGGTCTATGTCAAAAGCGGCTTGATCACTTGGGAGACCCAACAGACGGACTACCCACGCACGCGCCCCGACCTACCAAATCATGAGCCACGCGGCTGTCCTCGTGGGGCTTCGTATAGTTGGTATGTGTACTCAGCCCAACGCGTCAAACACCCCATGATGCGCGGACGCCTGATGGAGATGTGGCGCGAGGCCCGCCTGACCATGAACCCTATCGCAGCCTGGGCACACATCAGCCAACACCCTGAACCCGCCAAGCGCTACAAAAGCGTTCGCGGTTTAGGAGGCTTTGTGCGTGCAGACTGGGATACCGTCACTGAGATGATTACAGCGGCCAACGCTTACACCATTAAAGAGTTTGGCCCGGATCGCGTGATTGGCTTTTCACCCATCCCAGCTATGTCGATGGTGTCGTACGCAGCGGGCTCGCGTTATCTGAGCCTCATCGGTGGCGTCTGCTTGAGCTTTTATGACTGGTACTGCGATTTGCCACCCGCGAGCCCACAGGTATGGGGTGAACAAACCGACGTGCCTGAATCGGCCGATTGGTACAACTCAACGTACTTGATGGTGTGGGGTTCAAACGTGCCGCAAACGCGCACGCCCGATGCGCACTTTTATACTGAGGTTCGCTATAAGGGCACCAAGACCGTCGCCATTTCAAGTGACTATGGCGAGATGGTTAAGTTTGGCGATATCTGGCTGGCACCCAAACAAGGTACCGACGCTGCCTTAGCCATGGCCATGGGTCATGTGATTCTCAAAGAGTTTCACCTGAGCGGCAAGTCTGAATACTTTAGCAACTATGCCAGGCAATACACCGATATGCCTATGCTGGTGTTATTAAAAGAGCATAACGGTCAATGGGCACCCGATCATTTCTTACGCGCTTCACACTTAACCAACAATCACGGCGAAACCAATAACCCTGAATGGAAGACTCTACTGCTTGATGCGTTGAGCGGCGAATTGGTCGTGCCAAATGGAGCGATTGGTTTACGCTGGGGCGAAGGCAAGGTTAACGAAGGTGCACAAGTTGGGCGCTGGAATCTTGAGAAAAAAGATGCCGCCTCTGGCCGAGAGGTTGAGCCTACGCTTACGCTACTTGAACATCACGATGAAGTCGTCGGTGTCGCGTTTCCGTACTTTGGCGGCGAGCACGACGATCTGTTAGTGCGTAACGTGCCCGTCAAAACGCTTACCCTTGCCGATGGCAGCCTCGCACGGGTTGCCACCGTCTATGACTTGCAAATGGCGAACTACGGCATTGACCGAGGCTTAGGCGGCGGCAACGTCGCCTCAAGCTACGACCAAGACATCCCGTACACGCCAGCCTGGCAACAAAAGCACACCACCGTTAAACCAGAGTTGGTGATTCAAGTGGCGCGTGAGTTCGCACAAAACGCCCACGACACCGAGGGTAAATCGATGATTATCGTTGGTGCCGCGCTCAACCATTGGTACCACATGGATATGACGTATCGCGGCATCATCAACTTGTTGATGATGTGCGGCTGCGTTGGAAA
>CAMEAW010000237.1 GCA_945911685.1 Bordetella parapertussis
GCCAGCGAAGGGGTGATCGACCGCCCAGAACGGCAAGGGCGTGACTCGACCTATGGCTTTAGGCATTTGGTGCAGCTCATCATGGCGCGACGCTTAAGCCATGAACAAAAATGGAGTCTGCAGTTAGTTGCTCAATACAACCAAGAAACCACCACAGCCGAGCTTGACCGGAGTCTGTTCAAGCCCCTCCAGGGCGAAAACGAGTACTCAGAGCAGGCTGACGCAAGGTCGCCCGACAACGCTGCCTCGTTGGTGCAAAAATTTAAAAGAGGTGTTGGGTTACAGGTGAACAACTCTGAACGCTTGGATCTCTTCGCCAAGCAAACTTCAGCGTCGCCTCGGTCAAGTCGCAGCAACGAGCGTGGCACCGCCAACGCAAAGCCGCCCATGGCGATCACCGACGTATTGGACGAAGTCAGGCGCATGAAAGACGAGTGGCTGCAAGAAATCTCGTCTTTTAAAAATATGCAGCACAGCGTTCAAGAGCTTAGCTCTCAAGTGCAGGGGCAGGGTTCGCGTGTGTCAGAGCTGAACGATGCGCAGCGTCGCTTGATGGCTACCCTCGAGCAAATGGCACAAGTTGGTTTTCAACGTGAACAGGCCTTTATGAAGCACGTGGGCCAAATGCTTGAACGTCACACCTTCGAAGTGAAAGATCAACTGAGTGAGTTGACGCAAACCCAACGTGCGCTTGAACAGCAAGCCTCTGAAGTCAAAGCACAGCTTGACGAGTTTGCTAAAAAACAGCAAGCCCTGATCGACTTGATAGAAAAAAAACAAAAACGCGTGGCTGATTCATAACGTCACAGCAACGATCAAACACTGATCGTGTTTAGAACGTAAGCGTTCGTTCCAACCGACTTCGCTTCAAACGCAGGTCCTAAAAATCTGCCACCTGTCGTGGCAGCAAGAATCTTGTTGTCTAAAAAATCCCAAACGGAGCCTCAACATGAGCACACTTTACCCTCTTGAAATTATTTTGACCCCAAATAAACCTGCACTCGCTGACGCCGGCACGCAGCCCTTGCAAGTGCTGGTGCGCTTGCGCCCTCAACAAGATCCCAGTCAAGTCCGTACGCCAATCTCGTTGGCGATTGTGATTGATCGTTCTAGCTCAATGTCAGGCGGAAAATTGCATGCGGCGCTTGATTGCACTCGCGAACTGATTGAGCGCCTGCATGACAATGACGAGGTCAGCATCATTGCTTATAGCCATGAGGTTGAGCTGTTGTTACCACTCAGTTCAGTTCAAACAGTGCGCGGTGTCATTGGTCTGCTCTTGGCAAACGTGCGTAGCGGCGGCAATACAAATCTGCATGGCGGTTGGTTGGCGGGTGCCGAACAGATCGCCCCACGCGCCGATGCCAATCGTATCTGTCGTGTCATGCTCTTATCGGATGGTCAAGCCAATCATGGCTTAACCGATATCCGTCGCATCTGTACACAAGTCAGCCAACTTGCTCGCACTGGCGTAACGACTAGCACGGTTGGTATTGGTTTGGGCTTCAACGAAGAGCTGATGACTGAAATGGCAACCGCAGGGCAGGGGACAGCCATGTATGGTGATCGCGCTGCTGATTTGGTCGAGCCCTTCGAGGCCGAGCTCGGTTTGTTGGCGCATACGGTATGGCGCAACATTACGTTGACAATGCAAAGCCCAGCACAGAATTGGACAATGCATAACGATTATCCAAGTCTTGGTCGCAACGCCTGGCGCATGGTATCGATTGCTGCAAATTCTGAGGCTTGGATGGCGCTATCAGTACCGATGCACGAAGCGCTTGACGGTCAACTCCGAGAAGAAGCCGAGTCTTTGTTGCGTGTGACAGTCAAAGCGACTGATGCAGAAGGTCTCGAGCACACGTTTAGCGCAAGCTTAGGTCAATTACCCGTGGTGTCGAGTCGTGCGTGGCGTGCGATGCCAACCGATGAACGCGTAGCGGGTCGTTTCAGCGAGATCGAAGCGGCCGACTTGCAACGCCTCGCTCGCGAGGCAGTACGCCAACGCGATTGGCGTGCAGTCGAGAATATGCTGGATGAGTTGCGCGATCGTGCGCGAGACAACCCGTGGTTGCAAGCAACAGTGGGTGTCTTGGCGAATCTGTTGGCTAACCGCGATCAAGATCGTTTGGAAAAAGAATTGATGTATTCATCAAACCGTATGAAGAGCCGCTTGTCTGAAGTCGATGAGGGGCAATTTCAAAGTATGCAAGAAGAACTCGGCAAGGAGGCCTGGCTGCGTCGCAAAGAAAATCAAGGGCGTGGCTCAGGGCTGTAATCATTTTGCGACGGGTTGCGCTGCAAGTAGCAACCCCTCGCTCAGCCGGCATCACCACGCCCACCGCGTCTGTCAACACTAAACAACGTGCTGCCTAAGCTTGAAGTCGAGTTTGGTGATTTTGAAGCGGTGCAGGGCTTAGGGTGTGTTGCACGCCCTTTGTCCTGAAATAGCAACAGTCATACGACTTATTTATGTACTTTATCTCGATCTACCGCTAAAATCACACTTACATTAAGAGGGGGCGAAAGCCCACAGCAACCAGCCTACTAGGCAAAGGTGCTTACGCTTACAGCGGATGTGATCTGACTTGTACTCAGATAACTAAACCACTCAAAGCCCCTCTTGTTGGGGCTTTTTGCATTTCTAGCCCAATACGCTCTTTGACAACTACAGGGGTATACCTATGGCACGCGCAATCGTGGGGGGCACTGCTGTGCCCGCAGAAGTGGTGTTTGTTGGTGAAAAAGTTCAGATCTGGAAAATCGATAGTGTCTTGACTGTCTTTGTCGGTGCACGCAACATCACCGTCACAGAAGAAGACGCTACCGAACTTGAACAAGATCTTGAGCAGCTGAGCGCCGAACAAATGGATGATAAATGGTTTGGCGAAGTAAATGATTTTTTAAGCAGTCTTTAAAGCAATAGGCGAGTGAGTAAGGGGCGGAGTTATCCAAAATTGCCATGCCCGACGTCTGTCGAAATGGCTAAATAGGAGATCATGATGAGTGCATTGAATTACAAGGTAAGTGACATCGCAAGTATCGGTAACCGACGCCTAGGCTTCGGCCAAAAGTTAAATGAGCGAGGTATAAAAACGAGAACGCATTCAAGGCTATTGGCGTGCTGGGTTGTCGCCCTGATCACTGTCAGCGTCCCGCTAAGAGCGGACGCATGGACTTTCAACTTTTTAGCGGTTGGAGAAACATGGCACGCGCTGAGGACTGGTCGCGTTCTCCAACATACGGCAACAACGACTGAAAAGCTTACGATAGCGCGGCCTCCAATCGTAAACGGGTACAGCCAAGGCCGTAACTACCCTGATTTTTCACATTTTTCTGTCACTGATTGCCTGTCGAATCCTCAAAAAACGTTTTCAGTTCAATGCCACAAACTAACGAGCGCAAAAACTGACGCTCCAGAGAGCAGTAAATTTAGCGCCAACGATAAAAAGTACTTCGATTCTATCGGCTCGAAAGTATTCGACTGGTGCGTTTCTCAGACCAAACTGGACACTGAGCCAACAGTAAACTGTTTACCCAGATAGTGAACTC
>CAMEAW010000238.1 GCA_945911685.1 Bordetella parapertussis
CATCATTTTGGTAACCGGTTTTTAGCAGCTGGACATGATCTTGTTGTGTATGACAATAATCCTCAAGCCCTAGAGCGCTTAACGCAAAAAGGCGCGCGCGTGGCAGCAAGTGCCCAAGCGATGGCGGATGAGGTCGAGTTTGTCTTGCTCTGCTTGCCCATGCCCTCAATTGTTCAGTCAGTGGTGCAAGGCCCGGCCGGCGTGATGCACGGCAAGGCGGTCAAAGTGATTGTTGATTTATCCACGACGGGCCCTTCGGTGACCGACTCAGTCGCCGCTGCAGTGAATGCGCAACAGATTCAATGGGTGGGTGCCCCAGTGAGCGGCGGCACCACCGGCGCTGAGAAGGGAACTCTCACTCTGATGGCATCGGGCCCAACTGCAGCGTTCGAGCAGGTTAAGCCCTTATTGTCGGTTTTAGGGACAAATATTTTTTACCTGGGCGAGCAAGCAAGCTTGGGTCAGACAATGAAGATCATCAACAACACGCTGTGTGCAGTTAACATCGTGGCAAGCTGCGAAACCTTGGTGTACGGTGCTAAAGCGGGTTTAGACGCCAAAACAATGCTAGACGTGATTAACGTTTCGAGCGGTCGCTCATTTATTACTCAAGAAAAAATGCCACAGTGCGTGTTGACGCGTGAGTTTCCTACCCGCTTCACCACCGACTTGTTGCATAAAGATATTAAACTTTGCGTCGAAGAAGCCGAAAAGCTAGGTGTGCCCATGACGGTCAGCCCAGCAGCTCGCCAATTTTTATCGTTCGCGATCGGGCAGGGCGATGGCCCCAAAGATTATGCCAACATTATTAAACATATAGAGGGTTGGGCAGGCGCCGAGTTTGGGTCCGCTGCTTCTAAAAATTCGTAAAATTCATTGTGCGGTTTTTCTTAAACTTATTTGATTCGTAAGATTCATTGTGCGGGTTTTCTTAAATTTATTTGATTCGTAAGATTCATTGTGCGGTTTTTCTTAAACTTATTTGTCGAGGTGCTTATGAAGTTTCGTGTTCTCGTTCATGTGACAGCCCTTGCTGTTGCCTTCGCTGTCAACCCAGTGTTTGCCCAGTCTGCAGAGTCAACCAAGCTGGGTGACGAAAAGTATGAACCGCGTGTCGGTCAAAGTGGTAAGGATGTGATCTGGGTGCCCACCAACGACGCGGTTGCCGATGCGATGTTGAAAGCCGCAAACGTCAAACCTACCGATCTGGTGTACGACTTAGGCGCGGGCGACGGCAAAATCGCCATCGCAGCGGCTAAAAACTTTGGTGCGACAGCTGTTGGTATTGAGTACAACAAAGAGATGGCTGAACTTGCGACACGCAACACCCAGCGCGCAGGGGTAGCAGACAAAGTCAAAATCATCAATGGCGACATCTTTGTTGAAGATTTTTCAAAAGCAACAGTTGTGACGATGTATCTTTTGCCTGACTTAAATTTAAAGATTCGTCCAACGATCTTGAAAATGGCGCCAGGCACTCGGATTGTGACGAACTCTTTCAACATGGGCGACTGGGAGCCTGATGATAAGGTTGGTACCGGCTATGCGCAGGGGTATTTCTGGGTGGTTCCTGGAAACGCCGCAGGCAAGTGGTCGTTAAAAGGGTTTGAGGGCTCACAGCAGCCGGTGACGCTCGAGCTCACCCAGCGTTATCAGCGTGTGGGGGGCACCTTGAACATTTACGGAAAACCACAACCGATTCTTGGGGGTAGCCTGACCGGTAATCGCTTGAAGTTTTCCTTCTTGGATCAAAGTAATCAGTCACGCATCGTTGATGTGACACTGAATGGCAACGAGCTATCGGGCCAGGTGCTTGAGAACTCACCCCTCTATTCCATTACTGGTACGCGTAATTAATAATGACTACCCCAACTACCCCGACCAATCAACCGACGCAGCAACTTAGTACCTTTAGTGCCATCGCAATTATTGTTGGCATTGTGATTGGTGCGGGTATTTTTAAAACACCTTCGATGGTTGCTGGCGTCACAGGTGACGCCGGTTGGTTAATTGTGGCCTGGGTGCTTGGGGGCGTCATCTCTTTGGCTGGCGCGCTGTGCTACGCAGAGCTTGCCACCACTTATCCGCATGCGGGTGGTGATTATCATTTTTTAGCACGCGCCTTTGGTAAGCCTGCCTCTTTTTTGTATGCCTGGGCCAAGGCAACCGTCATCAACACGGGATCGATCGCTTTGCTCGCGTTTGTGTTCGGCGATTACATGAGTAAAGTGGTGAATCTGGGGCCCCACTCAACGGCGCTGTGGGCCGTGGGCATTGTGGTCGCCATGACCCTAATCAATCTGATTGGCTTACAGGCAGCCTCGTGGGTGCAAACTTGCCTGACGATGATCGAGGTTACAGGCTTGTTGTGTGTAGCGGTCGCAGGGATTGTGTTGTCGGGCGACGCACCGGCATCCCCTAGTATGTTTTCTTCTTCACCTAGTTTAGGGATGTTTGGCTTGGCGATGGTGTTTGTGCTGTTGACGTACGGTGGTTGGAACGAAGCGGCGTACATCTCGGCCGAGGTGCGCGGCGGTAAGCGTGCAATCGTGCCCGTGATTGTCATTAGCATCATGATTTTGACCTTGATCTATGTGCTGTTTAATATTGCGGTGTTGGCTGGTTTAGGCTTGTCTGGCCTGGCGGGCAGTAAAGCGGTGGCGGCCGATCTGATGGGTAAGGCGTTTGGCCCTTGGGGCGAAAAAATGCTGGGTATTTTTGTAGCTGTAGCTGCCTTGACCAGTATTAATGCCACCATGATTGTGGGGGCACGCACCAATTACGCTTTAGGGCGCGACTGGCCCGCGCTGCGTTTTATGGGCAACTGGCACGCAGAGCGTGGATCACCGGTGGCCGCTTATGTGGTGCAGTCGATCTTGAGCTTGGCGTTAGTGGGTTTAGGCGTCTGGCAAACCGATGGCTTTGAGGTCATGGTCGAATTTACAGCCCCAGTTTTTTGGGCCTTTCTATTTTTAGTGGGCGTCTCACTCTTCGTGATGCGAGTCAAAGATCCCCACGTTGAACGCCCGTTCAAGGTGCCGCTGTATCCCTTGACTCCGATTTTGTTTTGTCTCACCTGCGGCTTTTTGACGTATTCGAGTGTGACCTACGCCATCAGTAAAGGGGCTGTCTACATTTCATTGCTTGTGATGGCCGTTGGCGTCGTGGCGTTGGTGATTACACATTTTTCTCAGAAGCGTCCGTCAGCATAAGCGCTTGGCAGCCGTGTTTGATTGGCGCTGGTACCGAAGCACATCGTATCGTGCGTGCCGCCCGACTCAGGACTTGAGGCTTGGCCTAGTGTTGCAAGCCCAACACGGCTAGGCTCTCGGCGTACACCACAGCGTTCTCGCATAAAAACACCACGATGTCGTCGGGATCCATGTTCTCAAGCACTTGCACAACTTGTTCTGTGCCATCACCCAAGGCTTCAACTCCGGCGACGTGAACTTGAGCACCACTTTCAAAAACTGACATCGGCACAAGCGCTTCAACCACCGCCATGTCAACATCTGAGATGACGATATAGGCCTGCACCTTCAAATCGTC
>CAMEAW010000239.1 GCA_945911685.1 Bordetella parapertussis
TGGTGCGTGTGATTGAAGGCTCACCTCGAAAATCACTTTATCTTGCCTCGCACGCCGAGCGCGTGATCGGGTGGCAAGTTCCTGAGGGCCGTTTGCTGCTGCGCGACTTGATCGAGCATGCGACCCGCCCTCAGTTTTTAGGCCACCACGAATGGGCGCTTGGCGATCTGGTCATTTGGGATAACCGCACCACCATGCATCGCGCACGTCCGTTTGACGACAGAACATACAAACGCGAACTCACCCGTGTGACCACGTTAGATTTGCCGCGTAAAGCGGCGGTTGGCCAAGCTGCTTGATCGACGATTCGCAGCGTAAAGCTGCGATCACCTTAGCAGCTTGATTTAGACTAGCCGCGCCGATAGGGAGTCAGATTGGCGGCACAGTTAGACTCTAAATTCGCAGCGACTTTGCAACGTACAGCCGCGGTCTGCGCTAGGTACCAACCTTAAAACTAGCCTGCATTTTGCGCAGCATGGCGATCACGCTTTGCGCCACGATTCGGCCAGTTTTGGGGTTTTCAGACGGGATGTTTTCCATGGTCATGGTGAACTTCGCTGAGTCTGAGTCGACCACAATGCTGTGCGTATTGCGCACAACCGTTGGATCGGCCCAAATCTCAAGCAAGGTATTTTCGGGGCCCACACCGGCCAACGCCAACGCTACCACCACGTTTAAGTTTGCCGGAAACCCTTTGGCTGCGGCACGTGCATTGCCTTCGAACACTTTTTTCGGTTCGGTCAGGCCTTCAACACTAATATTGTTCTCGATTAAGTGTGGGGCACCCGACAGCCCGTTGGGCGGCTTGCGCGTGATCATCCGCACCGAATGGATCTTGCCCTCGGCCGCTGCAATCATGGCGTCTAAGCCGATCAATGCGCCGGTTGGCACATGAATAATGCCGCCCTCATGCTCGGCCATGTCAATCAAGTTCTGGTTAAACAGAAGCGCCCCTACCGATAAAACAATCGCTTGTTTCTTGGCCTTTAAAAACGGCGTCACAATTTCGGATAGTAGGGCAGCCGGTGCGCACTCGATTACCAAATCCGCCACGGGCTCGAGCTCGGCTAGCGTCAGCACCTTGACCGGCACCCCCAAGCTTGAAACAAATTGCTGCGCTTTATCTTGGTTTTTAGCCGAAACTGCGGTCAGTACAACGCCTGGCACTGCGCCTTGGGCCAGAGAGTTGGCGATAGATTTTCCGATTGCGCCTAAGCCAGCAATTGCGATCCGTAGGGGTTGTTTGTTTGTGATGCGTGTAGTGTTAGACATTTTTTGCTCAGTCAATTTTCATGTTCGAGGTTTTTACAATATCGGCATATTTGGCCACTTCGCGTTGAAGGTGCGAGCCAAACTCTGCTGGCGTGCCACCAATAATTTCAATGCCACGTTCACGCAGATTTTGCCGAACATTATCTTGTGCCAACGCCTCATTGAACGAGCGATTGATTCGCTCAACGACGACCTTAGGAGTGTTTGCGGGCGCGATGATCCCGTACCACGAGTCAGTTTCAAAGGACGGTAGGCCCTGTTCAGCGATTGTAGGAATCTCAGGCGCCAAGGGGGCTCGGGTCAAATAGGTTGTGCCCAGTGCTCTGAGCTTACCCGAGCGAATATGCGCCAAAAAGTCGGGCAAATTGCCAAACATGAGATCGATATTACCGCCGAGCAGATCGTTCAGTGCGGGCCCTTGCGCCTTGTAGGGCACATGTACGATATCAATACCCGTCATCGATTTAAGCATTTCACCTGCAAAATGCGGCGTTGTGCCATTGCCGAACGACCCGTAAGATAGCTTGCCCGGATTTTTCTTGGCATAGGCAATTAACTCAGATAAGTTGCGAATTGGCAGATCAGGCCGAACCGCAAGCACATTGGCCGTGCGCGCCAGCAAGATCACCGGCACCAGCTCTTTATTCAGGTCATAAGGCAAGTTTTTAACTAACGATTGGTTCACCGTAAAACTATTCGCCACCCCTCCAAAGGTGTGGCGATCGCTGGCCTTGGCCACCGCATCGACCCCGATAACTGTGCCCGCGCCAGGTTTGTTTTCGACAAACACCGAGCCTGCCAAATCGCGCGCCACCTCGGGCACCAGTAAACGCACGACCGCGTCAAGCGTGCTGGCGCCACCCGGAAACGGCACAATCATACGCACGGGTTGAGTAGGCCATTGTGCGGCCGGGGCCGACTGCCCAACTGCGCCACTTGATAAAAAGCTCAGGCCGGCAAGCCCTAGTAAAAATATCCGTTTCAACATGTCGTGTTCAGTTTTTTGGTTTTAGTTTTTAGGTTTAAACAATTAGGTTTGAATGTTCGAGTTTAAATGTCTTAAACATCTAGCCTAATCGAATTATCCACCAAAGCCGCTTGGCAGGTGCAAGAGCCAAAATATCGCATTCAGCACGGCGTAGACGGTAGCCATCACAACCAGAGCACCTACACCAAGTATTAGCGCTTGGCTCTCGGTGCTTGGTGGATATTTGCGCAGTACGACTCGGCCACCGATCGCTGCCAGCGCAATGCCGTACAGCAGACTGGCGGCACCGACCAAAACAGGGTTTTGAGTTGAAAAACCCAACATAAACAACGCGGTGCCAACTATAAAACAAGGCAACCCCACAATAAACCCTAAGGCTAAAAACAACACAATCCCATCAAAATCCAAATTGGATGGGTTGTTTTTCTCATTTTTTGGCACTTTTTAGCCTTGAGGGGTCGAAATCATAGATTTCAAATTGAATTTCTGTCTGAGCAGTCTAAAATAGACTCAGGATGACGTAACGATGATTACCATCAATTATGTCTGCAATCTGATGGAATGATGATGAATAAAAAACTTGCCGTGATGTTGACGATAGCCGCTTTTGGTTTAGCTCAGGTGGCGCCCGTTGCTGCGCAAACAAGCTCGAATAAGCCCGCACAGACGAGTCCCAAGAAAAACACGACAGCTAAAAAGAAAGCGACGCCTAAGAAAAGCACCGCGCCAAAAAAGAAAACAACGAAAACAACTAAAAGCAGCAAGCCTAAAACAAGCTCTTTAATCAGCCCTCAAGTACTGGGCTAATTCAATAAGCGGGTGCGCGCTTCACTCGAGTCGGATCCCCGCCTTTTGAATCACACCCCCCCAGCGCGCGTAGTCGCGGTTAATTTGGTCTGCAAATTCGACCGGCGTACTCGGTGAAGCATTCAACCCCAAGGCACTGATCCGTTTTTGTACAGAGGCCTCAGACAGCACGGTGTTGATGTCTTTATTTAACTGAGCCACCAATGCGACTGGGGTCGCGGCCGGCACAGCCAAACCGTACCACTCGGGTATGTCACCTAAAGCCGGATACCCTGCATCAATCGCTGTTGGCACGCCTGGCAACACCCCCACCCCCTGCGCACCAAACAGCACAAGCGCTCTAAGCTTACCGGCTTGCACATGCTGCGCAACTGAAGACGGATTGGCCACCAACAAGTTAATAGACCCCCCCAACACATCAATCACCGCTGGTCCAGCGCCTTTGTAGGCCACGTGCA
>CAMEAW010000240.1 GCA_945911685.1 Bordetella parapertussis
AAACTGTATTCGACGATGTCTGGTGTGATGGGTTATGGCGTGCCTGGCGCAGTGGCGATCGCCATGCGCGAGACTGACCGCACTGTGGTGTGTTTGGTGGGGGATGGTGGTTTTATGATGACAGGCAATGAACTTGCCGTCGCCGTAGAGCGCAAGTTACCACTCAAGATCTTTTTGTCTAACAATCGTAGTTTAGGGACGATTCGTCTACATCAAGAACGCATGTATCCAGGGCGTTCGCATGCTACCGATCTCAGTGGGCCAGACTTTTCAAAGTTAGCGCAAGCTTTTGGCTGCGCAACCTTGTTGATTGAAAAGGATGAAGATATCGAGCCTATGATTCGAGCAGCGTTGGTAGCGACGGGCCCTGTCTTTGTTGAGGTTAACGCAAGCCTGTCGGCGATTTTGCCAAAAACTTGAATTGAGTAAAAACTTGAGCTGAGGGTCGTGATCCTGTTCTAAATGGCTGCCAGACACTGTTCAGCGAGCTCAATTGGGCTTGTTTATACATACTAACTCTCGCGTCAGACGAGAGTAATAATAAGATCTACAGGGGCGACATAATGGCGACGAAAGAAGTAGGTTCGGTCAATACAATACCAGACACTGAGTTTTCAGATGGGCTGATTGGGTTTTGTCGAACGTTGCGGGCGCAGCCGCTTGCCGCTGAGACAGTACGGCGCTCAACCGATGCGATCACTGATACCTTAGCTTGTATGGTGCTAGGGGTCGGTCAAGCGCTCGAACCTAAGTTGCGTCGAGCACTATTTTCGACTCAGCCGCTTAAACAAATGCTGGCACAATTTGCACCGGCCGTCTTGCGGGTCAGTTCAACCGATGCGCAAGGGTCTGCCGCGTTGTATCTGGGTACGCTTGCGCATGCTGCGGATTTTGATGACATTAGTCATCCGGCGTATTGCCATGCGACAGCCTTGCTGTTGCCGGCACTATTGATTCGTGGTGCAGCCTTGGGGGTGAGTGGCGAAGACTTGATTCGCGCCCATGTCGTGGGTATCGAAACACTCGGTCAACTTGGACGTCGCCTAAACACCGCGCATTATGAGCGTGGTTGGCATACAACCGGCACCTTTGGTGCCATCGGTGCGACCGCAGCGTTAGCGTTTCTTGAAAACTTTACTGATGATCAAATGCGTGGTGCGCTCGGAGTAAGTGCATCTCTTGCCAGTGGTGTGCGACAAAATTTTGGCACGATGACTAAACCGCTGCACGCGGGTTTGGCGGCACGTTCAGCGATTTTAGCGACTCGGTTAGCTGAGCAGGATTTCACCTGCGCGCCAGATGCGATTGAAGGTAAATTTGGTTTTATGAAGGTGTTCGGTGGTGCGGCACCAGCGAGTTACGCCAAAGCTTGGGGGCAGCCTCTAGAAATTTTGACTGAAACCGGGATTGGCTTAAAAGCGTACCCGTGCTGTGCAGCCACGCACCCAGCGATTGATGCCACACGTGTCTTACGTGAAACACTCAGCGGCAGTTCTGTTGAAGATATCGAATCCATGCGGGTAGGGGCCTCACGCTTTGCCATGCAGCCCTTGATTTACGACATCCCGACCACAGGCTTGGAGGGTAAGTTCAGTATGCGCTACTGCATCGCGTCGGCGATGATTGATGGTGCAGTCAAGATTGGTACGTTTGAGCTCGATCAAATCAAACGGCCAGAGATCGAGCGTCTAATGAAGAAAATCACGGTTGAAATTGATCCTCTAGTCGCAGATGATCACGAATTTGCTGCGATCGTTGTTCTTAAATTAAAGTCGGGTCGCGAAGAATCCATACGCATCGATGTGGCAAGTGGTAAGCCGGGTAATTGGTTGAGTGAAACCCTGTTGAAAGAAAAATTCTTTGATTGCTTGGGGCCTGAGCGCTTGAATAGCCGAGCCGGTCAGGTGTTATTTGAAACGGCGCAGCACCTTGCAGCGCAGAGTTCGATTGAGTCGCTATATCAGTCTTTGATGCAAACCTTGGGTGAGGTTTCGGCGAGTTGAAGCTTGCTGATGTCGACATTCGTGCTTTCTCACTTGCCATAATGGAACGAGAAGAAAATGAAAGTATTTAACAGTTTCTTGAAATTGACCCTAGGATTTCTGGTACTTGCTTCGACAGTCGCGCAGGCCGCTTATCCAGAAAAGCCTATTCGAATAGTGGTGCCTTTCCCGGTCGGCACGGGTGCAGACATTGCCGCCCGCAGACTGGCTGAAGCGTTGTCGCAAGAGCTCAAGCAATCCATTGTTGTTGATAACCGTAGTGGCGCCGGCGGCGCTTTAGGGAGTACTTTTGTTGCTAAGGCTGCGCCTGATGGCTACACCCTGCTTGCCGGCACTTTAAATACGCATGCTATGAATCAGGCCTTATATCCTGATCTGCCTTATCATCCAGTCCGTGATTTTGAGCCAATTACGAGGATCACGGCCTTTCCAAACGCGTTAGTTGTGCCGGTGTCGTTGAAAGTTAACACGCTAGCTGAGTTAATTGCCTTGGCAAAAAGCCGCGAGGCAACGCCGCTAAATTATGGTTCAGGAGGCAGTGGCACAAGCGCACATCTGTCAGCAGTGTTGCTTGCACAAACGGCTGGAATCAAACTGCAGCATATTCCCTACAAAGGCACGTCGCAGGTGATGGTAGATTTATTAGCCGGTCGTGTGGATATGATCTTTGGCAATATTCCGGTGGTATTGCCTCATGTAAAAGAGGGGCAACTGAAAGCACTAGCGGTCACTGCTGAGCAGCGCTCACCACAGATGCCTGAGGTGCCAACTGTTGTAGAGTTGGGCATCAAGAACGCCGAAATTTCTGTGTGGATTGGCCTGTTTGCACCTAAAAATACGCCTCCCGATATTATCAGCCTACTGAATACGACGAGCAGAAAAATACTAGCCACTCCTGCGATGCAAGCTGCTTACCTGCAAGAAGGCGGTCAAGTGCAAACCGATGTGAGTTCAGCAGAGTTTGCTGCGATCTTGCAAAAGGATATTGAGCGCTGGACCCGCGTTGTGAAAGAGTCGGGCGCTTCGGTCAATAATTAAGGCGATTTTGGTTAATCCCTCGAGGTCGTGCAGTTAATCTCGACATTCGTTAAATATTACTTTCGCAAAAGGTCATCATGTATTTGCAAGATATCGCTCGTGTGATTCGAAGTAAAAATGCGGGGCCGCGCTGCACGACGTTAGACATCATGTTCAATAGTGATGAAGACTACAACCGAGTGATTCAATCCAAGGTGATTAATCAAGCCTTGATTGCCAAGTTGTATGACATGCCGGCGGATCAGGTAAATATCATCGAGTACCCGATGTCGCGCGCTCTTAAAATTGCGATCCCCCGAAAAATCACAGCGGGCGATCCAGGCGATCGTGATGTGTACGGCGCCCAACAGCACGCGCGCTTGTTTAAGGTTGAGATTGTATGAGCGCAACCGGACGCATCTTAAAAGAGTTCGCTGGTCTTAAAACGCGCCGCCCGTTGAAATTGCTGGGCGCCTCAGGTCAGCTTGGCTAT
>CAMEAW010000241.1 GCA_945911685.1 Bordetella parapertussis
GGTGTGATATCCCAAAAACTTAAAGCGAGAAACTCTTGCCGCGAATAGCCCGTCCAACTCAACAAGGCTTGATTCACTTCGCAAAATTGGGCGGTGCTTTGGTCGACCATTGCCAAACCCACCGGCGAGTTTTTAAACAGCTGCTCAAAGCGCTCTTCGAAACGTACGAGCGTTTGACGGGCCGGAGTTTCTTGGTAGTGGATTGCACCACCTTTTAGCCATGGCCTACCGAGTAACGACTTAACATCCTGAGCCTTAGCAAACTGCTCAACGGGCTCGGATACTGCCAAAAACGCATCGACTAAAACGGTTTCAAACGAGGTGTTTCGGTGGCGCACGATTTCTTCGATCGCCTCGCTGTGCGACCAGTTACGCTTGTAGACCCTGAACGATACAAGGGCATCGTACATGTCGACCAGCGAAACCAAGCGCGCAGCCAGCGGAATGTGCTCGCCCTTCAGGCCCCGTGGGTAGCCTGTTCCGTCCCATTTTTCGTGATGCGCGCCGGCCACGATAATCGCCAACTCGAGAACCTCAGAGGGGTATTCGAGTTGCGCCGCGGTTGTGCTCAAAATGGCTTCACCCAGCTGCGCATGTGTTTGCATCACGCACCAATCCTCGTGGGATAGCTTGCCGTCTTGCAGCAGAATGTGGTCCGGAATAGCAACTTTACCGATGTCGTGCAAAGGTGCAGCCTGACACAGCGTATTGATCCAGTCGTCGGTCAGCACCTCAGCGTAATGACCCGTGTCAAGTAGACGGCGAGCCAAAAGCCTCACATAATATGCCGTTCGTAGGCCATGATCATCTACCTCAAAGGGACCGTGATCGCTCACCTCGGGCGGCAGTGGGTTAACCGTTAAAGCACCTGGTCGCGTTGCGTGTACAGATCGCTCTTCGAGGCCCCCGGACTCAGCGGGGGCCGGGCTTACTGGTGACGCATTTAAACTCGCTGACATAGCACTCAAAGTCTGGGTACAAAGGTTAGCGGTAGGATACCAACGATCCCTTCATCAGAGACTATCTGTACAAAGAACTGCTCTATTCGTGCCTATTTTGCAGTTATTGGCGTCACAAAAGTGCAGTATCCACCACTTCGATCCAATGTCGTACTGCAACCTCAGTACCGCTTTGCAAATGCCCGATACAACCGATATTTGAAGACAGCACCACGTCGGGCTTGGCTTGACTCAAGTGAGACAACTTACGATCGCGCAGCGACGTTGAAATTTCGGGCTGCAAGACTGAATACGCACCCGCTGAACCACAGCAAAGGTGCGTTTCTGTGAAAGGCTGCAAGGCTAAGCCGAGTTTGGCAAAGAGGGTTTCACTGAGCGGTCGCAACCCTTGCCAGTGTTGCAAGGTACACGGGGGGTGAAACGCAGGCCGTTGAGGCAAACGCGTTATGTCGAGTTGTAGGGCAAGCACTTCAGCGTAAGGTGCTACCACCTCGACGATATCGCGCACGAGCGCCACAACTTTTTGGGCTTTGGCAAGGTAAGCTGGATCGTGTCGCAAATGATGGGCGTACTCAACCACCATCGCACCACAACCCGAGGCATTCATCACAATCGCCTCGACCTTACCTGCTTCGATCAGCGGCAACCAGGCATCGATGTTTAAGCGCATTTGCACGCGCGCAGCCTCTTGATCGTCTAAGTGAAAATTCAACGCACCACAGCAGCCTGCACCCTGCGCCACTTGGGTACCGATGCCTAAGCGATCCAGCACGCGAATGGTGGCGGCATCAATGGTCGGCATCATCGTGGGTTGCACGCAACCTGTTAACAACAGCACCTGCTTCAAGTGGTGATGCGTGTCTGGCCGCACCCCGGTGGGTCGCGCTTCTACGATTTTTTTCTGAAGACTGGCTGGCAACAACCCGCGTACGGCTTGGCCAACTTTATAGGCGGGGGCGAAAAGTGGTGAGTTAAGACCTTTACGTAACAGGGCACGCTGCAGTCGCTGTGACAAGGGCCGTGGCACTTTTTCTTCAACGATCTTGCGACCGATGTCGATCAAATGGCCATATTCGACCCCAGAGGGGCAAGTAGTTTCGCAATTGCGGCAGGTTAGGCATCTGTCAAGATGCATCTGAGTGGCTTGAGTAGGCTCTTGCCCTTCAAGAAGTTCTTTAATCAGGTAGATGCGCCCGCGCGGGCTATCGAGCTCATCGCCCAGCACTTGATACGTTGGGCAGGTGGCCTGACAGAAGCCACAGTGCACGCATCGGCGCAAAATATCGTCGGCCTCTTGGCCAAGCTCAGAAACACGCGCCCAATCGGCAAGATTTGTTTGCATAAGTATCTCGTCAGAGTCCGTGTACTAAGCGGCCGGGGTTAAACAACCCCTGCGGATCAAATTCTTGTTTGAGTCGTGCGACCACAGCCAACACGCCACCTGCCAAAGGATGAAATACGCCTTGGTCGGGCATGGTGTGATCACCTGGGCTGCGAAACAAGGTGGCATGTCCGCCGGCTTGCTCGGCCACACGCCTGACTGTCGTGGCGTCAAGCGCTGACGCAACCCAACGTTGCCCCCCACCCCACTCGATGAGCGTCGGCCCTAAGTTCAACACGGGGGTACCCGGCGCAACTGCCAGGCGCCATAAGGTGGGTGTCGTGAAAAATGAAAGTTTCTGTTCGCGCAATGCGGTCCAATACTCAAGAGCTTGTGCCTCGGGTAAGACTTGCCCCCCCATTTTTAGTCGCGCTGTTTTAAGCGCTGCACCAGCGCCCGCCAGCCGAACTCTCAGGCAACCTGAATTGTCTTCTGTCGCGTGCCAAGCGGTGGCCGAAATGGGTAATGGCTGCGCACGCCAACTGTGGCAGATTGCTAACGCGCTGGCTTCGTCAAGCGCAAACTCAAGCGTACAAACTTCTTGAGGCAGGGGAGCGACCTTAACCGACACTTGAGTCAGTGGGCCGAACATCCCCATGGATCCGACTAATAATCGTGAGACGTCGTAGCCCGCGACGTTTTTCATAACTTCGCCACCAAACTTCAAGATGCTGCCGCTTGCTGTTAACAGGTGCGTGCCCAGCACGTAATCTTTGACGGGGCCACCTGCGTAACGACCAGGTCCGGCAAGGCCCGCAGCGACACACCCACCTAGCGTGGCCTGTGCGCCAAACGCGGGCGGATCGAAGGCAAGCATCTGCTGTGAGGCCGCAAGGGTATCAATCACCTCTTGTAGCGGTGTACCCGCCCAGGCGGTTACAACGAGTTCTGTGGGCTGATAGTTAATGATGCCGCGCAGCGAATTAAGCTTGAGAGCGACACTATTGCTCGTCATGTGTGGAACACGACCGTCACTGGCGTTTAGCGCAGCCTTGTCACTGGTGTTTAGCGCATGATTGCCATAAAAGTTTTTAGTGCCACCACCTTCAATCAGGATGGTGTGTTGTTGCTGCGCAGCGTCTAGCACCTGCTCGCACAACTGGGCGATCACATGGTCCATCATGGCCTAAAAGCGTGGAAGCTCAGGAAACGC
>CAMEAW010000242.1 GCA_945911685.1 Bordetella parapertussis
TTTGGCATCACGCCAGCGACAACTTTGGCAGCTTCAAACGCTAACGGGTGCGCCATCTGAAAGGGCGGTGCGTAATCAAGCTCTTGCATTTGCTTGTGCACGGCCTCAATAATTTCGGCGCGGCCATGACCAGCGTTGACGCACCAGAGACCAGCGCTTGCATCAAGCACCTTTTGGCCATCCATGGTGGTGAAGTGCATATCTTTGGCACTTTTAAGAATGCGCGGGGCAGCTTTGAACTGACGGTTGCCTGTGAAAGGCATCCAGAAATTGGTCATGTCCACACTGTTGGACAGGCTAACGGCTTCGGTGATAGCGTTCATGGGGTTCTCCGGTAATCGGGTTGTACGCTTACTGTAGCGCCGCAATACCGGTCGTGACCAGTACAGTTATACAAATATGTGGCAAACTGTACTGGTACCTGGGTGACTTGGGACAGCGCTTGCGCGCCCCAGCCTCAGTGGTTCGCCCGTTCTCACCTAAAGGTGCCTCAATTGGCCTTTTCACTGAATCTTGATCGCCAAGCTGACCTGAGCTTGGTCGAGCAAATCGTCGCTACGTTGACCGCTGCGATCGCGAGTCGTGCCTTACGGGCGGGTGACGCTTTACCTTCGGTGCGCCAGTTGGCGCGTGAGCAGGGCCTCAGCGCCTTTACCGTCTCAGAGGCGTATCAGCGCCTGGTCGCGGCCGGTCAAGTGGTGGCGAAGCGGGGCGCCTCCTATCGTGTGGTGGATAAGCGTGCGGCGCTGCCCCAGTCAATCCCCACGTGGTCCGCACCGACTCTGAGTGCGGCGTGGCTGTTGTCAGACGTTTTCGCCGACCACTCGGTGCCCATTAAGGCGGGTTGTGGTTGGCTACCCGGCGAGTGGATCAACGAAAGTGGTTTACAGCATGCCTTGCGCACCGTAAGTCGTGTGCCGGGCGCGCGGTTTGGCGGCTATGGACACCCCTATGGCATGGCGTCGTTGCGCGAGCAAATCGCAGCCAGGCTCAGGCGCAATGACATCCCTGTTGAGGCTGCAAATGTGCTGCTCACTCAGGGTGCTACGCAAGCACTTGATTTGGTGGTGCGCACGATCTTACGTCCTGGCGATACTGTCATTGTTGAGGATCCTTGTTATTGCAATTTGCTGCAGATTTTGCAGCTTGCGGGTTTAAAGGTTGTGGGCTTGCCCCGAAACGCAGACGGCCATGATCTTGATCAACTCACTCAGCTGATTAAGCGCACGCACCCCAAAGCGATTTTTGTAAATACTGTGTTGCAAAATCCTTCAGGCACCACGCTTTCGTTGAGTCGCGCCAAAGGCTTGCTTGAGATCGCCGATCAGCACGGCTTATGGGTGATCGAAGACGATATCTATCGCGAACTCGCACCCGAAGGCGCGCCGTGCCTCGCTGCACTCGAGGGGCTGCGTCGCGTCATCTATATTTCAGGCTTCTCGAAAACCATTACGCCCACGTTGCGGGTGGGCTATGTGGCCGCACATCCTGACATCTTGGCAAGTTTGGCGCGTAGCAAAATGGCCGTTGGCCTCACATCGTCAGAGGTGACCGAGCGCTTGGTGGCGAACGTGTTGACCGACGGGCACTATCAACAACATCTCAAGTTTTTAACCGAAAAATTAAAACAAGCGCATCAGCGTGTGTGTGCAAGAATGCAGACAGTGGGCGTTGAGATTTTTGAGCAACCCGAAGCGGGGTTGTTTTTGTGGGCGCGTTTGCCGATTGATCCAAAACAAAGCACGGGTGTCGCGACCCGCGCCTTGCAACATGGCATCTGGTTGGCCCCTGGCGCGTATTTTCGGCCAGAAGATCGCGCCTCGAACTGGTTTCGCTTTAACGTGGCCAACTCAGATCATCCGGTTTTATGGGATTTCATCCGCACGCTTTCTTAGGGCTGTTCGCGCGCCAAAGTCGGTGCGCGCGGCGCGTCTTAGTGTTCCCTTTTGTCAGAATGCATTTCTAGCGGTCAACCGCCAAATAAAGCGTCTCTTTGATTTCTTCCATGACAACGTAGCTACGCGACTCTGCCGAAGCGGGCAGACGCTTGAGAATCTCGCCCAAGAGCTGTCGATATTTACTCATCTCAGCTAAACGTGCCTTGATCAAATAATCAAAATCACCGGACACGAGGTGGCATTCCATGACCTCAGGTACGTACTCAAGTTCTTTTTTGACCTTTTCAAAAACGTCATCAGACTTAGTCGAAAGCTTGATCTCAAGAAATACCAACAGACTCTTGCCCAGCGCGGCTGGGTTGACGCGGGCGTAGTACCCCATGATGATGCCCTCACGCTCGAGACGCTTGACCCGTTCTGAGCAGGGGGTGGCTGACAAGCTCACTCGGTCGGCCAGGTCGGTCATTGAGATACGGCCATCCCGCTGTAAGACATCGAGTATCTTGAGGTCGATGCGGTCGAGCGGGCGAGGGGAGTCTTTTATCGTCACGGGATAGATCCGAAAAGTCAAAACAGTAAAAGGCAGGTAAAACGATGGTTTAACGACTTGATTTTAGTGATTTCTGCTGTAATGCTGTCAGAATCTTTTCACATGGACCTCAACGCCCAATGTCAATCGCCCCACAGCCCGTCACCGTTACCCTTAAACAAGGTCGAGTTACAGGCTTACACACCCCGACAATCACGCAGTTTTTAGGGCTGCGCTATGCCCAGACTCCAACCGGCGCGTTGCGCTTTGCGCCACCGCAAGCCTTAGGGCCTCAATCGCCCTTTGATGCGACCCAGGCAGGGCCCGTGTGCCCGCAGTTGCCCTCACGCCTGCGTACGGTGATGGGTGACTTTGAGGCCGTGCAAGATGAAGACTGTTTGCGCTTAGCGATTTGGACACCTGGCTGCGACCAGCGTAAGCGCCCAGTGGTGGTGTGGCTGCACGGCGGTGCTTGGCAAAGCGGTGGCGGCGCACTCGCTTGGTACGACGGCACCCGCTTGGCCGCAGGCGGTGACTGCGTGGTGGTGGGGGTCAATTATCGACTTGCAGCGCTGGGGTGGTTATATGTGCCGGGTGAAACCGCCAACGTCGGGTTGCTCGATGAAGAAGCCGCCGTGCGTTGGGTGGTCGACAATATCGAACATTTTGGCGGAGACCCTGCCAACATCACCATGATGGGGCAGTCGGCAGGGGGCTTCAATATTGCAGCGATGCTCGCGCGCGAGCCCCTCTTCAGCCGTGCGATTTTGCAAAGCGCGTCGCTTGGGCGCGGGTTTCGTGAACCGGCGCAAGCCGCGCACCTCAGCCGCGTGTTTTTGCAGGCGGCAGGTGCGCAGACCGTTGAACAGGCGCGTGCCTTGCCGGTGTCGAGTTTATTGGCAGCTCAGCAGGCCCCGAGCGTGATGGCCGCGCTCAAAGAAGAAGGCGCCAATCGCAGTTTGTTTTGCCCGGTGGGTGATGCAGCATTTTTTACCTTGCCGCTTGCCCCACTGATGCAGCAGGCGGCGAGCCGCGCCGATGTGTTGCTAGGCTATACCCGCGATGA
>CAMEAW010000243.1 GCA_945911685.1 Bordetella parapertussis
AATCTATTACTTGCCGGCTACGACTTGCCACGTGGTGAACGCGCTGCCCGCGTGGATGAAGCCCTGACTTATTTTCCAGAGATCGCCGCCAAGCGTCACGAACGGGGCGGCGCGCTGAGTGGTGGGCAGCAACAAATGCTGGCCGTGGCCCAAGGCCTTGTCAGGCGTCCACGTTTACTGATGCTAGACGAGCCTTCAGCTGGTCTGTCACCTGTTTTGGTAGACCGCGTCTTGAACGTTGTCGCGCAACTGCGCAAACAAGGGACCGCAGTGTTACTGGTTGAGCAGTTGATGGAAAAAGCGCTCGCAGCCTCTGATCGGATGTATGCACTCGTGCAAGGGCGAATCGTACTTGAGGCGCAGACAAGCGAACCAAACTTACCGCAACGTTTGGAAAAAGCCTACTTCGGGCATGAGAGCAATCACTGACGATCGGTCTCAGCACGAAGCGGGCTTTCTTATAGCGTTAACCCTTCGCAGCTGCAGGTTTTTTCTGCGTCTGCGCGGCGTGCTTAGACTTCATATAGTTTGAAAGCGTCGTTTTTTGTGGCGCTGACAAGCCATCCCAGAAAGCGAGCCACTTTTGCTGCACGACTTCCATTTTGGCTTCCATCGTGGTGCGCATTGTCTTCTGCTGTGCAATGACTGCCCTTGGATCAACGATGTCTTTCGTCAATTGCTCATCCATCGCTTTGCGTTGCTCAGCACGCAACGACTGCTTGCTAGCTTGCATCTCTTTGCGCGCAGCCTGCGCCAAGTCGAACTGTGCCTTTTGGGCTGGCGCTAAGGCGAGTTGATCAATCACGGCTTGAGGGATTTGCCCCATCGGACCTTCGCTGCTTCCTTTCGCTGCGGCCTGATGTTGACGATGCATACTGCCATGTGGGCCAGCACCTTGTGGGGGCACAACCGTTTGCGCCAAGGCGCTTGCTGCGACGAGCGTGAAACCCAAACCTGCGATCAATGAACGTGCTGAAGTGTATTTCATGGCGTGAACTCCTGTGTTGTTACGCAAACACATCGTCTCACGCCACTCATTTCAACAATGTTTCGAGCCGAGCCTCACCTGTTTCAGATGATTTCGACTCGAAATAACGCTATTTACCTCGCATCGTCTCAGGTAACCAAGTCACGATCTCTGGATAAACCGTCAAGATCGCAATCACAATTAACATCAAAAATACGTAAGGTGTTGAACCCGCGACGATCTCTGAAAACTTCGCGCCCCCAGAGATACCGTGAATGGTAAACAGATTCAAACCCACGGGCGGGGTGATCTGCCCAAGTTCAATCAAGATCGTGATGATGACGCCAAGCCAAATCAGATCAAAACCAAAAATCTTGATGACAGGCAAGAGCACAGGCAAGGTCATGTAGATCATCGAGATACCATCCACAAAACAACCGAGGATGATGTACAGCACGACCAAGATGAAAAAGAACTCCCACTTACTGAGACCGAGACCAACGATCCACTCACTAATCTCGCGGCTCACGCCTGAAAACGTCAACGCCGTCGACAAAATCTGCGCACCGATGATAATCATCGAGACCATACAAGTCGTCTTAACCGTTGACATCACCGAGTCGCGCAACACCGGCCAGGTCAGCTGGCGATAGCCCGCTGCCATCACTAAGGCACCCGCCGCCCCAACTGCAGCCGCTTCGGTCGGAGTGGTTAGGCCAGAGTAAATGCCACCCAGCACCAACACTAAGAGCGACACAATCGGCATCACATCCCAAAGAGGATTTGACTTACCCGACAAAAGCTCAGACGCCTCTTTCAGTTTTGCATCAGGCACAGGCGCGATGGATGGATCTCTGTACACCATGACTGCGATGTAAATCATGAATACCAGACTCATCAGCAAGCCAGGCAAAATCCCCGCAATAAACAAGCGACCCACTGACTCTTCAACCAATGCGGCATACAACACCATCACGATGGAGGGGGGGATCAAAATACCCAACGTACCGCCAGCCGCTAACGAACCATACACGTGGCTAGACCGATAGCCAGCCTTTTTGAGCTCTGGTATGGCCACCGTGCCTACACTCGCGGCAGTAGCCACGCTTGACCCACTGACCGCTGAGAAAATCGCGCAAGCCACAATGTTGGCATGCAACAAGCCGCCCGGCAATTTATGCAAGAGCTTCACAATCCCCGAATAAAAAGCCTTACTGGTACCGCTTCGCAAAATCACTTCGCCCATTAACAAGAACATGGGCACTGCGATCAGAATATAACTATTGGCGTTATTCCAAACGACCGAGCTTAAGCCAAGCAATCCAACCCAGCCTTTGGTCATCATGATGACGATGACACCAACAATACCTAGCGCAAACGCTGTCCATTGACCAACAAACAAAAAAACGCCCAGGGCAATAAATAAAACAGCAATAATGACTTCTGAGCTCATGGCAATCTCACTAAGGTAGATTTTTAAATTTTGTGAAAGTGAAAATTGCTAGTTGCAGGGTTAAAACTGCACAGCCCAACACCACAATGCTCATTGGTACCCACTCGGGAGTTTGCAAAATCGAGACGGCACGTACATCTTGCTTGTAGGCATAGGCGGTGTGCAGAACCAAAAAATAGGTCAGGATGGCAGAGAAGAGCAGTGCCGAAATCGTAATCAGGGCTTTGACCCAGAAAAATACTGCCCCCTTTAGTTTGTCGTACAGCAACTCGATACGGATAAAGGCGCCTTCTTTTAAAGAATAACCAAGCCCCAGAAAGATCACGGCCGCGTTCAAATAACCCGCGTACTCATCGGCAATTTGCGTCGAGTGATTAAAGAAACGTGCAATCACTTCAACGCAAACCAACAATAAAATTAGAACTGTCGCCAGGCCCGCTAAGTAGCCTGTGCCTTGTACGATCTTGGACGCGATCCGTGACACCATGATCAATACCTATTAACGGTTAAGGACTGCGCGAATTTCTTTCACAGCAGCGACGGCATTGGGACCCTGCGCTTCTGCCCACGAGGTCCAATACGGCTTCATCAACTCGGTGAGCTTATCCACTTGATCTTGTGGTGGCACAAACAAATCGACTTTGAATTTCGTTTTCAAAATTTCAAGATCGCGAGTTTCGTCTGCCGCATTTTCACGCGTCATCTTGGGGCCCCACTCTGCAGCAACTTTATCTAACGCAGCACGTACTTCGGGCTTTAGCTTTTTGTAGGCATCAGCGTTAACCATGATGTAGTCAGGGCCACCAGCATGAATGCCAGGGATATAACCCCAATTCACAAACTCGCTCCATTTGGCGCCGACCACGTTAAAGCCCGCAGTCATAAAGCCATCCACCACACCACGCTCAACAGCCAACGGCACCTCGGCCAACGTCAACGACACTGCCGAACCGCCTAAGCGCTTGAGCATCTCGCTTTGCTTGCCGTCTGTTGTGCGAAATTTTCGACCAGCAAACTCTTCGATCGATTTAATTTGCGGACCACGACCAAACAGGTTTTGTGG
>CAMEAW010000244.1 GCA_945911685.1 Bordetella parapertussis
TTGATCGTTTGGTTTGGATAGGCTGCAGATTGTGCTGAAGCGGGCGCTGCAAAAACGCTTAGCGCACTGAGTAAAAGAGCAAAGCTAATTTTTTTCATTTTTCGACCGATCTATATTTTTAAACGCAAATGAAGGGGAACCTAAATTTTTCAGAGCCGTTACACAAACCTACGACACAAACCCACCGCACAAAATTGCCAGACAAAGTCAGGGCACAACATTACCGCTGTGCTTGCGCCGCGTATTGACTTCAACTTTTTAAGCGGCAAGCGGAAAATACCGATCTGCCATCACCTGACAACGCTTGATAAAGCGATGTTCGTCGGGGGTGTAGTCGGCCACAGCGTTGTGAATCGTGCCCATGTTGTCCCACATCAACACATCGCCGACTGTCCAGAGGTGGCGATAGCGAAACTGCGGCTGCAACTGATGCTCGAACAAAAAGTTTAGGATCTCGTCGCTTTCTTTTTCGGGTAACTCGTTAATCCGCATGGCATAGCCAGGATTGGCATACAGAATCTTTTCGCCAGTAATCGGGTGCGTTAAAAAGATGGGATGCGACACCGGTGGCTTGGCTTTTAATTGAGCCTCAGTCAGAGGTGGGCGCGTACAGCCTGGCTGCTTGCGCATGTTCTCCCAAAACTTATTAAAGTCGTGCAAGACGGTCATGCCCTCAAGTTTCTTTTTTAGCTCGTCTGGCAGGGCAGCGTAGGCAGCCCGCATGTTTGAAAACTCAGTGTTGCCCAGTGGCTTGCCATCGCGGTGTGGGATTTCAAGGCCATACAGCACGTTGGTAAAGGCGATCATCTTGCTGTAAGACATATCGGTGTGCCAGTCTTGGCCGGCGTCCGCCAAGCCCAAGGGTTTGCCGTCGACTTTTTTGTTCGACAAAATCATCACCTCGGGGATACCTGGGTCTTGATACATATTGGCCACGTTGACCTCGAGCGTGCCAAAGGTGCTGCTAAAGGCTTTTAGCTGGGCCGAGGTGAGCGTTTGCTTTGAAAACCACAACACACCGTGCTTGCCCAACAGACCTTCAATGGTTTTGTATTGTTCTTGTGACAAGGGTTGCGAGAGGTCGATGTTGTCGACGCGGGCGCCGAGGCCTTGTCCGCTTGGGGTCGCTTGAATCATGGGGCTATCCGATCGTTTGAGTTTTAAACCGTTCTAAATAATATACTCTGTTGGGGGTAAAACCGGAGCTTGACGGTTTGGAGCTGAGTTGCCAAGCAGTTCAGAAGCGAGGCGCGCGAGGGCAGTTCGCCTGAGCTTGGGTGGTGCGATTGTGGTTGGGTGCAGTTTTGGGCGACTTTTCAGTCAAAACCTGCCGTAAACTGTCTACCATGCGTAGTTTTGCGTCTAGCACTGGCGGGCAGCCAGGAGCATGATGGCGCTTGGTACGGGCCCGTTAGGGCATCGATGAATATAGTTTTTAAGGAGCTCGGCATGGCCTCGGTCAATAAAGTAATTTTGATGGGTAATCTTGGACGCGACCCCGAGGTGCGTTACAGCCCTGACGGCGCGGCGGTATGCAATGTATCGATTGCAACCACCAGCAGCTGGAAAGACAAAACTTCGGGCGAGCGCCGCGAAGAAACTGAATGGCACCGTGTGGTGTTCTACAACCGCTTAGCCGAAATCGCTGGCGAGTATTTAAAGAAAGGTCGTCCTGTTTACGTTGAGGGTCGTATCAAAACCCGCAAATGGCAAAACAAAGAAGGCGTTGAGCAAACCACCACCGAGGTAATCGCTGACAACATGCAGTTACTCGGTGGGCGCGATGGTGGCGACGGCGGGTCTTCGGGTGGTAACGAAGGCGGCTCAAGTGCGCCCCGTCCAGCAGCGCGTGCGCAACAAGCCGCACGCCCAGCTGCACCAGCAGCAGGCGGCGCAAACTTGTCTGACATGGACGACGATATTCCGTTCTAAGTGGGGCAGACAGACGCAAATATGCGTCTCTAGTAAAAAGGATCAACCGGCGAAAGCCGGTTTTTCTTTTTCCTAGGGGGTGATGCATGTTTGGCCGCGATTGACGGAGCAGATAGCGCGAACGGCTTAGAGCGCAGTAAATTTAACCAAGTGCGCGGAAATCCTCCCTGTTTAGGGGGAGGATAAATATAGAGCGCAGCAAATTTAATCGCCGTGCGCAGGCCGACTTGTTGTTATGCTTGACTAACAAAAAAATCAGGAGACATCATGGATTTAGGAATTCGCGGCCGTACGGCCATCGTTTGTGCGTCGAGCAAGGGCTTGGGCTTGGCCTGTGCGCAACAGTTGGCGCGCGAGGGCGTCGATGTGGTCATGCTGGCGCGCGGGCAAGAGGCGCTTGAAGCAGCGGCGCAAAGCATTCGCGCTGAAACAGGGGTGAAGGTCACCACCATTGCAACGGACATCACCACGCCTGAAGGTCGTGCCAAGGTGTTGGCGATCTGCCCTGACCCTGACATTCTGATCACCAACGCAGGTGGCCCTAAGCCCGGCAATTTTCGTGAGTGGAGCCGTGAAGACTGGCTGGCGGCAGTCGATGCCAACATGATCACGCCGATCGAATTAATCCGTGCGACCGTCGACAAAATGATTGAGCGCAAGTTTGGCCGTATCGTCAATATCACGTCGGCGTCAGTCAAACACCCGATCGAGCATCTTGGCTTGTCGAACGGCGCACGTGCCGGCCTAACCGGGTTTATCGGGGGCCTGTCGCGTCAAACGGTCAAACATAATGTAACAATCAACAACCTGTTGCCCGGCCCGTTTGCGACAGACCGCTTGTTACAAACCACCGAAAAATTAGCGCGCGATAGCGGCAAAAGTCTCGATGACTTTATGGCACTACGCCAAGCCGCTGTGCCTGCCGGCCGATTTGGAACACCCGATGAATTTGGCCAAGCTTGTGCGTTTTTGTGTAGCGCGGGCGCTGGGTTTATGACGGGGCAAAATCTGTTGCTCGATGGCGGTATTTATCCTGGAACGCTTTGAAATCAATGTAGCGAGCATCCTTGCGAAACTGGACAATTGACTGACACACTGCGGGGCACGGCGCCTGTGTGGCGTCGGCTCGACCCAAGTGTTTTAGATCCACCGCCCTTGCGCATTTTGGTTAACTAACACGTAGCTTTTCAGCTAAATCGTGCAAGCTAATCGCTTGCGCGCCTTGGCGCAGCGGTATGACTTCGCTTCCTGGATAGACGACGTAGCGTTGCTCAATCTTTAGATCGTCACAAGCGGTGCTAAAACCTTTTTCTGGGCTTGGTGTCATCGAGCGTTTCACTTCGATGGCGATTTCAGGTTTTCCCCCCTTTTCAAAAATCAGATCGATTTCTGCACCGCCTTGCGAGCGGTAAAAATAAGGCGTGCAGCGGTCGCCCGCTGAGACGACGAGGCTTTCGATACAGTGCCCCTCATAACTGAGCCCGCACACGGGATGCCCTAATAAATCATCAAGCGTTTCGAG
>CAMEAW010000245.1 GCA_945911685.1 Bordetella parapertussis
TTCAAGACCCAGCAACCAGTCATCATTTATCCGGCCTCTGGCACGGGTGCCTGGGAGGCCGCGCTGGCCAACACCCTGAGCCCAGGGGATCATGTGTTGATGTACGAAACCGGCCACTTTGCCTTTCTCTGGAACCGTCTGGCAACCCGGCTCGGGCTCAAAACCGAGGTGTTGTCGTTTCAAGGGCATGACGATCAGTTGCCCACCGTCCCCGGTTGGAGGCGTGGCATTCAAGCCAATCAAATTCATGACCGCCTGGTGCAAGACCGCGAACACAGCATCAAGGCCGTGTGTGTCGTACACAACGAAACCTCAACCGGTGTCACTTCCGACATCGCGGCGGTGCGTAAAGCGATCGACGATGCCAAGCATCCGGCACTGCTGATGGTTGATACCATCTCGGGGCTTGGTAGCGCCGATTATCGCCACGATGAGTGGGGTGTCGACGTTGCCATGGCCGCCTCGCAAAAAGGCTTAATGCTCCCCCCTGGCCTAAGCTTTAACGCCCTCTCTGCACGCGCAATCGAAGCATCAAAAACAGCCAAGATGCCGCGCTCGTTTTGGGCGTGGGACGAAGCCCTCGAGATGAATAAGGGGGGCTACTGGCCTTCAACCTCAAGCACCAATCTGTTGTACGGTCTGTCAGAAGTGATCGACATGCTTGCCGAAGAAGGCTTGGATCACGTCTTTGCGCGCCATCAGCGCTGGGCAGCTGGCATACGCGCCGCAGTCACCGCTTGGGGCCTGCCTATTCAGTGCGCAGATCCAAGCGTGTATTCACCCATTCTGACGGGCGTCATCACGCCTGAAGGCGTTGACGCCGATGAAATCCGCAAGCTGATTCAACACCGTTTTGATTTATCGTTGGGTACGGGTTTGGGTAAAGTCAAAGGACGCATGTTTCGCATCGGGCACCTGGGCGACAGCAACGATTTGACCCTGCTGGCAACCTTGGCCGGTGTCGAGATGGGCCTCAAACTTTCGGGCGTCAAGCTCGCGGGTAGCGGCGTACAAGCGGGTATGGACTATTTTTCAAACGGAGCCTGAACGTGCTAGTACCAACGGCAATCGCCAAGCCCCTGCATTTTTTTCCGGCCAAGTCAGGAGGGGCTTCGCCGCTCGCCCAGTTACTCGCGAAAGACATTCGAGGCGAGGTCCTGTTTGACGCAGCCTCGCGCGGCCGTTATGCAACAGATGCATCGATCTATCAAATCACCCCAATCGGAGTAGTGGTCCCTCGCGATCAAGCCGACGTGCTACGTGTGCTTGATATCGCTCGCGATCAAAACGTAGCGGTGCTGTCGCGCGGTGCGGGTACTAGCCAATGCGGACAAACCGTAGGCGATGCGCTGATTATCGATAACAGCAAATGGCTTTGTAACGTGATTGCCTTTGACGCCAGCGCGCAAACGATCACCGTTGAACCCGGCATGGTGCTCGATCACTTAAATGCCTGGCTCAAGCCACACGGTCTCTGGTTTCCGGTCGACGTATCGACCAGCGCGCAGTGCACGATTGGTGGCATGACGGGCAACAACTCGTGTGGCTCGCGCTCGATCGAGTACGGCAATATGGTGCATAACGTACTGAGCATTGATGCCGTGCTGGCCGACGGTACGCAAGCAAACTTCGGTTCATTAAACAAGACCGTGTCTGGCGCACGACTGCAAAACATTCTCGAGTCACTCAAAACCATTGCCACCCGCGAACGCGCCGAGCTCGCCGAGCGTATTCCAAAAGTATTACGACGCGTCGCTGGCTACAACATTGATTTATTTGACTGTCAAAATCCACGCGCCTACACCGACGATGGTGTCGCCAACCTAGCGCATCTGCTAGTGGGCTCTGAGGGCACCCTCGCCTACAGCCGTCAAATTACGCTCAAGCTTTGTCCGCTTCCGGTACACAAGGTTTTGGGGGTCGTGAATTTTCAAAGCTTTTATAAGGCGATGGATTCGGCTCAGCACATTGTGACGCTCAAACCTACCGCCGTTGAGTTGGTCGATCGCACAATGATTGAGCTTGCGTTATCGAACCCCGCCTTTCGGCCGGTTGTAGAAAAAGCCTTGCTCGGGAAACCCGCCGCGATTCTGCTGGTCGAGTTTGCTGGCGAAGACAAAGCGGAACTACTCAAAAAACTGGAAGATCTTGATGCGCTATTGAGTGATCAAGGTCTGCCCAACTGTGTTGTCAAGATGCCTGAGGCTCAAGCGCAAAAAGCGTTGTGGGATGTGCGCAAAGCGGGCTTGAACATCATGATGAGTATGAAAGGCGACGGCAAACCCGTTTCGTTTGTTGAAGATTGCGCAGTACCGCTCGAACATTTGGCCGAGTATACCGAGCGTCTGACCGAGGTCTTTCATCGCTATGGCACCGAGGGCACGTGGTATGCCCACGCCAGTGTCGGGACGTTGCATGTGCGTCCAATTTTAGATATGCGTCGCGATGGCGCGGTCAAGATGCGCGCCATTGCCGAAGAAACATCCGCTTTAGTACGCGAATACAAGGGCGCGTTCTCGGGCGAGCACGGCGATGGCTTATGTCGCGGTGAATGGGTGTCGTGGCAGTACGGCCCTCGCATTCATCAGGCGTTTACCGAAATCAAAGATCTGTTCGATCCAGGCAATCGTTTTAATCCTGACAAAATCGTTCGTCCTCCAAAGATGGATGATCAGACTAACTTTCGCTATGCGCCAGGCTACGTAGTGCCTGCCCTGCAGACAGGCCTGGACTGGTCTGCCTGGAATGTCCTGCGCGACTCGTTAACCGGCGAAGAGACCAAACCCGGTACGGGTGTAGACCTCAGTAACGGACTGGCCTCTGCGGTTGAGATGTGCAACAACAACGGTCATTGCCGCAAATTTGATGCGGGCACGATGTGCCCAAGCTATCGCATCACCAAAGACGAACAACACGTGACACGCGGCCGTGCCAATACCTTGCGTCTTGCCTTGTCAGGTCAGCTCGGGCAAGCGGGCTTAGCCAGCGTAGAAGTTAAAGATGCGCTGGATTTATGTGTGTCCTGTAAAGGCTGTAAGCGCGACTGCCCAACCGGCGTCGACATGGCCAAAATGAAAATTGAAGCCCGCGCCGCTTGGGGCAAGGTGCACGGCTTAACCCTGCGCGAGCGTCTGATTGCCTTTATGCCACACTATGCGCCCTGGGCGAGTCGCTTCGGTACGTTGTTAAGCATCGCCCAAGGGATGCCAGTGCTGGGCTCGTTAGCGAAACGTGCGCTCGGTTTTGCGACGGCACGCTCATTACCAAAGTTTAAGAAACCCTTTTTAACAGGTGCAGAACGCAACGCCCCCGCGCAAGGCAATGCCGCTGCAACCGACGTAACCACCAAAGACGTCTTACTTTTTGTTGATACCTTTAGTAATTATCTTGAAGCTGAAAATGCGCACGCAGCACAACGCGTCCTTCAAGCCGCTGGCTATACCGTGCATC
>CAMEAW010000246.1 GCA_945911685.1 Bordetella parapertussis
GTCGAGTTGTACGGCAAGGTCATCACCGGGCGCTCTGCACATTTAATTGCCCGTGCAGGCATTGGTTATGTGCCAGAAGACCGACAGATATTTCCAGATCTCAGCGTCGACGACAATCTCACTATCGCCATCAAAAAAGGGGCGAAGGGCGAAGACGACTGGAGCCTTGAGCGCGTGTATGACACGCTGCCCTTGTTAGCCCCCCTCAAAGACCGAATGGGCGGACAATTATCTGGCGGCGAACAACAAATGCTGACGGTAGGCCGCGCACTGATGGGTAACCCCGATGTATTGCTGCTTGACGAACCGAGCGAAGGCCTGGCCCCCATCATGGTGCAAAAGATTGGTGATTTAATCGCGACCTTGCACAAGCTAGGTAAAACGATTGTCTTGGCCGAGCAAAATCTACACTTTTGTTTGGGGCTGGCCGACCGTGCCGTGGTGATTGACAAAGGCACGGATGTCTTTTGCGGCACGATCCACGAACTCAACGACAACGCCGATATCAAACAACGTTATCTGTCGGTTTAACAATTCGGGGACTGCTATGCATCTTTCAAAAATGAACGCGTCACAAGCTTTTGACATAACCGGTACCCACTTGTGGATTACAGGAGCTGCTGGCGGCATCGGTAGTGCCACTGCCCGGCTGTGCAGCCAGCTTGGCGCTTCGTTGGTCTTGACGGATATCGGCCCCCTCGCGAAGCTCGAAGCGCTTGCACACACGCTCAAGGGTTCAGTCGCTGTCGAGACTTGCGATGTCACGCAACGCGACGCGGTTGAAAGTTTAGTGCGTCGGCACAAACCGTTTACCGCGTTGGCCGACACCGCAGGCATCTGCCCCTTTGAAGACGACTGGATGGCGCCAGACTGGAACGAAGCCGCTTTTATGCGTGTGATGCAGGTCAACGTGTTGGGGCCCATTAATCTGGTGCGCGCGGTATTGCCTGGCATGATGGAACGCAAGCATGGGCGTATCGCGCTCTGTGGCTCGATTGCAGGCTGGACCGGCGGGTTACGTGCCGGCCCGCATTACAGCGCCTCTAAGGGTGGCGTTCACGCCCTGGTGCGCTGGTTTGCGCAACGTGCGGCGCCCCACCATGTCTGCGTGAACGGTGTGGCACCTGGGCCGATTGATACGGGCATGACCACCGGTCAAGGCTATAACGGCAGCGAATACCCCATGCAACGGATGGGCGAGCCCGAAGAGATTGCAGGCATGTTGACTTACCTGTGCTCACCCGCGGCAAGCTTTGTATCGGGTGCGATTATGGATGTGAACGGCGGTACGCAGATGCGGTAATTGGCTGAGCGGCACTTAGTGCCGCTCGCGCAAAGTCTTGGGCATCAGGCCGGCTGACAGTCTAAGCGGGCAAGGTAAGTGTTGAGCTAGTCATCAGATTTAAATTTTGCTCTTGCATAATTGGTTGAGTTAAATTACATTAAAAATGTAGCAAACACTACATTTTGTGTTTTTTAACTGTCTTCATCCACTGCCTGCGAGGTCACCCAATATGTATGACGTTTTTCAGACCGATCGTTTAATCGATCTTTGGCTGTCCGAAGATATCGGCTCGTGTGACCTGACCGCACAACTCATGATTGATGAAGACGCCGTAGGCACGTTTCATATGAACGCCCGCGAACCGATGCATATCGCTGGCATCGATGTGGCCGCTCGTATCTTCACCCGCTACGATGCCGCACTAACCGTCACCAAACTCGCCAAAGATGGCGACAAGGTTGAAAAAGGCACGAGGATTTTGACCGTGTCAGGCCCCGCTCGCAGCATTGTGACTGCCGAACGCCCTGCCCTGAATATTTTGCAGCGCCTGTGTGGCATCGCCACTGAAACCGCCCGCTACAACGCCGAAATCGCTGGCACGGGCGCACGCTTAATCGACACCCGTAAAACGACGCCAGGGCTGCGGATGCTTGAAAAGCACGCTGTTGCCTGCGGTGGTGGCCTGAATCATCGCCTAGGTCTCGATAACGGCGTCATGCTCAAAGACAACCATATTGCAGTAGCGGGCAGTATCGGCAAAGCTGTGGCGCGCGCCAAACTCAAGCTGCCTATTCTGACCAAGATTGAAGTCGAATGCGACCGCTTTGAACAAGTCGAAGAGTCTTTAGCGGCTGGTGCCGATGTCATCATGTTGGACAACATGTCGATTGCAGACATGACCACCGCAGTTAAATTTGTTGCAGGTCGGGCAAAGATTGAAGCCTCAGGCGGCATCAGCATCGCGACGATTCGTAACGTGGCACTGACTGGCGTGGATTACATCTCGACCAGCAAAATCACGCAGGCCGCTCCAGCGGTCGATATCGGCCTCGACGAATAAGCAGGCGTTGGGTGGCAAGCGGCAGCTTCTTTTTTATTGTCGGCCCCAGCGGGGCCGGCAAGGATAGCCTGATTGATGGGGCGCGGCAGCAGCTCGACCCCGCTCGATTCATGTTTGCCAAACGTGCCATCACCCGTCCCGCTGATTCGGGGGGCGAAGCCCATCAAGCTTGTACTCAAGCTGAGTTCGCGGTACTTGAACAACAAGGCAAATTTTTAATCACTTGGCAAGCACATGACCTGTCGTATGGTCTGCCCAGCACCCTGCTTGAGGCGCTTGCCGGCGGGCAACATGTCATCGCCAACGGCTCGCGCGCAATGGTGGCACAGTTAAGCGCTCGCGTGCCAAACTTAGTCGTCGTTGAAATCAGCGCACCACCTGAAATTTTGACGCAACGACTCGTAGAGCGCAGGCGCGAGTCTATGGCCGATGTCGCGAAGCGCCTCGCACGTAAAACCGACCCTTACCCTGACGGTACGCGCGTGCTCCGGGTGATCAATGATCAAACACCTGCGATCGGTGTGAGCCGCTTTCTAGCTGCACTTGCCACGCAGCTTGGGCAAACCCCAACACCGCTCGCGTCGTTATACAAAAAAATTGCGGGCTTTGCGCTGACTGAAAACGAATATCGGCCTTTGCTCACCGCGATCCACCAAAAGCAATATGCTGGTGCTGAGCTCGAGGCTTTTTTAATTGCCTGCACACAGCAGTTGTCAGACGATGAACTCATTGCCGTTGCGCGCTGTCGCAGCGAACTGATGCCACGCATTTCATGGGGCCGTGACGTGGTGGTCGATAAGCACTCGCTTGGCGGCATACCAGGCAGCCGCGTCACCATGGTGGTGATTCCGATTATTGCCGCGCACGGCCTGCTGATCCCAAAAACATCGTCCCGTGCGATTACTTCTGCAGCGGGCACCGCCGATGCGATGGAGGTGTTGGCAAAAGTCGACCTAACGCCAGAGCAACTCAAGCTTTGCGTAGCCCAGACCAACGCCTGCATCGCCTGGAACGGCAAACTGAATCATTCGGCCATCGATGACGTGATGAACGCGCTGACCCGCCCCTTAGCGCTTGATACACGAAGGTGGTC
>CAMEAW010000247.1 GCA_945911685.1 Bordetella parapertussis
TGCTGTGCAACCTTGCCGATTCATGAACACTGCTTGTTTAAGTTAGGTGTGCATCTAGGCGAAATGTTTTATCTGACCCCGCTGGCGCACTGGTTGCGCAAGAACGGCCGCAATCGTTTCTTGCTGACTGCACCTCCGTTACGCTTACCCGGTGCGGTGGGCTCGCCTTCGACTGCGGTGGCGACTGTTTAATGAAAGACGTCATCCGAATTGGTTCAGGTGCTGCGTGGTGGGGCGATCGCGTTGAACCCGCTGCGTTGAACGCCGAAAAAGGTCAGTTAGATTATTTATGCTTTGAAACGATGGCCGAGGCGACTGTGTCGGCCGCGCAAGTACGCGCGCGCCGAGACCCATCGTTTCCGGGTTACGACACCTATCTGGATGATCGGATGAAGGCGGTGCTGCCTGCTTGCATCAAAAACGGCACCAAGATCATCACCAATCAAGGCTGGATCAATCCGGATGCGGCGGCCAAGCGTATTGTGTATTGGCTGAATGAATTTGGTTTTAAAGGCATCAAGGTCGCCTCGGTCAATGGCAGCTTGATCACCGAGCATGTGCTTGAGCTGACAGATGTGATTTTAGAAAACGGTCAACCCACGGCGACGTTGAAAGAGAATTTAATTTCTGCTGAAGTCTATCAAGGTGCCGAGCCCATTGTCGAAGCCTTGAAAGCGGGCGCGCACATCGTGATTACTGGTCGCGTTGCTGACCCCTCAATTTTCATGGCACCAATGATGTATGAGTTTGGCTGGGATCCACTCGATCACGTCAAGCTCGGGCAAGGCAATGGCATTGGTCACTTGCTTGAGTGCGGTGCGCAAGCAACGGGCGGATACTTTTCAGACCCAGGGTTTAAAGATGTCCCCGAGCCCTGGAACTTTGGGTTTCCGATCGCTGAAGTGAGTCGCGATGGTAGTGCCGTGATCACCAAAGTGGCCGGTACGGGTGGCGCCATTACGCTCGAAACGATTAAAGAACAGATGTTGTACGAAGTGCATGATCCGGCGAATTATCTGACCCCCGATGTGGTGGTAGATTTCACCACCGTTCAGATCGAGCAGGTCGGTGTCGATCGTGTGCGTGTCAGTCATATCGGTGGCAAGCCGCGTACGCCAACCCTAAAAGTCTCGATTGGTTGTACAGAAGGTTTTATTGGCGAAGATATGTTTTTTTATGCAGGCCCTGGTGCTTTGCGTCGTGCCGAGCTGGCTAAGAAAATTCTTGAAGAACGCTTCAAAATCGTCAAATTGCAGGCCGAAGAGATTCGAATCGATTACTTGGGTTTGAATGCGATTCACGGCGCAGCAACACCTGCCGATGCCCCCGAGCCTTATGAAGTGGCAGTGCGCGTGGCGGCTCGCACCAAGACCCGCGAAGAGGCGGCTAAGGTTGGTCGTGAAATCGATGGCATGGCTGTGTCGGGCATTGCTCACACGGGCAAGCGAGTGCCACATCAAGATCGCACCCGTGAAGTGATCGGCGTGTGGTCGTCGCTCGTGGCGCGCGAAAAGGTGTTCGCGTCAGTCAATTATTTTGTGAGCTAAGCCATGAAAGTCAAACTACAACATGTGGCGCACGCACGCTCTGGCGACAAAGGCGATACGTCAAATATTGCTGTCTATGCCTATGTGCCGGCGTTTTATCCTTTGCTTAAAGAGCAGTTGACTGCCGAGAAACTCAAAGCCTTTTACAAGGGTGCGATTAAAGGCCCAGTCACACGCTACGAAGTCGAGAACTTGCATGCGATGAATTTTGTCGCGCAAGGCGCGTTGGGGGGCGGTGTCTCGAGAAGCCTGTGCTTAGACAACTATGGCAAGGCGTTGTCGGCTGCGATTCTTGGTTTTGAAATCGACGTACCCGAGGCGTTGCGCTCTTCATTACGCGGCCAGCACTTATTACAAAACACTTAGTTTATCCTTGACCGAAGCTACCCATCGCTCCATCTATCCTTGACCGAATTTAGCGTTTGACATCGTGATAAGAAAAAAACACACCATTTTGATTGTTGGGGCGAGCGGCGTGGTCGGTGCTGCCGCCTTGAATCATTTTGCAGCCTTGCCCGACTGGAACGTGATCGCCTTATCGCGACGCTTTGTGAATTTGCCCTTTTTGGCACAACACGTGAGTGTTGATCTCACGGACCGTAAGGCCTGTGAGCAAGCGGCCTCAGGCCTGTCAGACGTCACGCATATTTTTTACGCGGCACTCTATGAGTTGCCTGAGCTTGTGGCGGGATGGCAAGATCCTAAACAGATGGCGGTGAACGAAGCGATGCTGCGCAATTTGCTTGATGCGCTCGCACCTGTCGCAAAAAAATTACGACACATCACACTGATGCAAGGGACCAAAGCGTACGGCGGTCATGTCGAGCCGGCGCGTGTTCCAGCAAAAGAGCATTGGCCCCGCCATCCACATAAAAACTTTTACTGGTTGCAAGAAGATTTACTACGTGAACGTCAGACCAAAGCGGCGTGGACCTTCACAATTTTGCGTCCGCAGATCGTGTTTGGCTATTCGGTGTTTAGTCCGATGAATATTGTCGCGGCCATTGGTGCGTACGCGGCGTTGCAGCGTGAGCAAGATTTGCCTTTAAGTTTTCCGGGTGGTGGGCGTTACATCAACGGCGCCAGTGACAGCCGACTGATTGCTCGTGTGGCTGAGTTTGCGGCGACAAACGAGATTGCAGCCAACGAAACTTATAACGTCGTGAATGGTGACGCCCTGGTTTGGCACGATATCTGGGGTTCGATTGCGGCAAAATTCAAAATGCCAGTGGGTGAACCTGCGCCGCTCTGTCTTGCTGACAATATGCCTCAGCATGAAGCCCTTTGGGCGCAACTCGTCAATAAGCATGATCTCGCGTCCTTCACTCTGAGTGAAATCATTTCAAGCTCTTGGGAGTTCACCGACCGGGCGTTTGCGCACGGAGTTGAACATCCGGCAGATTCAGTGCTGAGTACGATTAAATTGCGTAAACATGGTTTCGCTGACTGCTATGACACTGAAGAGTCTTTGCACGACTGGTTAGAGCTCATGCAAAAGAACAGATTGTTACCCCGCTAATTAAAACGTTTTTACTGGAGCGAAGATGAAAAGAATCAAAAACGCCGTCAAGTTTTTTGGATGCTCAGTGATCAGTGCGGCTGCGACGTACCTCGCCTTACCCAGTGCCTCAGCGCAAACGACGTTTGCGGACAGGCCGATACGCGTGGTCGTACCTTACCCCGCTGGCGGCACAACAGACTTGCTCGCGCGCGCGGTCAGTGGGCGCTTAGGTGAGTCGCTTGGGCGCACGGTTGTTGTCGATAACAAGCCGGGCGCAGGCGGCGTGATTGGCTCGCAGCAAGTGGCTAAATCAACGCCTGACGGCCATACGCTGGTGTTTGCCAGCATCGCTTCGCA
>CAMEAW010000248.1 GCA_945911685.1 Bordetella parapertussis
ATTCAACAAACGGTGCGTCTTGTTGCCCAATCACAGCTCTGGGGCTGCGTCGACGTCGACGGGGGCGTGGTGTACCGGCCGCACTTTCGCGAGGTAAGTTGTTTAACTCTTCGATCATATCGGCTTTGCCTGAATCATCAGCATTCGCCAGATCCATCCACCATTGCGCCAGGACGCTGTCGAAGTCGCCAGCCGCCGCGCGCAACTGTAGAAAATCAACCGCCGCACGAAAGCGAGGTTGCTCGATCATGCGCCAGATTGATTTGGGCAGGCGACGATCAAAGCGAGGCTGCATAAACCAGATCTCGCGCATGTCGGCGCTAAAGCGTTTTTGAATCGCAAGTTTTTCGGTTTGCTCATCAAGCACCGAGTCAGCGGCTTGCATTAAAGCCGGGATGCCAACCTCACCTTGCTTTTGTAATTGTTGCCAACGCAATTCGACTTGATGCCACAGCAATGCTGCGAATAAAAAGCTTGGGCTGACAGTTTTACCGGCACGCACGCGATGGTCGGTACGATCTAGAGCAAGTTCAATAAATGCGGCACCGCTAGGTTGCTCGAGCACGACATCCAACAAGGGCAGCATGCCTTGATGCAAACCGTCTTGGCGTAGTCGTTGCAGGCAATCCATGGCGTGCCCACAGGTGAGCAATTTCAGCATCTCGTCAAACAAACGCGAAGCGGGTACGTTTTCGATCAAGCCTGCCATCGATTGCAAAGGCTCTTCAGAGGCGGGATCAATTTTGCCATTGAGTTTGACGGCAAAGCGCACGGCGCGCAGCATGCGCACAGGGTCTTCGCGATAGCGTGTGCGCGGGTCACCGATCATGCGCACCACGCGATGTTTTAGATCTTCAACACCCTGATGGTAGTCAATGACGTCTTCGGTGGTGGGGTCGTAATACAACGCATTAATTGTGAAGTCACGTCGCGCGGCATCTTGTGCATGGGTACCAAACTCGTTGTCACGCAAGATGCGACCATTTTCGTCTGTCGCCTGCGACTCAGAGGCTGGTGCGCGAAAGGTTGAGGTCTCGATGATCTCTTGACCAAACACAACATGTACGAGTTGAAAGCGCCGCCCAATGATGCGAGCGCGTCTAAATAACGGGCGCACTTGTTCGGGGGTTGCGTTGGTGGCGACGTCAAAGTCTTTTGGCTCGAGACCAACGATAAGATCGCGTACGGCACCGCCCACGATATAGGCTTGATACCCTTCGTGCTGAAGAACTTCGCAGACTTTAATGGCGTGACGCGAGACGTTGCGGCGATCAATGCCGTGTTTGTCACGGCCGATGCGTTGCAGACCGGTTGAACGTTGGCCAAAGAGTTTGCCAACAAAGCGTTTAAGAGTGTCTGTAATCATCAGGATTTATGATCGACCAACGAAGTGAAAAGATTTAAGACTGGCCAATTGCGTTCTTGAGCAACTTTGAGCAGACTGGGGCTTGGGTTGGTGACGATGGGGTGTGTCACGACTTCAAGAAGCGGAAGATCATTGATCGAATCACTATAGAAGTAGGATTCGTCAAAGTCTTTCAAGCTACGCTTTAAGGTGGCCAGCCAAGCATTGACTCGTAGAACTTTGCCATGTTTGAAGCTAGGCGTACCGTGGATTTTTCCGGTGTACTGGCCCGCAAGGTATTCGGGTTCAGTGGCAATCAAGGTGGGTACGCCAAACGCACGCGCAATGGGTGCGGTGACAAAACTGTTGGTTGCCGTGACGATGGCACAGAGATCGCCCGCGGCAAGATGCTTTTGTACGATTGCCTGTGCCTGATCGGTCATGGCTGGGCGAATCACCCGTTGCATATACTCTTCGTGCCAAGCGGCCAGTAGATGCGGTGGGTGTGCTGCAAGCAAACCCAGCATAAATTCTGCGGCCTGCTCTGCCGTCAGGTCGCCTGCGTTATAACGATTCATTAAATCTTCGTTGCGCGCTAGTGCTTGCACCGGGTCTCCGGCGCGACCCGATTTGGCAAGAAATTCAGCCCATTGGTGATCGCTGTCGAGTGGCAGCAGGGTGTGGTCCAGATCAAAGAGGGCTAGGCGTTGGCTAGTCATGGGTAGGTGTCGGTCGCAACGTAAAAGTCAGACAAAAGGAATAGAAGATTGCAAAAAATCTCGATCCGCAAGCATTAAGCGCAAGAGCGGTACTGTGACGCTGCGGTGCTTTGATAACGAATAGCGATCAAGGGCATCGACCAGAGCAAATAGTTGGCGAATGTCTCGTGAATAGTGCGTCAACGTCCAGTCAAGCACCTCTGCAGACAGTGGTAAGCCCTGTCGTTGAGCATAAATTTGTATTGCTTCGAATTTTTCTTGGTCAGAAAGCGGGTCAAGGCGAAACACCAGATCCCAACCCAAGCGGGTACGCAAATCTTCGCGCAGCGATAGCATCATGGGGGCACGATCACCTGAGACCGCTAAGGCAAAGGCATCTTCGGTTGAAGCAAGCTCGCGCCAGCGATTGTACAGGGCAAATACGCTGGCCTGCTGCTCGGGGTTCATGTCTTGGATGTCGTCAACGCAGACCAATTTGAGGTCTGAACTTGAAAGCGGGCGCGTGGCCCAAGCCAAGATCTCAGTGGCTGGTACGGCTAAATCAAAGAAAATCGACGATTTTTCAGCGGCAATGGCGCGCAGAACGTGACTGCGACCAGCTCCGGGAGGACCCCACAGGTAGAGGGCACGACCAGGCGCGAGCCCGCTTGCCGCCTCGATTGCGGCAGTGTTTGACCCCACAACGGTATTGTCCAAAGTGGGCCCAGGCGCGGGGATGATCTCTAGAAGTAACTGCCGACTCATCGACTCATCGTAAAATTAGGTATAAACACGGGGAAACCCCCGCAATTGTCACACAACCTTGGCTTTTTCTTATGACCCAACCACAAGCTCCTCTCACTTACCGCGATGCGGGCGTTGATATTGATGCCGGAGACGCCCTCGTTGACCGCATTAAACCGATGGCTGCGCGTACGATGCGCGAGGGGGTGCTCGCCGGTATTGGTGGCTTTGGCGCTCTGTTTGAAGTGCCTAAGCGCTACAAAGAGCCAGTTTTGGTGTCGGGCACCGACGGCGTGGGCACGAAGCTCAAACTCGCCTTTGACTGGCAGCGCCACGATACAGTGGGGATTGACCTCGTAGCGATGAGCGTCAACGATATTTTGGTGCAAGGCGCCGAGCCTCTGTTTTTTTTGGATTATTTTGCTTGCGGCAAGTTGTCGGTCGATGTGGCCGCTCAGGTTGTGGGCGGCATTGCCCTCGGTTGCGAACTCTCAGGTTGTGCCTTGATCGGCGGCGAAACAGCCGAAATGCCAGGCATGTATCCCGACGGTGAATACGACTTGGCGGGCTTCGCAGTGGGCGCCGCTGAAAAATCCAAACTGATTGATGGCAAATC
>CAMEAW010000249.1 GCA_945911685.1 Bordetella parapertussis
ATTCTTCAGTCTTCGATTCAGTCTCTACCCTTACTGGCGCGCGGTAAAGTGCGCGATATGTATGCGGTGGGCGACGATAAGTTGCTAATCGTTGCAACCGATCGGATCTCGGCCTTTGATGTGATTTTGGATGATCCCATTCCAGGCAAGGGCCAGGTTCTCAAAGAGCTGACAGACTTTTGGCTCGCCAAGCTCGCCCACGTCTTGCCCAATCACTCAACGGGTATCAACCCTGAAGATGTTGTGACCGCCGCCGAGCGTGAGCAGGTGATTGGCCGCGCTGTTGTGGTCAAACGCTTAAAGCCGATTTTGGTTGAGGCCGTGGCGCGTGGGTATTTGATTGGTTCAGGCTGGAAAGACTATCAGGCCAGCGGCTCAGTCTGTGGCATCGCTTTGCCTGCCGGGCTTAAACAAGCCGGTAAGTTGCCAACACCGATTTTTACGCCAGCTGCCAAAGCAGAGTTCGGCTTGCATGATGAAAACGTTGACTTTGATTATGTGATTAAAGAAATCGGTCTTGAAATGGCTGAACGTATTCGTGACGTGACCTTGCGCCTGTATTCTGAGGCGGCAACCTTTGCTGCTACCAAAGGCATCATGATTGCTGATACCAAGTTCGAGTTTGGGCTTGATGCAAACGGTACTTTGCATTTGATGGATGAGGTACTTACGCCCGACTCATCGCGTTTTTGGCCCGCCGATGGTTATCGCGAAGGCATTAGCCCCCCGTCTTTTGATAAGCAATTTGTGCGCGACTATCTTGAAACGCAAGATTGGGGCAAGACACCGCCTGCACCGAGGTTGCCCGCCGAAGTGATCGCAAAAACTGCCGCTAAATATCGTGAGGCACTTGATCGTTTAGTGGCCTAAGGCCTTCGGGTCACCACCGTTATATCGTTTGTTGCGGGTTCAACCTTTTACAGGGCTTTGATATGTCCTCTACTTCTAGTGCAGCCAACTCCAAGGCATCGAGTGCTTCTAGTGTTGCCAGCGAGTCCTCTGCTGCAGCCTCGCCAATCGTTGGCGTCGTCATGGGCTCTTCAAGCGATTGGGAGGTCATGCAGCACGCGGTCAACATGCTTAAAGAATTTGGCATTGCCTGCGAGGCGCGTGTGGTGTCGGCGCATCGCATGCCACAAGATATGGCTGACTACGGTGCCGCTGCAGCTGGCCGTGGTTTGCGGGCCATTGTCGCGGGTGCGGGCGGTGCGGCCCATTTACCTGGCATGATGGCAGCGCTCACCGAGGTGCCGGTCTTTGGTGTGCCGGTGCCTTCAAAATATTTACGCGGTGAAGACTCCTTGCTCTCTATTGTGCAAATGCCTAAAGGTATCCCTGTTGCCACCTTTGCAATTGGCGAGGCGGGTGCGGCAAACGCCGCGCTGCATGTGATTGCAAATTTGGCCACAACTGATCTCGCCTTACGCGAGCAACTACGCGCGTTTCGTGCGCGTCAAACTGAAGCCGCGCGTGCGATGAAGGTGCCTCTGTGATCTTACCGGGTGAATGGTTAGGGCTGATGGGTGGAGGCCAGTTGGGCCGGATGTTTTGTCAGGCGGCGCAGTCCTTGGGCTACCGTGTGGCAGTGCTTGATCCTGCGCCCGAGGGCCCGGCGGCCTCAGTCGCCGATTTGCACATTCAGGCCGAATACGATGATGAAGAAGGTTTGCTGCGCTTAACGCGTCAGTGTCGAGCGGTGACAACCGAGTTTGAAAATGTTCCGGCCACCAGTTTAAAAATATTGGCTAAACGTTGTCGCGTGACCCCGGGGGCGCAGGCTGTTGAAATCGTGCAAGACCGTATCACCGAAAAAGCTTATATCGCTAGTCAAGGGGTGGCGGTCGCACCCTATGCTCCGATCCGCTCGGCAGATGACTTGCACGCAGCGGGCGCGCATTTGTTTCCGGGGATTTTGAAAGTCGCCCGCTTGGGCTATGACGGCAAAGGTCAGGCGCGTGTGCGCTCGTGTGCCGAGGCCATCGCAGCCTTCGAAGAGTTTGGTGCTGTGCCTTGTGTGCTTGAGGCCATGCTTGATTTACAAGAAGAATTATCGGTTGTGATGGCGCGCGGTTTAGATGGCCAATGCAAGGTGTTTCCGGTGGCTTCGAACGTACACGATCAGGGCATTTTGGCGGTGTCGACGGTGGATAGCCAACCCCCAGCGTCAGCGCAACGGGCAACCGAGGCGGCGCTAGCAATTGCCAATGGTTTGCAGTATCAAGGCGTGTTGTGCGTTGAGTTTTTTATCTTGCGCGATGGCCAGTTGCTGGTCAATGAAATCGCGCCACGTCCACACAACAGTGGTCACTACACCATGAATGCTTGTGTCACGAGTCAGTTCGAACAGCAGGCGCGTGTGATGGCACGGTTGCCGTTAGGTAGTACGCAACTGTTGGCGCCCGTGGTGATGCTCAATATTTTGGGTGATGCCTGGTACACCGACGAGACCGATACGCAAACCGAGCCTGACTGGTCGGGTGTGTTGGCGATATCCGGTGCGTCGTTGCACTTGTATGGCAAGCGCGAAGCGCGCCGTGGTCGCAAGATGGGTCATGTGAATTGCGTCGGCAACACCTTGGCTGAGGCGATTGCTGCGGCAAATCGGGTGGTTAGTCTATTGCGTTTACCAGTGGCTCCTTGACGTGTCAGAGCGTGATCAACCTATTGTGAATGCGACAGTGAGTGCAGGTGCAAGTGCAAGTGCAAGTGTAAATGCAAGTGCAAGTGCAGCCGAGCTTGCCCGCGCTATCGAAGTCTTGGCGCAGCAAGGCTTGGTTGCCTTTCCAACAGAAACTGTTTACGGTCTCGGGGCCGACGCTGAAAGCGCGCTCGCGGTTGAGCGCATTTATCAGGCAAAAGGTAGGCCCTCTAATCACCCGGTGATTGTGCATGTCACGCCTGAGGCTGATTTGTTGTATTGGGCGGCGAGTGTGCCGCCTGAAGCGCAGTTGTTAATCGATGCGTTTTGGCCAGGCCCGCTCACACTTATTTTGAAGCGGGCTTCACATATTTCTTCGGTCGTGAGTGGTGGACAAGATAGCATTGGTTTGCGCTGCCCTTCGCATCCTGTGGCACAAGCTTTGTTGCGTGGGTTCGCTGCGACGCGTGCGTCAGGTCAAGGCGGCGTTGCTGGACCATCGGCCAACAAATTTGGTCAGGTGTCACCCACCACCGCCGAGCATGTGCGCAGCGAGTTTGCTGAACTATTTGCGCAAGGCATGCCTATACTTGAGGGCGGCGCGACCGACGTCGGCATCGAATCCACAATCGTTGACTTATCGCGCCTTGACCAAGGTGTGGGTCCGGTGCTGTTGCGCCCGGGGCACATTACAGCCGCCCAGCTAGCGCAAGTGTTAAACCAAGAGGTCGCAGCACCCGATGCCCAAGCACCGCG
>CAMEAW010000250.1 GCA_945911685.1 Bordetella parapertussis
CAAGACTACGAGACTGTGCAGAAGATCGTTAAAAGCTCTGGCATGAAGCCTGATTGACTGCGGATCATCGCGATGCATGCACCGCAGACGGACGCGATGCAGGTCGGCAACAGCCCTAGAGTAAAGGCTGTCTGACGAATCAGGCGGGGCGCTTCAACTCGATACCTGTTCGAGCTTTGAAGGCTGCCAAATCTTCAAAGGTGTCAATATCTACCGCGAAGTGTTCGTTGTCGGTTAAATAGGGATCAACCAACTCGGGATGATCCTGTATAAAACCTTTACACGTGACGCTTGAGTCCGCAGCGAGAATCAAAGAGACGATGTCTTTTGAAATCGCAACGGGATTACCACGTTGCCCCTTGACGATTGGGTAGCGAATCTGTGTTGAGGGGCGGCGTTGAGCGAAGGCCGAGGTAAGCGCAACAAAATCCTCGGCGCACAACAACGGTTGGTCGGCTAACGTGATAAAGGTAAAGTCAAACGGTGCTCGTAGCTTGCTAAGCCCAAGTCGTACCGAAGACTGCTGCCCCGCCTCGGGTTGAGGGTTTCGCATAACATCGACGTGAAATGGCTTTAATTCAGCTTCAATTAACGCATGAAAATAGCCTGTGACTACGACAATTTGGTGGATACCCGCCTGGCGCAGCGCAGCGACCTGCCGCGTCAATAGAGACTGCCCGCTGAGTGTCAGCAAGCTCTTGGGCATGCCACCTAGTCGCGAGCCTTCGCCGGCAGCCAAGAGCACTGCAGCGGGCACGCTTTCGGGCTTTGCCAAGGCAATCGCTCCTGTTGCTGGCAAGCCTGCAGCTTTCTGGGTCACGGTTGCAGCGGTCTTGGGCGCGGGCTCAGTCATACAAGTTTCAAGTCACAGGCGCTGGATTAAACAGCACCAGCGCATTAGCGATCTTCCAGTGCTCGGCCCACGTCTTGCGACCGCTGGCGACCTCGAGCATCAGGCGAAAAATTTCCCAGCCAAGCTCTTCAATTGAAAGTTCACCATCGGCAATGCGGCCGGCGTTGACATCCATGATGTCATGCCAGCGACGCGCCAAATCTGTTCGGGTTGCGACCTTGATCACAGGGCACTCGGCTAAGCCGTAAGGGGTGCCGCGACCTGTCGTAAAAATATGCAGGTTCATGCCAGCCGCGAGTTGCAAAGTGCCGCAAATAAAATCGCTTGCTGGCGTGGCGGCGTACACAAGCCCGCGCTGCTCACGGGTTAATTTTTCACCGGGGGGCAAACAGCTCGAAATCGCTGAACTGCCACTTTTGATAATCGAACCCATTGCTTTTTCAACAATATTCGATAAGCCGCCAGCCTTATTACCTGGCGTTGTGTTGGCACTGCGATCTACGTTGGCGCGCGCCAAGTAGCTGTCGTACCACGCAAGTTGAGTCACAATGTCTTGCGCGACATTCGCATTGACAGCCCGCGAAGTGAGTTGATCCACACCATCGCGAACTTCGGTGTTTTCGCTGAACATGACCGTGGCACCTGCGCGTACCAACAGATCTGCCGCAACGCCGAGTGCGGGGTTCGCGGTGACGCCACTTAAGGCATCGCTGCCGCCGCACTGCATACCAACAATGAGCTCACTTGCCGGTACAGTTTGGCGAGTGCGTTGATTCAGGCGGATCAAATGTACGGTGGCTTCGGTCATGATGGCTTGAATCATGGACATAAAGCCGACATGCTCAGCGTCTTGAAGGCAGACGGTGTCGACACCGGTCGAACGCTCGTCTTTAATGGGGAAACTGCCGGGTGGCATCAGGCGATCAGGCTGCAGTTTTTCGCAACCCAGGCTCACCACCATCACTTCGCCACCAAAATTCGGGTTCAGGCTAATGTTGCGAATCGTACGAATTGGAATAATCGCTTCAGCGGCGTCAATGGCCACGCCACAACCGTAGGTGTGCTCTAGGCTCACGACGTCGTCAACGTTTGGGTACTTGGCGAGCAACTCGGCTTTGATTCGCTCAACCGCATATTCAACCACGCCCGCAACGCATTGCACGGTGGTGGTGATTGCCAAAATGTTGCGTGTGCCCACCGAACCATCAGCGTTACGGTAGCCCTCAAAGGTGTAACCCTCAAGTGGGTCGGTCAATACTGGCTTGACCGTTGCGATCGGTAAATTTTCAAAGTTGCGCGCTTCGGGCATGCGCAGAAGTCGCTCGTGCACCCAACTGCCTGCGGGGATGGTTTTCAGTGCGTACCCAATCGCCAGTCCGTACCGAATGATCGGCTCATCGGGTGCAAAATCCACGAGCGCAACCTTATGCGCCTGCGGTACTTTGTTGACCAGGACTAAGCCCGACGGTAATACGGTGCCAGCGGGTAGCCCGCCATCGTTGCCCACGATCGCGACGTTGTCGAGTTCGTGCATTTTGATGAGATGGGGCTTGGGGTGTTGTTGGTCGGTTGTCATCAGTCTTCTTTTTTTATGACGCAAATGGTAGCGCTGCGTTTGCGATCGTTCGTTCTGAGTGTATCGTATCGCTTGCGCCAAGAAAAATCCCCCCTTTGTCTCATACGCCCTTGAACTTTTCCCATGAAAATTACAGAAATCCGCGAATCCACCCGTCCCATTAAGTCCAATATCCGTAACGCCTATATTGATTTTTCAAAGATGACGTTAAGTCTAGTGGCTGTTGTGACGGATGTGATCCGCGATGGCAAACCGGTGATCGGCTACGGCTTTAACTCAAACGGGCGTTACGGGCAGGGCGCGTTGATGCGCGAACGGTTTATTCCTCGCGTGCTTGAGGCAAGCCCTGACACGCTGCTCGATGCCAAGGGTGTTTTGTGCCCGCACAAGATTTGGGCAACCATGATGAATAACGAAAAGCCTGGCGGCCATGGCGAGCGCTCGGTGGCGATTGGCACGATTGATATGGCCGTTTGGGATGCGGTCGCCAAAATTGAAGGCTTGCCGCTGTATCAGTTGTTAGCTGAACGTTATGGTGACGGTAAACCGAACCGCGACGTGTTTGTGTACGCCGCCGGAGGCTACTACTGGCCAGGGCAGGGTATTGAAGGCCTGACGCGTGAGATGCAAAGCTACCTTGATCGTGGCTATTCGGTTGTTAAGAAAAAAATTGGTGGTGGCTCGTTAGCTGAAGATTGCAAGCGCATCGAAGCTGTATTAACGCTGCTTGGCCCCGGGCAGCGCTTGGCCGTTGATGCAAACGGCCGCTTTGATTTGAAGACGGCGATTGAGTATGGCAAAGCCCTGTCACAGTACAATTTATTTTGGTACGAAGAAGCGGGCGATCCGCTTGACTTTGAGTTGCAAGCAGAGTTGTCCAATCATTATGACAAACCCATGGCAACGGGTGAAAACTTGTTTTCAATGCAAGATGCCCGTAATTTAATTCGGTATGGTGGCATGCG
>CAMEAW010000251.1 GCA_945911685.1 Bordetella parapertussis
TGGATCGCATCGACCCGACCAATCAAGCTACGCGCGGCCGCCGGGACATCTACAGCGCGCAGTGCCGCAACTTCAACCATGAGCATCCCCAACTTCGTTAGCTGCTCTTGAAACTCGCGAATCACCACGACCGAAGCTGCGTCAGTTGGGTTATAGACCACGCCGACCCGCTTGGCTTGTGGCACAAACTGTCGAATGAGTTGCGCCCGACGCGCCATGGGCAGAAGATCAGAGACTCCGGTGACATTGGTGCCCGAGGCCGACCAGCTAGGTACCAACTCGGCCTCGACGGGATCCTTTACGCCCACGAATACAATCGGCATTTGCTTGGTATGTCGCATGAGGGCCTGCGCTGCCGGTATCGAAAGCGCGACCAACACATCAGGACGCCCTAAGACCAAGTTCAGCGCTTGCTGACTCAAGCGCTGCTCGTCATCTACGACTGTCTCGATTACCATTTTGAGATTACGGCCATCCACAAAGCCAACGGTCTTCAAGGCATCTCGTAGGCCGTCTCGCATGGCTTCGGCGCCCGCGCCACGCTCGGTACCCAAAATGGATACAGACTTGGTTTGCGCCCAAACCGTCGGCGCGACCAAGAATGTGAGACTGCAGAGCAATACCGCAAGGTAAATCCGATATCTCATTGCACCAATCCGTTTATCTTCACTGCGCTAAATCCAATATCTCATTGCACCAATCCGTTTATTTTCACTTCACTAAATCACCAACATTGCATTTTCGGTTCGGCTCAACATTGAGCGCACCCATTTTTTTGCAGGCAGCCCATATTGCTTTTCGACGTCTTCGGCACGCGCCAAGAGGCGTTCGATAGAGACCTCTAGCTTAGGGCCTTTAAACGCCAGCACGATCTGATTACCGGCATCGATTTGGGGCAGCAGCAGCAATCGCCCGTCGAACGCCAGGCTTAAGTTGCGGATATTGCGCTCAAAACTGGCGTGCGCGCCAAACAAATTGACAGTCAAGACACCAACCTCGTTGAGCACCCCGCGGCAGTCTTGATAAAACTCTACAGAATCCCGTACCGGCCCCCGCGCCTGCCCATCATAAATATCCACCATGAGTACTGCACAGGTATCCTGTTGCTTGGGGTCAGCCACCCACTCTGCAGCATCGCAGTGATCAATTTCGAGGCGCGCGGGCCGAGGCAACTTAAAGTACAGTTCGCAAGCTGAAGTCACGAGTGGGTTCCATTCAACCACGCGCAAGCGATGGGAGGTATGTTTCAGGCAAAACCGTGTCACCGAACCTGCGCCCAACCCCAACAAACCGAGGTCTTGCCCGCGCGACGGATTCAAAAACAGCAACCAAGCCATCAGTTGCGCGGTGTACTCCAAGACGAGCTCGGCGGGCCGAGCCACCCACATGGCCCCCTGCACCCATTCAGTCCCAAAATGCAGATAACGCACACCTGCAGCCTCAGAGATTGTCGGAATTTCATGCTTGCGTGACACTGTTGAGGCTCCAAGGGCTTGTTTTAAATAGATCTTTTAAAAAGACACGTGTGTCAGAATAGCATTGCCGTTTTGCTTAAAACACCTATTCATTGTAGAATGTTAGGCTGAACTCAGGATACGTGGCGGGTGTTTAGAGGCAATCTACTTTAGATACCATCTCACCCACCGGCGACCCGACCAACCCTTAAGGATTCAAAATGAAAGACGGCATTCACCCAAAATATCATGACGTGGCCTTTGTTGACCTGCAAACCGGCAACAAGTTTGTCACGCGCTCAACGCTCACAAGCCGTGAAACCATCGAAATCGATGGCAAGACCATGCCCTTGTTTAAATGCGACGTCACCTCTGAATCACACCCTTTTTATACTGGCGCTCAGACACGCTTGGTTGAAACTGGTCGTGTCGAGAAATTCCGCGCGCGTTTTGCTCGCACCACAGGTACAAAAAAGGCGTCTGCGTAATCTGATCCTTTACGATCAATTTGCGTAAACCAAGGCAGCCTTTGGCTGCTTTTTTTTGTCAGAACGTCCCAGCAGGCTATATTTAAGACGTGTCACCCAAACACCCCGCCACTCCCGCTCGCATGACTGCGCCAGCCACGGTTAAGTTACCGCGGTTGCTGTTGTTTGCGCTGTCGTTCTCGTATATCGTTGCGGGGCTACTGGGGCGTGACCCCTGGAAAACCGACGACGTCGTCGGGTTAGCAAGCATGCTGTCGGCTTTACATGGCGGCACGGGTTGGTTCACCCCGCACATTGGGTCGCTCGCCCTTGCGCAAGATGGCCCTTTGACGATGTGGGTTGGGGGTGGCTTAATCGCGCTTTTTGGGCCACTGCTAGGCGATATCGTGGCCTCGCGCATCGCAAACTTAATCTGGTTTTCGCTGACCCTAGCGTCGTTATGGTACGGCACCTATTTGCTAGCCCGCCGCACCGAAGCCCAGCCCTTGGCACTGCCCTTTGGGGGCGAACCGTCGGTCAAAGACTATGGCAGATTGCTTGCCGATGCCGCCACCTTGCTGCTCTTAGCCACGATCGGTATTTTGGCTCGTCTGCACGAAACCTCAATCGTGCCCGCACATATTGCATGCCACGCACTGGCATTTTTTGCGCTCACGCGCATGCTCGACAAGCCACTGTCTGGCGCCGCTGTGTTAGCCGTCGCGTTGATGGGTGCTTTTTTTAGCCGAGCCTGGCCTGGCCTGATCCCCATCTTGTTCGCACTGTTGTTTGCGATTCATCCCAGAAGCGGCTTATGGTCAAAGCGCCACCATATCTTGGGCGCGATTATGCTCGCTGGCGCTGTCATTGCCACTTGGTGGATACTCGCCACACGTGCTGACCCCAACTGGATCGAGGCTTGGCGCCACTGGAACACAAGCCGCCTGGGGCTGCCAGAGCTTGACGTGGCCCTGCGCCCCCTGCGGGATTTACCGTGGTTTCTTTGGCCGATTTGGCCTTTAGCCATGTTGGCACTTTGGCAGTGGCGGCGCTGGATCACAGCCCCGCACATTTGGTTACCTTTATCTTTTCTTTTAGGCGTGCTGTTCACACTGCCCGTACTGCAAGAACCCGGAGAACCCGAATACGTTTTATTTGTAATGCCCCTAGCCGTGCTGGCTGCGTTAGCACTTCCCACCATGCGACGCGGCGTCATTAATGCGCTTGACTGGTTTGCCCTGATGTGTTTTTCAGTCACAATCGTTTGTGTCTGGGTCGGTTGGTTCGCGCTGCACTTTGGCATTCCAAAACAAATCTCACTGAATATTGCGCGTTTAACGGTAGGTTACGCACCACAGCTGCTTTGGTGGCCCGTTATTGCTGCTGCAGTGGTCACGTGTGGTTGGATTGCCTTGGTCATCTGGCGCTTGCGGTTACGGCCTACCGTTTTGTG
>CAMEAW010000252.1 GCA_945911685.1 Bordetella parapertussis
TTGAATAAGCCACCCGTGAAATAGTTGACGTCAAGCTGCAGCGGCTGCAAAGCCTGCCAGGCAGCCAGCTTGAGGCGCTTGCGCTCAGCCACGCCTGAGGCCGCATTGGCTGCCAGCAACAGTTCAGACGCGTCGCTGATCTTGCCGTACTCCTCATCATCATCAATCTCGTCCTCGGGTGGAAGATTGATTTTCAAACCTGTGATGGTCCATTCAAATTTGGCGATTCTGGTCATGGTATTTGGCTAATGAATATTTGCTGAAATAGATAACTGCATTATGCCTTGAAGCCGCGCCAAGGGTGAAACGGTGCGTTGGCGGTTGGCTGTTGCAATTCCTTACAACCTGAATGGCGATTGATCGCTAAAATTCAGCTATACAACCTATTTTTGATCTACGAAAGAGGCTCACAGTGAAATTTTTACGTGCACTGTTCACTAAATTATATTTTTCAACTCACAAATCTTTTATCAAAAACAGTCGCGCAAGGCTGTCAAACGAAACGTACACACAACACGACTTCTCTCGAGTTATGGCTGATATGCGGCTAATCGGCCAAGACTTGAATCACACAACAAAACGCACCTTGGATCAGTATGGTCAGTCGTCATACTAAGGCGCACTCGCGCGATTCTGGCCAAGAACTTACCCTATCATCAACCACGGCAGACTGCCCACTTTTACCAATTGAACAGCTCGAACGGCTCGCTCGCATTGCACCTGAGCGGGTCAACTGGGTTTTTGAACAAACATCCATTGAATCTGCGCATCGACGCAACGAACATCGCCGCGTACACACGCTTATCTTCTCAGAACGTTTAATGAGTATTTTTTGTGCGCTCATTGTTGCACTCGCAGGCTTAGCCTCAGCCTTATATTGCGCCATCATCAATAAAGAAATCGCCGCCTCCGTGCTCGGAGGGGCGACTCTAGTCGGTATGGTGACCGCTTTTATTGCTGGCAAAAAACCAGCCGAGAAAACGACTTAGCGGGCCAACACCATACCGCGGTATCCCTCAGCTGCCACTTGATCGCAGATGACGCGATATTTATCTAAGCCGGCAACGTAAGGCATAAACACCCTTGGTTTGCCTGGGATGTTGGCACCGACATACCAAGAATTTGCCAACGGATACAGGGTTGAGTCGCCGACTTCATTCACGTGCTTAACCCACTTCTCTTCTGCATCCAAGTCAGCCTCGACACGCGCGTATTGATTCTCTTTGACATATTTGAGCAGATCAAAAATCCAATCCACGTGCTGCTCAATCGCCGAAATCATATTGGTTTTGACCGACGGGCTACCGGGGCCTGTGATGATCAACATGTTCGGAAAACCAGCTGTCATCAACCCCAAATAGGTCTTGGGGCCTTCAGACCACTTTTTGCGTAACTCGGCACCGTCATTGACTTGAATGTCGATATCCATAATCGCGCCAGTCATGGCATCAAAGCCTGTTGCAAAGATGATGGCATCAAACTCGTATTCGGCTTCAGTGGTTTTGATGCCCTTCTCGGTGATCTCAACGATCGGAGCATTTTTGATATTGACGAGCGTGACGTTTGGTCGATTGAACGTCTCAAAATAATCGGTATCTAGCGGCAAACGTTTGGTACCGATGTAGTGATCATTCGGGCATAAGATCTCTGCGACCTTGGCGTCTTTCACGATGCTACGAATTTTTCGGCGTACAAACTCAGAGACCGCCTCGTTGGCGTCTTTATTGACCAGCAAATCTTTGTACGAGTACAAAAAGCTGATGTTGCCGCCGGTGTTCCACTTTTTCTCAAAGCTCTGTTCGCGAGCTTCTTCAGAATCTTCAAGGACATTTTTAGTCGGTGGCGGATAGCCAGAAATCCCAAATGGTGTTTTATTGGCTTCAGCGCGCGCCTCTTTATAACGGGCCTTATGCTTTTTGATGGTTTCTTCAGGCAGTTTGTAATTCACAGAGGGCACGCTGAAGTTTGCAGTACGCTGAAACACATGCAAATGTTTGGCTTCTTTAGCCACCACCGGAATCGTTTGAATACCCGACGCGCCGGTACCGATGATACCTACGCGCTTGCCGGTGAAATCAACTTTGTCGTGCGGCCATTGACCAGTGTGGTACCACTTACCTTTAAAGTTGTTCAGCCCTTTAAAGTCGGGCACACGCGGCAGCGACAAATTGCCAGACGCCATGATGCAGAAGTTGGCCGACACGACCTCACCAGTTGTTGTCGTGATGGTCCAGTTGTTTGTCTGGCGATTAAACACCGCGGATTTGACCCGTGTGTTGAACTGAATATCACGGCGCAAATCAAAACGATCAGCAACGTGGTTGGCGTACTTCAAGATATCTGGCTGCGCGGCAAAACGCTCGGGCCACTCCCACTCTTGCTGCAAGTCGTCTGAAAACGAATAAGAATACTCAAGACTTTCAACGTCGCAACGCGCACCGGGATAGCGATTCCAGTACCAGGTGCCACCAACGCCATCGCCTGCCTCAAGCACTTTGACGCGAAGCTTAAGTTCACGCAAGCGGTGTAGTGTGTACAGGCCGGCAAAACCCGCGCCAATTACGACGACATCATATTGCGAGGCTGGTGCTTCTGAAGTCATTGCTGTATCTCCGATCTAGCTGTTTTAAATTCGACTGTTTCAACTACGAGGTTTGGCAGGCCACTTCGGTCTTCACCACGTTCTGATCAAAACCGCCCATATTCTGTGTCTATAGTCTAAACGGATTTTGATAGATGCCCAAGTCTCACAAGACTGTGCGCCGCAATTTTAATTTTTCATAGCAAACATTGCGTCTTGCGGCACTGCAACATGACACTTGGATAACTTGAGATCAGACGATGAATACGGGATCGTTCGCTGCGCTAAACAGGCAGTCAGTCAAATCTTGCAGGCTCTGCCAAGCACAACAGATCACATTTTGGACTTTCAGCCTTGGGCAGGCCGTCGCATCTTGCACTTTCTGCAAAACCCAGTAATCTAGTCCTCACAACTCAGGATCCCCCACAAATAAGTGTTTCGTAAAAAAACCGGATCCATACAAACTGACCGAGACAGCCATGACAGCCAATAGACTCCTCTCATTGATCGCCTTAGCGACCGCTTTAAGCACGACTCACAGCGTGCAGGCCGCGGATCCCGCGACAAACTACCCTTCTCAAACCGTCAAAATCGTCGTCCCGTATACGCCGGGCGGCATCACTGATTTACTAGGCCGTGCGTTAGCCAGCCGCTTAGAAAAAAAGTGGGGGCAATCAGTTGTGGTCGAAAATAAATCAGGTGGCTCTGAGGCCATCGGGGCTGCGTTTGTTGCCAAAAGTAAACCAGATGGATACACCGTTTTTATTGCGAGTGACGCTGCGTTTTTAGTGAA
>CAMEAW010000253.1 GCA_945911685.1 Bordetella parapertussis
AGAGCATCAACATTGACCATAAAGCCTAACGTACCAGAATGGATCGTAAACCAGTTACCCGCCGGGTCTTTTAAATCGTCAGGGATTTCATTCCAGGCGGCTGGCTTAAAGGGCGTGACCACTCCATCAGCGCTCGCTTGGATACCGAAGGTAACGCCTAGGTATGCCACGTCGGCAACAGGACTACTTTTTTCAGCTACCAACTGCGCCAACGTCTGACCAGAGTTCTTATTATCAGAGGGCACGGTGATTCCGGTTTTAGCCTTAATCGCCTTAAGTTGCGTGCCCCAATCTGCCCACTCAGGGGGGCAGTTGTAACAGATCGCAGACTGTGCCATCGCGATAGTCGAAGATAACAACCAACCGAGTAGCGCAATACGCAACACGTTATTCACAAAAGCTCTCATCACAAATATCCTTGGTAAATTCAAACACAAAATAATGCAGCCGTGACCCTAGCGAGATCGATCCCGATTATGCCTATCAAGCATGACAAAAATGTGAATGTGTAGCCAAACGACTGATTGATGCAAAGACACTCTGCTTTAGCCTCATTTGGCAAACAGCAAATTTGTCATTCATCACAAACGGTGACGTTGTCATATAAATCGCATATTCAGTGGGTACTCTACGGACTAGACATAGATGCTGTGCCGCAGCATCGCCTTCTTAGCCTGATGGCAGGAGCAACAGATGAACGTCAAGAAACGCTGGGTGGCTTACTGTTCGGGCAATACCCGCGATGCAACGGAAGACGATTGGAACAATTTCGTCTTGAAGATATTTTTAAACTGGCGACAACAGCAGCTCGAGCTGGATTCGAGTACACCAAAAAAGGCTGGAAAAGCCCAAGCTGAGTATGCCGATGCGCACTACAGCTTTACACACTTCATTCAAAGTGCTGAGACGTACCAAGAGCTTGTAGACCTAGAACAAACGCGACACGACTCTTGAGCAGGCGCGCTGCGGGTAAATAAAGCCCCTACCAATCGACGTGTTGTCAACGTACTGTCATGACCCTGTCATATGAAAGGATGAAGATACCTTTCAATGAACAAAACTATTGATTTCATTTACTTCAATGCGGGCGGCGGCCATCGCGCTACGGCGCTGGCGCTACAGCAAGCTATTGAATTCGAACGGCGCCCCTGGAATGTGCGTCTGGTGAATCTATTTGAAGTGCTAGACCCCAAGGCCAACTTTAACAAGGTGATGCGCTGCGCGCCTGAAGACCTTTATAACTTCAGACTACGCCATGGCCTCACGCTCGGGCTTTCGACAGAACTCAAACTGTTTCAAGCGATGATCAAGATGGGGCATAGCGCCATGGTGCGCAAGCTTGAGCAGCACTGGCGTGACACCAAGCCCGATCACGTCGTTTCGTTGGTACCAAATTTCAATAAAGCGCTCTACGAAAGCGTCACGAGTGCCCTGCCCACAGTGCCATTTGTAACGGTACTGACAGACATGGCCGATTACCCCCCACATTTTTGGATAGAACCCAATCAAGCACAGCATCTTGTTTGTGGTACGTCACACGCAGCCGAACAAGCGCGTACGGCTGGCTACACGGACGAACAAATCTCGTTGACGTCGGGGATGATCTTACGACCAGCTTTTTATGAGCAGCCTGAGATTGATCACGAGACAGAGTGCCTAGAACTCGGACTGGATCCAGAAAAGCCGACAGGGATTGTCATGTTCGGTGGACATGGTTCGAGCGACATGCTTCGCATCGCGAAAGCGCTACCTGACATTCAGCTTATTTTTCTATGTGGTATGAATGCGACCTTAAACAAAAAAATCTCTGCACTCAAACCGAGTGTTCGACATGTGGTGATTGGGTTTACACAAAAAATTAATCATTACATGCAATTGGGTGATTTTTTTATTGGCAAGCCTGGACCAAGTAGCCTGAGTGAAGCGGTGCACATGGGCTTACCGGTTATCACCTTTGGTAACGCCTGGACGATGCCGCAAGAGCGTTACAACACCAACTGGGTACGCGAGCAAGGTGTCGGGTTGGTGATCCCCTCATTGCGAGCCATCCGAAAAGGCGTATTGGCGCTGCTCGAAAACTTACCCGCCTATAAAGATACCGTCTCGCGCATCGAGAATCGCGCGGTGTTTGAAGTGACTGATATTTTGGATCGACTGATGTCACGTGCAGACACTGAGCGGGCCACGGTTACATTACGCGCTGACACCTCAGGGGCAGACGCCTAGCGAGCGGCAAGCAATATCGCTAGGCTGACACAGCCAAGTCTTCTTGCTCGTCGAGTGTTTCGCTGGTTTGGTAGGGCCAGTGCACGATCTTCAGTACGCCGTCTGTCGTCTCAACGATCGCTGAAAGGCTTTCAACCCAGTCGCCATCGTTGCAGTACAAAATTCCGTCGATATCGCGGATCTCAGCCTTGTGGATGTGCCCGCACAAGACACCATCGTAGCCACGTCGCCTTGCCTCATCTGTCATAATGTTTTCAAAGTTTGTGATAAATGACACAGCATTTTTAACTTTATATTTTAGGTATTGTGACAGTGACCAATACGACAAACCCATTTTGTGGCGAAAGTGGTTAAACCAGTTGTTGATTTTTAGGATCACCGTATACATACTGTCGCCTAGATAGGCGAGCCATTTTGCATGCAAAATAATGCCGTCAAACAAGTCGCCGTGCGTCACCCAAATTCGCCGACCATCTAACATCGTGTGGGTGGCTTCGTCAACAATCTTAATGTCACCAAACGCCATCCCTAAAAACTGGCGGATCACTTCGTCGTGGTTGCCTGCGATGTAGGTCACGTGGGTGCCCTTTCGCGCTTTACGTAGAATCTTCTGAACCACATCGTTATGGCTTTGACGCCAATACCAGCCTTTCTTGAGTTGCCATCCGTCGATGATGTCACCTACAAGATAAAGCTTATCCGATTCGTTCCATTTTAGAAAATCGAGTAGATACTCTGCTTTACAACCCGGAGTACCCAGGTGAATATCCGAAATCCATATTGCGCGATGACGCTGTGGCTGTTGTTCTGGAATCTCATATTCAGCAGGTTTCATGGCTAGGTATCTTGCTCCATTCATTTGACAATTTCATGGCTATCGCATGACAAGATTGTGACGGGCCATCACTGCGTGCAAAACCGAAGCATGGCTCAAACGCTGCCCATGAGTGGACACTGCTCAAGCAGCACAAAATCGGCACCTTGGGTGGGTTCAGCAAAAATGGCTAATGAGTCAAATACGCATAAAGGTAAGTGATCAAAATGTTGATGCGCAGCCTGCGTTAAAGCACTCACCTCTTGG
>CAMEAW010000254.1 GCA_945911685.1 Bordetella parapertussis
TTTGACCCAATACCCGAACGCACCTCGTGAGTAATCGCCGGTCAGGTAGTTGACGCCTTGTCCAATCAGTTCGGTCACCAGTAAACCTGTGCCCATTTTGCGAAGCATGGCAGGTAAGTCGTCTTTGCGCCGCGTTAAGCTTGAAGTGAGCGCTAAGTTATGCGAACCACCCGCATTACCCGTTGTCGTCATACCCAGCTTGCGCGCGGTATAGGTCGACAATAAATAGCCCTGTAACACACCGTCTCGCACCAGATCACGCGCCTGTGTCCGAACACCTTCTTCGTCAAACGGCGAACTACCCATCGCGCCTTTGATGTGTGGGTCTTCGGTAATAGAGAGATGCGTCGGGAAAATCTCTTTTCCAAGCGAGTCAACCAAAAAGCTCACCTTGCGATAGAGCGACCCGCCGCTGATCGCCTGCGTCAACGCGCCGACTAGGCCGAGCGCCAATGGGGCCTCGAACAGCACCGGAAAATGTCCGGTTGGGATCCGCCGCGCGCTCAATCGCGACAAAGCGCGCTCGGCCGCATAGCGCCCGACAGCAGCCGGGTCAGCCAACCGATTGGCACGGCGATCGCTGGTGTACCAGTAATCGCGCTGCATCGACTGCCCGCGGCCCGCAATCGGCGCCACCGAAAGGCCATGACGTGAGTAGGCATAGCCGTCCAGAAAACCGCGGGTGTTGCCCAGTACAAAATGGCCTTCGTGCGTATCAACGCCCGCGCCTTCGGTATTGGTAATGCGCTTGTCGGTATCCAGCGCTGCGCGCTCGGCAGCGATGGCAAGCTCAGTTGCCTGCGCCACACTGACCGCCCACGGGTGATGCAACTGCAAGGTATGTTTGACGTCTTTAGCCAGCAAATCAGCCTCGGGTAAACCGGCAGACGGGTCTTCTGCGGTGTAGCGCGCAATATGCCAGGCAGCCTCAACCGTCTGACGCATGGCTGCCGGTGAAAAATCAGAGGTCGAAGCCGAACCGCGTCTCTGCCCGGCAAACACTGTAATGTCCATCGAGCGGTCGCGCGTTTGTTCGACGGTCTCGACCTGACCTTTACGCACCGAGACTGCCAGCCCTTGGGCCTCAGAGACCTCGGCCGCGGCATCGCTTGCACCCAAACTTTTGGCGTGTTTAAGCGCTTGCGTCACTAATTCTTCGAAAATCGGGCGATTTTCGGCAATGGGAAGAAAAGAAATTGAAGTAGCCATTAGGGGTCCATTCGCGTGAGGCTTTATGATAGCTCCATGATGACTGATTTACCTGAAACCCCCGACGACGCGCCCGACTCAATTTATGACGGCCCTAGCAAATCCCACGTCAAGCGCGAAATGCTTGCCTTGGTCGACCTTGGCAAAGAGCTCGTCGAGCTCTCGCCCGAGCGACTCAAACAACTGCCACTCTCTGAGCGGCTCTATGAGGCGATCCGCTTAGCGCAACGCACCACAGCCCGCGAAGGCCTGAGGCGGCAAGTGCACTTTGTTGGCAAACTGATGCGCGACGCACCCGCCGACCAGATTCGGGCCCAGCTCGATACCTGGAAAAATGGCTCTCGTGAGCAAACACAGGCCATGCATCGGCTCGAGGCCTTGCGTGACCGCCTAATAAAAGACGATGCGGCGTTTACCGTGCTGCTACAAAAATATCCCCATGCGGATATTCAACATCTGCGCACCTTGATACGCGAAGGACGCAAAGAGGCTGCTGCAAACGAAAACCTGCGACCAGGCCAAGACCCTTTGCGCAAACACTATCGCGCGTTATTTCAGGCGCTTAAAACCCTACAGGATCCTGACTCAGCACCATGAACGAGAACAAACTGCTTGAGTGCGTAGAGCACGAAACCGGCCCCGCGCCCACCCACAGTGTGATTTGGCTGCATGGCCTCGGCGCCGATGGTCATGACTTTGCGCCCATCGTCCCAGAACTGCGTCTGCCCGCTTCCAAAGCGGTGCGCTTTGTGTTTCCGCACGCAACGGTTCAACCCGTCACCATTAACGGTGGCATGGCAATGCGCTCGTGGTACGACATTTTGACTCCTCAGCTTGTCAAGCGCGAAGATGCAGCGGGTATTCGTTTGTCTGAACAAGCGATTCTCGCGCTGATTGCTCGCGAAAATGCGCGGGGCGTTCCAAACAGTAATATTGTGCTGGCTGGCTTTTCGCAAGGCTGCGCCATGACCCTGCACACGGGCATTCGGGCACCGTTCAAGCTCGCGGGCCTGATGGGCCTATCAGGCTATTTACCTTTAGGCGACTTGGCCCAGGCCGAACATCATTCGGCAAATCTTGACACCCCTATTTTTTTAGCGCACGGCACCTACGACCCAGTCGTGGCACCCGAACGCGCCGAAACTTCGCGCGCCAAGCTACAAGAACTTGGCTACAAGGTGCAGTGGCACACCTACCCAATGCCGCACTCCGTTTGCCCCGAAGAGATCTCTGATATTTCGCAGTTTTTACAAAGCGTTTTAATTTAACATTGCCTCATTTATGACCTCTGCTTCAACCCCTGTACGCACGCGCTTTGCCCCCTCGCCCACGGGCTTTCTTCACTTGGGCGGGGCACGCACCGCATTATTTTCGTGGGCGTTCGCGCGCCACTTTGGTGGTACGTTTATTTTGCGCGTTGAAGATACCGATCTTGAACGCTCAACACCAGAGGCGGTACAAGCGATTCTTGACGGCATGAACTGGCTAGGTTTGACCCCAGATGAAGGCCCGTTTTATCAGATGCAGCATATGGAGCGCTATCGCGCCGTCGTGGCCAGCATGCTGGCAGCGGGTACCGCCTATCATTGCTATAGCTCAAACGAAGAAGTCGAGGCGATGCGAGACCTTGCGCGCAGCAAGGGCGCCAAGCCACGCTATGACGGGACCTGGCGCCCTGAACCAGGCAAGGTCTTGCCGCCAGTACCCACCGATCGCAAACCCGTCGTGCGTTTCAAAAGCCCCCAAGACGGTGCGACCGCTTGGGTCGATCTGGTGAAAGGTCCGATCAGTTTTGAGAACACCGAACTTGACGATCTAGTCATCGCCCGCCCCGATGGCACCCCTACCTACAATTTTTGCGTGGTCGTTGACGACTGGGACATGCGCATCACTCACGTCTTGCGCGGCGATGACCACGTCAACAACACCCCCAGACAGATCACGATTTTGCGAGCACTTGGCGCCCCAGTCCCCGAGTACGGCCACGTGCCGATGATCTTAGGCCCCGACGGCGAAAAACTCTCAAAACGCCACGGCGCTGTAAGCGTGATGGAATACGACCGAGACGGCTACTTACCCGAGGCCATGATTAA
>CAMEAW010000255.1 GCA_945911685.1 Bordetella parapertussis
GGTGCAACGGATACAGGCGGTGGCATTGAGCACGTTGCGCTCAACGTGTGCGATGCCTCTGACATCACGCACTGCGTAAACGGTGTCGTGCAGCGGCATGGTCGCTTAGATATTTTGGTGAATGTGGCCGGTGTTGTGTCGGTGGGTAGTGCGCAAAACATCACTGAACAAGAGTGGGATCGCGTTATCGACATCAACCTGAAGGGTACCTTCTTGTGCTGTCAGGCGGTGATCCCTGTGATGAAACAACAGAAGCTGGGTCGCATCATCAATATTGGCTCGGTGCTCGGTAAAAACGGTGGCAATCCTCGCCCATGGCTCGACCCCAAAGAACAAGACCGTGCGGGTAACGTGGCCTATGGGGTATCTAAGGCTGGTGTGCACATCATGACGTCTTATCTGGCAAAAGAACTTGCCGCGTTCGGTATCACGGTGAATGCCGTGGCACCAGGCCCCGTTGCTTCTGCGATGACGACCGCATTTCCACAAACGCTCAAGGATTTGATACCCGTGGGGCGTATGGGTAAGGCCTCTGAGATCGCATCTGCGATTTTGTTCTTGGCGTCACCCGAATCGGGCTTTGTGACGGGTGAGATTTTGGATGTGAATGGCGGGCTGTGGTCCGATTAAGGCTTGAAAATCCCGCCTATGACTCCCATATTGCATTAAAGTATAGACACGCGAGTTTTACCTTTTTCAAAGAGATCAGCGATGCCCTTCTGTTCAGCCTGTGGTACGAAATGTGCAGATGACGCCAAGTTCTGTAGCGCCTGTGGCAAGGCTATTGTTGTTGCGTCTGTCGACCAAGCTGAGGCCGCGACACAAGCTCAAGTCGTACGCGCAACCGAGCCGGTTCAGCCAGTGATTCAAGTGATCACTCCTGCTGCGCCACTTAAAGCATTTGATAATCCAGCCGAACTCTGGAAGATGTTCTTTTATGTTGCTATTTTTGATTTAGGGATTTATTTCTTAACGACCTCGGCCGCAGAAACCGGTGGCTTTAGTTCGGGGCCAACGATGTTAATAGTTGCCGCCTACCTTGCCGTTGCCTACTTTTTGGTCAAAGTGCAGGCGTTCGACAAAGGCCGGGCAGTGTGGCTATTGCCCTTGATCGCCTGGCATGTATGGGGTTATTTGGAAGGCATCTCAAACAGCGGCGACCTTGAGTACGCCACCACCTTCGATAACTACGATACCTTTATTTCTGGTATCCCAGAGATGGTGATCTTGACCAAGCTGTTTCTAGTGTTGCGCCAGGGTACGGCGAAGTAAACGCTAGGGCGTATTTTAGGACCTGTTCAAAGTGAAGACATTAACGCGTCTTAGCGGCCTGTTTTTATTCTTATTATCAGTCAATACATTCGCACAATCAGCGATTCGGATCAATTTCGCGCAAAATGCCATCAGCCATGAATGGCGAGGAACAATCGCCAACCGAGGTAACCAAGATTTTGTCTTAAGACTCGGTCGCGGACAAATGTTTGAAGTCGGCGGACCCCATGTCTTTTGTTCGTTGCACACTGAGTTGCACGCGTGCTTCCGCGCGAGCTTGCAGGCACCACCGTGCACAAAATCTTAGCGCAACAATGTTTTGGTGCGCTCGCTGACTCATCGTCGCGCGAGATGGCGTTCTAAAGCGCCGGCCGCTCGGTTAAGCGAAAAACAAAGAACGAAATACATGGCCGCCAAAATGAAAAACACTTGCATTGGTTTGGTCAAAAGCATGCTGTTGACCTGACTTGCAACGAGCGTGACTTCGTGTACGCCCACGACATATGCTAACGAGGTTGCCTTAATAATTGAGACAAATTGGTTCAATAGCGAGGGCAGCATATTGGTAAGAGCCTGCGGCAGTAAAACGTAGCGCATTGTTTGAAAATACGTCAGGCCGAGTGCTCGTGCGGCTTGGGTTTGACCGAGTGACAGGCCTTCGAGTCCAGCACGTACGATTTCGCTTAAAAACGCACTTTCGTAAATGACGATTGCGCAAACGACCGTGATAAAGGCCGATACGTCACGTCCGAGCAATATGGGAATGCCAAAGTAAGCCCAAAAGATAATCATCAACAAGGGCAAACCGCGCAAGGTATAGACCCAGATGGTGGCGGGCCAAAGCAGCCAACGTTGAGAATTCGTGCGCATGAGGCCAAGCACAAGCGCTAAGGGAAAAGACAATCCCAAACCCAGTATTGATAGCAGCAATGTACCTGCCAGCCCGCCCAGTGGCCCTGTCGGATAGCTTCCGATCAAGAATAACACTCCGAAGTCACGCAGGATATCGAGCATTTTTAGATCCTGTGCGCAGAGGGATAGCGTCGGCTGAACCAAGCCCCGAAGCCCATGAGACTGAACGAAAATATTAAATAGGCAATCGTGCCAAACATAAAAATCTCAAAGGTTCGAAAGGTCGTATTTTCTATTTCGTGCATTCGATAGGTGAGTTCGCCGACGGCAACGGCCATCGCTAGGCTAGTATTTTTAAACAGAAATAAGGTTTGGTTGATGATTGCGGGAACGGCGATGCGAAGCGCTTGGGGCAGCATCACGTAGCGCAGCGCTCCCATCTGGCTGAGTCCAAGCGAGCGTGCGGCGTCAAATTGTGCAGCAGGAACTGCACGCAAACCGCTGCGTAAATCTTCGGACATGAAAGCGCCGCTATTTAATGCCAGGGCGATCATTGAGAACAAAAATTCGCCGTCTTGACGATTGAGCCAAAGCCTTAAGGGGTCAGGCAAAACTTGTGGCACAGCGAAGTACCAGATCAGGATTTGAACTAGCACTGGAACGTTGCGATGGTACTCGACGATCGCTGCGACTAGCAGGCGGAGTGGGCGCACAGGCAGCGCTCGAATGCTGGCCAGCAGCAACGCGAAAATCACAGCGAACAGCAAAGAGCAGATAAAAAGCGTAAGCGTGACAAGCAACCCTTGGCCAAGATCGGCCGCGTGAGTTCCGGTCAGCAGAAAGGAGATATCCAGAGTACCCCCGGCTTCGCTAAACAGGTGAGCCTATTTATGGCGCGATAGGTTCTACTTTATAGTTACGGACAAAACCATAGGCTGAGTTCTGCCCAACCCACTTATCAAAAATGGTTTGTAATTCGCCATTGCGATCCATCGCTAACAACCGCTCGTTGATCGCTGCGAGTAAAGCCGGCTCGCCTTTGTTCACACCGATACCTTGCGGTTCAACAAAAAGGGGCTCAGAGAGGATCGCGACTAACGGCTGGCCTTGTTCTTTTGCTTGTTTGACGAATCTTGCCAAAATCAGCTCTCCGAACAGCACCGCCTCAACCTT
>CAMEAW010000256.1 GCA_945911685.1 Bordetella parapertussis
TTGAAATCGACTTAGAGCCTGTTTGCTGGGCGCAATATATGTCGTTTATCGCAGCTACCGGGCATCGCTTACCGCTCTATGTTCGTCAAACTGGTTCAAGCTTCGAGATTCAAACCTTTGGCGTCTGGGCGCCCATGAACATGCAAGACTCAGCGGTTCATCTCTCTTGGGATGATGCCCAAGCCTATTGCGCCTGGGCACAGCGCCGCTTGCCCACTGAGGCCGAATGGGATTGCGCAGCCCGCACTACCCCAAACTTTAACTGGGGCGAGGTTTGGGAATGGACACAAGATACGTTTGAACCCTTTGACGGCTTTCTGGTGCATCCCTACGCCGAGTACTCAGCCCCGTGGTTTGGTACCCGCAAAGTTTTACGGGGTGCCGCTGCCGTCACGCACTCGGTGTTACGACATGTGCAGTACCGTAATTTCTTTACCCCCGAGCGCCGCGACATCTATTCAGGCTTCCGAACGTGTGCGCTGTAGTGCAAAAAAACCTAAGGTCTAAAATATTAGAAAACGTTAACCCTTCTGCATGACGCACGCTTCTACCGAATCAATGTCTTGCTGTTGCATCTTCGCTTGTTGATAAAACTCAAGTCGCCGCTCAAAGACACTTTGTACACGCTCAATGATGCCGCTTGCAGCAACAGGTTTGATTGCACAACTTTTGGCTCCAGACAACACATTATCTAGCGAGCCAAGGCGGCCTGACTGATACGACCGAGTTTTATTAGGCCCCGGACCTAAATGCAACATGTGTATCGAACCACCCTCTTGCGTCACGACATCGAATAATGGTGCCAAGCGCAGGCCATACGACTGACTGCTTGCATCAAGCAAGAAGCCTGTGTTTTTTAAGTGATCGTCAGTGTTATGAACTAATACATTGAGTACCATACGTGCATACAGTTCGGTCAAATCGCTCGCAGCATGGGTACTCAAACGTCGCACAACGTCGGCAATGCGTGCATAAGAAAAATAACTGGCGCCAAACGCCGTGTCCATTTTGTATTTGTCAAAGTCAGCGGGCGGACTGATCAACGAATCCGCACTGATGTAGTGTTGTCGCCCTAGGACTTGATCGTGACCAGGTTGAACTGTCCGATCAAAACGTCTAACTAATAGAGCGCAGTCGTCTCCGTCGAGTTCGATCAATTGCGCATCAGGCACCTGCATGCCTATCTCTTTCGCCATCTGTAGATTCGCCCATTCGACGCGTTGACGACTAAAGGTGTCGATACCTCGAGGGAACTTTGCGATCCATTGAGCACCATCTACATCCTGCACGACCGCTTTTGGTCTCGCGCCGCCGATATCCCACGAACTCTTCAATAACGCTCGACTGTGCATATCAAGTGTCAGACCATTTTCGATTCGTCTAACAATTTCATATAACTCGGGCACCTGATCCAGACGACTAGTCGGGTAAACAGGCAAGGCGAAACCTGATCCAAAGGGCTGTGTAGTGAAAAAAATAGCACCAACACCTGCCCCTTTACCCTTCAGTAATACCCTCGCCTCGGTCAGACTCACGCTTGAAACACCTTCGTCCAACGCCATCACGGTGCGGCCCCAAGCGTCGGGGGCCGCATCAAATAAAACTCCTAAGATCGAATGCCGACCAGTTGTTTTGTAGGGGTCGGTACGCAATGGCAAATTGATCGGGTCAAGAGCGAAGGCATTCCCACTTTGAGCGAGCGATAAGTAGCTTGGCGCGTATTGAAAACTCGCAACGAAATCTTGCGTACTTTGCGCACACTGCAGTTCGCCCACGAAGTGATTCACACCGCGAATTTCGATTCCAACAAAAAGTGTTGGCTCGAGAACTTTTCGGGAACTTGCCGAGGAGGTCGTTTTAGCCATGAAACTGATCACTGATTGATTACGCGCCCACGCAAAGGTCGACGCGCTGCCTCTTTAGAACGACCTTCGGCATCTAGATCGGGGTCAGCAAGAGAAAACAGCTGTTCGCTAAAGCCGTATAACTGCAAAGCCTCAAAGGCTAACCCAACAGATACAGAGGGGTGACCGGCCTCGAGTCGCCTCCAGGTCGGCCGCGACACGCCGGCACGTTGCGCCGCCATCTCTTCGGTTTCGCCGCGGCGAAGCCTAGCCGTTCGAACGTTCAAGCCAAGATTCTCGAGCGCCTGCCGACCGATAAAAGATAAGGTTGGATTATTTTTCATTACAAATATTGTAATATAAAAAATACATTAAATAAATTTATGTTATTTATATGTTACTTTAAATTCGTTCAGCGACCAACATAACGACCATCCACCCATAAGCCCTGTTGGCAAAGCGCACGCACCACCTTGGCCGTGAGCGCACCGACCGAGGCTGCTGCGGTTGAGAGTGGGATGTGGCGCGAGCGGCATAGTGCCACCACCCGTTGAACACTCGGGGCACGAATCGGCAGGGCAACCAAGGCCCCGCTGTCGAGCTCGGCTTTTAAGGGCATGACAGGCAAGATCGTGCACCCTAGGCCCGCTAGCAACGAAGTGCGCAAGATGCTGATAGAACTGATATCGGCGACCACGTTCGGTGCAAGCAAACCCGCCCGAGCCGCTTGCTGCTCAATCAATGGCCGCACGCCATGTGGCTGCGCAGGCAAAATCAGCGGCTTAGCCAAGGCATCGCGAAACGAGATACTGGTTTGGGCAACGGCTTTTGTTAGTGAGTGAGTCTTGTTTGGCGCCTGTGTTGCCTGAGGACCCGCCTGAATCGCAGAACTTTTCTTAGCGTTCACCCTCGTCTTTTGAAAAACTGTTTCTGGACGATAGATCAGCGACATCTTCTCAGACACCAAGGGCTCTGAAATAAAATCTTCAAGCGCGCCGTCATCAAACAAGATCGCCATGTGCAACGAGCCCCCCAGCAGCTGTCGGGTTAAGTTGCCGGTTAACTCTTCGGTTAATTCAAGCTGCACTTTCGGGAGCTCTTCGCGCACAGCCTTCAATAACGGTAAGGCCAAAGCGTGCGAAGCACTATGCGGTATCCCAAACACTACTTTACCTGCGGGTGAATCGGTTAACCCAGCCACGCTTGAGGCAGCATCTTCGACTTGCCGCAAAATTGAGGTCGCATAAGCATGAAACACTGTGCCCGCCTCGGTCAACTCTACCCCGCGACGAGACCGCTCAAATAATCGCGCACCGAGTTCGTCTTCAAGCTGTGCTAGCTGATGACTCAGTGCAGACTGCGCCACAAACACCTTGCTAGCCGCCTTTGAAAACGTGCCGTGTTCAGCGATAGCTAAAAAGTAGCGAAGTTGTCTGAGTTCCAT
>CAMEAW010000257.1 GCA_945911685.1 Bordetella parapertussis
GACCTGCAAAAGGCCTACACTCGGCCAGATCTTTTTTCAACCGCCTACACGACCGACCCTAATCAAATCACCCATATCAATACGCTTGCTGAACTATGTAGACAGCTGAACTGGCCCGTCATCTGGACTAGCGTTTCATATTCTGCCTCAGGCCACGACGCAGGGGTATGGGGTACCCGCAGCGACAACGCAGACTCACTTCAAAATATCAAGCAAGGGTCAGAACGTGCATCGTTGGACGACAGGCTTCTTGTCAATCACGATCAAGATGTCTTCATCACAAAAAAAATGCCTTCGGTATTTTTTGAAACACAGCTACCATCGTTATTAACTTGGTACAAAATCGATACTGTTATCCTAACCGGTGGCTCAACATCAGGTTGTGTCAGAGCCTCGGCGGTTGAAAGTCTGTCACGCGGCTATCGCACAATCGTGCCCTTAGAATGTGTGGCAGACAAACACGAAAGCTATCACTATGCAAACCTAACAGATATGGCTCTTAAGTACGCAGACGTGTTAAACCAACAAGAAGTCGCAACATGGTTGCATCAAAAAAAATTAAGTATTCACTCATAACTTTGTATTAATATCAAAAACTGAATGTTCGCCCCTAGTCCTCTATTAGCATAAAAAAAACGCCAAATTAATAGAATTTGAAATCACAACCGAGGCAATCATGTCAATATTCCAACGACGTCTATTCATTTCATTTGTTTTAACCTTTGCAACGTCTGTCATCGTGACTATGCCCGCACCCGCACTTGCGCAGGCCAGCAACTATCCCAACAAAACCATCACGCTCGTGACTCCCTTTGGTGCAGGCTCACCTTTTGATTTGCTTGGCAGAGTATTTGCAGATCGGCTGGGTAAAATCTTAAAGACCAGCGTCGTGCTCGAAAACGCAACCGGTGGCCAGGCCATGGTCGCCACCAAAAAAGTTTTGAATGCTCCGGCTGATGGTTATACGTTGTTTTATACCTCTAACGGTTTGGCAACGACCCCGATTGTGATCAAGGATGCAGGCTACACCCTTGATGATTTCACGCCTATCGCGCCACTCGGTCAGGCGCCTTACATTCTGTTTGCAAGCGCTTCGGTCAAAGCGACAGACATCCCCTCATTAATGAAAGAGATCAAAGAACGCGGCAAATCTATGAACATTGGGGTCTTGGGCACCTCTCATTTAGGCTTGATTTTGGCAAAAAAAATCTCTGCAACCGCAGGTGGTGATCCCTATCAAGAAATTAGTTACCGCAGCTCACCCGAAATGATTCGCGCCCTATTGGCCGACGACATCCAACTGATGGCAACAACCTACAGTATCGGTGGGCCTCATTTAAAAGACGGAAAGATTAAAGCGATTGGAGTGGTGGCGCGCGACAAGAGCCTGAGAATGCCAGAACTTAAAACATTTATAGAGTCTGGGTATCCAGATCTCTACACCGATATCTGGGCGGCCTTATACACCAAAGCTGGGACGCCAAAGGAGGTTGTTGAAATTTTACGAAAAGCCGCTGCCGAAGTGACTGCCGAACCCTCGTTTCAAGAGGCGATGAAACCGACAGGTTCTGAGGCTTGGAATATGACCGTCGACAAAATGCAAGCAGCGTTTGAAGCTGAAGGAAAGGCTTTTGCTCAAGCGATTGAAAAGTTCAATTTAAAACTAAACTGATTAACGCTACCTTTTGAGCTTGATCCTTTAGGCACAAGATGAAATTATCTTTTGACTTTGACCTGACAGGTATAGTCGTTCTGTGTGCGATTTACCAAGCGCACCACCCTATCTTTACAGTCACTTAAATCAACAGCACCCATGAGAGCAGCCATTAAATCGTTTTTGAAGTATCTTGGGGGTGCTCTGTTTTGCTGCACGCTGCTCGCGCAAGCCCAGCCCCTGCCAGGCTCAGTTGCTTTAGCCAAAACCGTACCCATCGCAGATGTGCATCTGCATAATTACGAGGTCTATGCAGGCGATTTTAAAAAACTGATGGACCGAAACAACGTGCAATGGGCAGGCGCAGTTGGCTATCTCAATGACGATATGCGTGCGGTGTTGAAAGATCGCTACATCCCTGCGATTGGGCAACGTGAATTGGTCGACATCTTACGACAAGGCCGCAGCTTCACTGACCCAGACCAGTGGATTTTTAAAAGTCTTTTTAGAACTGCCGAAAGTGGCTTTAAGGATGGCAGCATCAAGGGCTTTGGCGAGCTTCACACTGATAACTATCTCTCGTCACCAAGGCCGGAATTTAGGCGACGCTTTAGGCTTGATAGTCCGATGATGCGGCAAGCCTATGAACTCGCAAATCGCTATGGCGCCTTTATACAAATCCATGCGGGGATGAACGAAACCTTTAAAGACGACTTGTTACGCCTGTCTAGTGAGTTTCCAAACGTCACCACAATATTGTCTCATTGCCTGCCGCTCGCCCGACCTGACGACCTGAGAAACTTATTTCAACAACGCAAGAACATCATGTGTGAACTCTCGGCAGGCGGACCGGTGCACGCAAGTACCAGCACAAACTTAGGCGACGGAAAGATCTATACACCCAATGGGCTCAAACCCGCCTGGAAAAATCTCATTGAAGAGTTTCCAACACAAGTGATGCTAGGCTCTGATACTTGTTGCGGTCTAGAAAGACGCTACGACGAAATTATTCAAGAGCAACGAGAGCAACTGCTTGCCTACCTGACACCCGCTACACTCGAACAGGTGGCTTATAAAAATGCTGTGCGGCTCTTTAAACTAGAGATGCCTCGCCGAGATTGATAAATCAGCGCCCGTCTTAGATGTGCATCAAGACAGCCGTCAGAGACGCAGCAAGACAGCATTAAGACGGGAAGCAGAAATATCGTAAGATGCTCTCATGAGCAAACCTAATATTTCAGAGCAGGACGGCGTTCGAAACTTACATTTTGGCACTCGTATTATTCAGGGTGCGATGCGGCTTGATGATCAGTTTGCGCTTGAGTTTGAGTATATTCAGCAAATGATGCTCTGGACCTTATTCATTGAGCAACCCGTGCATATTGTTCAACTAGGCCTAGGTGCCGGGGCGCTTACGAAGTTTTGCTACCATCACTACCCTGCCGCTCGTACAACAGCCATCGAACTAGACGCCGCTGTCATTACTCAATGCCATACTCACTTTGCCTTGCCGTTGAACGATCAACGACTGTCGGTGTGCGCCATAGATGCTTGGGATTACGTCAACGACCCGTCAAATCATTCTTCTTGCGACGTGCTACAAGTCGACTTATACGATGCCCAAGCAATCGA
>CAMEAW010000258.1 GCA_945911685.1 Bordetella parapertussis
TCGTTTAACAAGCGCAAGACATTCAAACCAGCTAAACGTGCGGCATCGCGCGTGGCCTGACGCTGGGCATCATCAAAATATGCAGGCACCGTAATCACAGCGCCCACAAGCTCATCGCCTAAGGTGCCTTCGGCCAAAAACTTTAACTTTTCTAAAATTTTTGCAGCGACTTCAACCGGTGACACATCGGCATGCTGCGTATGAATTTTGACGCTTTGGCTATCGGGTACAAAATTAAACGGCATGCCAGACGCTAAGGCGTCATCATACGAACGCCCCATTAATCGTTTCACAGACACCAAGGTATCGAGCGGATATTGCGCCTGCTGCGCCAACGCTTCAACACCGATTAAGGCGGCACCACCCGCTTGATACAACACCGCCGACGGCACTAGATGACGCCCCAACTCATCGGGTAAGACTTCAGCTACGCTACTGCGCACCGAAGCCACTAGCGAATGTGTCGTACCTAAATCAATCCCGACCGCCAAGCGTCGTTGATGCGGGGCCGGCGACTCGCCTGGTTCAGAAATCTGCAATAAAGCCATAGGTAGGTTTTAAACTTCTGTAGTTTGGAGCTGAGTGGTTAATTTCTCTAGAAACATCCACTCGCGGATACGACTAGCGGCTTGCTTGTACTGTTCAGAGTTAAGCGCCTCAGATACGGCTTGCTGACACTGCGCCAAAGCCAACTCAATTTCTTGAGATAAGGCCTCGCGCGCAAGAGTATTTTGAGGATCGTCCAAACACTCATCAAGCTGTTCGTGCCATGACATTTGTTGCACCAAAAACTCAGGTGCCATCGCCGTATTGGTTTCAGTTTGCAAGTCGAAGCCAGCAAGCTCGCACAAATAACGCGCACGCAACAGAGGTTGCTTGAGCACGCGATAGGCTTCGTTGGCCTGCGCACTCCATTGCATGGCCACCCTGCGTTCGGGTGCCGAGCGCGTGGCAAAGCGATCGGGGTGAACCGCTTGCGCCACGTGTTTCCAGGCGGCCTCAAGCTGTGCGGCATCTAGTGCGAAGCTACGCGGCAAATCAAACAGAGCAAAATGATCTGAAGCGTTCACAGGCGGTTATACCGTGAACGATTCACCGCAGCCGCAGGTCGCCTTTTCGTTGGGATTACGAAACTTAAAGCCTTCGTTCAAGCCTTCGCGCGCGTAATCAAGCTCGGTACCTTCGAGATAGGCCAAACTTTTTGGATCAATAAACACTTTGACACCAAAGCTTTCAAAGACCTGATCTTCTGAGGCGGGCTCATCCACGTACTCAAGCTTGTAAGCCATACCCGAACAACCCGTGGTGCGAACGCCTAAACGCAAGCCGATCCCGCCGCCGCGCTTTTGCAGATATTTACCGATATGGTCGGCGGCCTGAACAGTCAGTGTGACAGCCATGGCTTATCCTTGGTGTTTGTCTTTGTAGTCTTGAACCGCTGCTTTGATCGCGTCTTCTGCCAAAATTGAGCAGTGGATTTTGACTGGAGGCAACGCAAGCTCTTCGGCAATTTGGGTGTTACGAATGGTCAATGCTTGATCAAGTGTCTTACCCTTGACCCACTCGGTTACCAACGAACTTGACGCAATGGCAGACCCACAACCGTAAGTTTTAAAGCGCGCATCTTCGATGATGCCGTCGGCGTTGACACGAATCTGCAACTTCATCACGTCGCCACAGGCGGGTGCACCCACCATGCCTGTGCCAACCTGATCGTCGCCCTTGTCAAAGGTGCCCACGTTGCGGGGGTTTTCGTAATGATCCAGTACTTTATCGCTATATGCCATGAGTGTTCTCCAACCTATACGTTTAGTGGGCTGCCCACTGAACCGAATTCATATCAATACCATCTTTGGCCATTTCCCAAAGTGGTGACATATCGCGCAGCTTGCCCACCCGCGTTTTGAGTAACTCAACCGCAAAGTCGATTTCTTTTTCGGTGGTGAAGCGACCGATGGTAAAGCGAATCGAGCTATGCGCCAACTCGTCGTTGCGCCCTAATGCACGCAACACGTAAGACGGCTCAAGACTAGCCGAGGTGCAGGCAGAACCGCTTGATACCGCGAGCTCTTTAATCGCCATGATCAGGGATTCACCCTCAACATAGTTGAAGCTGACGTTCAGGTTATGCGGCACGCGTTGTTCGATGTCGCCGTTGAGGTAGACCTCTTCAATTTGCGACAAACCGGCCCAAAGACGATCACGCAGCATGCGCACGCGCTCGTTTTCGGTACCCATTTCAGCTTGTGCCAAGGCAAAAGACTCGCCCATGCCTACAATCTGGTGCGTGGCGAGTGTGCCCGAACGAAAACCGCGCTCGTGACCACCGCCGTGCATTTGCGCCTCGATGCGGATACGCGGTTTACGACGCACGTAAAGCGCACCGATACCTTTGGGGCCGTACGTTTTGTGCGCACAGAACGACATCAAATCGACTTTGAGTGTTTGCAAATCTATATTAACTTTGCCGGTTGCCTGCGCAGCATCGACGTGAAAAATGATGTTGTTTTCACGGCAGATTTCGCCGAGCGTTGCAATCGGTTGAATCACGCCGATTTCGTTATTCACAAACATCACAGACACTAAAACGGTATCGGGGCGAATCGCCGCTTTAAAAGCGTCGAGATTAATTAAACCGTCTTCTTGAACGTTCAGGTAAGTGACTTCAAAGCCTTGGCGCTCAAGTTCACGGCAGGGGTCAAGCACCGCTTTGTGTTCGGTTTTGACAGTGATGATGTGCTTACCACGCTCGGCATAAAAGCCAGCGGCACCTTTAATTGCTAGGTTATTGGATTCGGTAGCGCCTGACGTCCAGACAATTTCACGTGGATCCGCATTGACCAGTGAGGCAACTTGCTCGCGTGCGCGCTCAACGGCCTCTTCGGCCTCCCAACCATAAGCATGGCTGCGCGAGGCTGGATTACCAGCGTGCTCGTAGAGCCACGGAATCATCTTCTCGACCACTTTGGGGTCGACAGGGGTGGTGGCTGAATAGTCTAAATAGATTGGTAATGAGGACATTGAGAGCTCCTAGGCGTTTGCAGCAGAAGGCTGTTTGACGGTAAGTGGTGTATTCACCAGGTTGACACGCACGCCAGCGCCATTGGCCTGACTTGCTTCTTGTATTTGACGTAAACGTTGCTGATCAACCAAATCTTGCAACGCCACAGAATCCAAAAAATCAACCATCTTACGATTGAGTGTTGACCAGAGTTCGTGGGTCATACAGATGCCTTGCTTGCCATCTGTACCGGTGGCACAGTCAGTTTTACCCGCACAGCT
>CAMEAW010000259.1 GCA_945911685.1 Bordetella parapertussis
CGATCTTGGGGCAGATATACATAGACGTGTAGTTTGTCGACATTGGCCATGGTAAACATGGATTGAGCCGTGCCAACATTGCCAGCATTCACCAAATCGCCCATGTTGACGTTGCGCCGGGTAACCGTGCCATCAAACGGGGCGACCACCGTACCAAAACTTTGCAGATCGCGCAGGCGTTTTAAGACCGCTTCTGTTTGCCTGAAAAGTGCGGTTTTTTCATCAAGTTCTTGTTGCGATACAGCGTCCTCTGCACGCAGGCGCTTCCAGCGCTCGAAAGCCGTTTTGGCTAATTGAAAATTTGCGGTCGCTTCTTCAACCTGCTTGTTGACTTCGGGGATATCTAAAATCGCGAGTGTTTCGCCCTTTTTTGCCGTGTCTCCGATATCTTTGAGCCACTGTTTGACGTAGCCGTTTACGCGTGAGTAAATTTGGGCTTCATGAATACCAAGCAAGGTGCCCGGTAGTACGAGCCTGCTGTTTGGGCTATTTGCGGCCGGCGGTGCTGGTTTGGTGACTAGCACATGCATAAGTGTGTTTTGTTCTGCCCGTTGAGCAAGCACGTCGCCATACGACCAGCGGGTGAACAAGGCCTTGGTCAGCCCAAAGCCCAACAGTAACAAGAGCACAAAGACAAATATTTTTGTCTTCTTCACGACTCTGGCGCGACTCAGGTCATGATCGGGTCCGTGTTGATGAAACTCGGGCAAGCCCTGATGGGCGTGGCGTTCTTCTGTCATGTCAGAGCCCTTCGTTGGTCGTTGCGTAGCGCCAGCATTCGATGAAAGGACGCAAAAAGAACCGGCACAAAAAACAAGGTTGAAACGGTGGCAAATAGTAAGCCGCCGATCACCGCGCGGCCCAAGGGTGCATTCTGCTCTGAGCCTTCGCCAATACCAATGGCAATTGGGACCATCCCAAGAATCATCGCTAAAGCCGTCATTAACACAGGCCGCAAACGTGTTGCGCCTGCCTCAAGTGCCGCAGATAAAGCGGGCAGGCCATCGGCTAAGCGCTGACGGGCAAACGAGATCACGAGCACGCTGTTGGCCGTTGCGACCCCCATTGTCATAATGGCACCCGTGAGCGCCGGTACGCTTAGATTGGTGGCGGTCAAGATCAGCATCCAGGCAATACCGGCCAGTGCAGCAATCAGGGCGGCCACGACGATGAACGGATCTAACCAAGATTGAAAGTTCACCACAATCAGCAGGTAGACCAACACGATCGCCGCCAGCAAACCAATCGCAAGGCCTGTGTACGAATTTTTCATGGTCTCGACTTGACCTCGCATGACCATCCGGCTACCACGCGGTAAGTCTACTTGGGCCGCATCCATAATTTTTTGAATGTCGTTTGCGACGCCTGCCAGATCACGACCGCGCACGTTGGCATAGATATCGATTGAGGGCTGGATGTTATAGCGCGTCAAAATAGCGAATTCGGTCGTAGGCGATACCGTGACTAAGTTGCCTAACAGCTGAGTGCTACGCCCGCTCGCGGCATTGGCGGCCGCTAAAGCATTTGAGGCTGCAGCGTTTGAGGGGCCGACCGGTAGGCGCAACAAGTCATCCAGTGACTCAATCTTTGACTGAGGGGCTTGCACCTGAATGGTGTAATTGATGTTGTTATTGGGATTGAGCCAAAATGAAGGTGCGGTTTGGGCACTGCCTGAAAGCGGCAGCAGTACATTTTGTGCCAGATCCGCGGGGGTCAGGTTCAGGCTTTGCATACGCGTGCGATCCATCTTAAGCGCAATCGCAGGCTTGTCAAGACGCTGATGTATGTGCACGTCGGCCGCGCCCTTGACGCCGGCAATTTTAGTGACCAACTTGCTGGCAAACTGTTGATTGGCGGCGATATTGGCCCCAACAATCTGCACATCAATGGCGGCGGGGATGCCAAAATTCAAAATCTGCGTCACAAGGTCAGCTGGTTGATAAAAGAATTCAATATCCGGAAAGTTTTTGCGCAGTTCTGGTAAGAGGGCTTCCATATAGTATTCGCTGGGTCGGTGACCCGGCTTCAGCGTGATCATGATGTCGGCATCAAAGGCACCGATGGTGCCCGAGCTACTGTACGAAAGATTGATGCCGCTATTTGGCAGGCCGACGTTGTCTAAGATGCCCGCCAGATCCTTTTCTGGAATCACTTTGCGAATGACTGTTTGCACTTGATCAGCAATGATAGCGGTCCGTTCAACGCGCGTACCGCTAGGCGCGCGCAGGTGAAGCTTGATCTGACCGGTGTCGACAAGCGGAAACAAATCTCGCCCGAGCAACGCAAAGATGCCGCACGACCCAAGACAAAAGAACAGAAAACTAAAGATGAACTGTTTGCGGTGGGTCAGTAAGTTGCTGAGTAAGAGCACATAGGCCGTACGAAATTTTTCGAAGCGATTGTTAAAACGAACATGCACGGCGTAGATGGCTCGATCAATACGACTCTGGTTCGTCATATTGCCCATCAACAGATACGCCATAGTCGGGACTAACGTGCGCGACAAAATATATGAGGCCAGCATCGCAAAGATCACAGCCTCAGCAAGCGGCACAAAGAGGTATTTTGCGACGCCGCCCAAAAAGAACATCGGTACAAACACAATACAAATACAAAGTGTCGAGACAAACGCTGGTACGGCGAGTTCGCCTGCGCCTTCCATAATTGATTCGTACAGCCCTTTACCCATGTGCATGTGTCGCTCGATGTTCTCGAGCGTGACCGTGGCATCATCGACCAAAATTCCGACTGCAAGCGCCAAGCCACCAAGCGTCATAATATTGATCGTTTCACCAAGCAAATGCAGCACAATCAGCGACGTAAAAATCGAGAGCGGTATCGAAATCGCGATAATCAGGGTGCTGCGCCAATTGCCCAAAAACAGTAGCAACATAAGTGCTGTCAGCGCCCCAGCGATGAGCGCCTCGTGCACGACGGCAGCGATCGCTTCTTTGACGAAGATCGATTGGTCAGCCAAGAGTTTGACCTCGATTCCCTCGGGTAGCAAAGGTAATAACGAGGGTAGTTTTTCTTTTAAGGCGTTGACCACATCAAGGGTTGAGGCCCCGCCATTTTTGAGTGCTGTGAGCAGCAAGCCACGCTGGCCGTCTTGCCGAACAATATTTATTTGAGGTGAAAACCCATCGCGTACGTGCGCAACTTCGCGCAAAAAAGTGGTGGCGCCGTTGACGGTTCGCACCGGAATGTTATTGAGCTCGGCGATGCTCGGTGGAGACGAGTTCAGCGATATATTA
>CAMEAW010000260.1 GCA_945911685.1 Bordetella parapertussis
GCCTCACGCCAAGACGGCATGGTGCAAGCGGTGCGTGCCGGGCAATCGGTTGAAGACGTGATGCACGACAAAAAGTTTGAAGCGATTAGGGCTTAAATCTAACGCCACATGATCAATGTTGGTTGTTGTGCGGGCAAAGAACCAATCAAACTTGAACTTCGAGCGGCGCGGCAATAGTTAATGTTGCCGCGCCAGCAATGCCTTTACCCTGTCAGCCCCACCGACAGCCCACCGCACACATAGAGTAACTGCCCTGTGATGTAACCGGCCTTCGGATCCAAGAACATACAGATCGCATGGGCCACTTCATCGGGGGCACCAAAGCGCCCTACCGGAACCGACGCCATGATTTTTTTAGTTTGTGGCAGATCTGGGGGGTTGCTGTCCAAAAACAAATCCGTTGCAATGGGGCCCGGTGCAATCGCATTGACCGTAATGCCCTGATTGGCAGTCTCAAGCGCCCAGGTGCGAGTCATGCCGACCAAGCCTGCTTTGGTACCACCATACACAGTGCGGCCATCTTTGCCCAGCATCGCGCGGCTACTGAGGTTGACGATACGGCCATATTTGTTGGCACGCATCGCAGGCAGCACGCCCTGCATCAACAGCAAAGGGGCCACCATATTTAAGGCAACCATCTCTTCGATTTGCTCAGTGGTCACGTCTTGAATTTTCGCCACGTGAATCATTGCCGCGTTATTGACCAGACTCAAAATCTGTTTTTTAGCGGCCCAGTCGCCAATAGCTTCACGCGTGCGCTTGGCGTTACCCAAGTCAACCGATTCAAAAATTTCACCTGGCAATAATTGCTTGGGTGCGGTGCGACTGAAGTTTAAGACCTCGTAGCCATCGCCAAGCAAACGCTCAACGACTGCACGACCAATACCGCGGCTGCCGCCGGTGACTAACGCTGTTGTCCCTTTCATTCTGCTTTGATTCCTCTTTCTTTAATGAGTTTGCCCCATTTGGCGCGCTCAATATTTTCAAACGCGGCTAGGTCTGCGCCAAATAAATTGCCAGGTGTTGCGGCGAGCTTGGCGTAAGCCTGTTCGACTTTTTCAGATTTCAATCCCGCACGCGCCGCTTCAATGAGCTTATCCATCACCGGCTGTGGTGTGCCTTTAGGCGCATATATCGCAAACCAAGCAGTCACATCAAAGCCAGCCACGCCCGACTCGGCAAAGGTGGGCAACTGATCGGCCAGTGGACTGCGTTGTGCCGAGGTCACCGCAATGCCGCGCACGCGCGAACCATCTTTGATCTGATTAATTGAACCGGGCAAATTATCAAACAGCAAATCAATATTGCCGCCTATCAAAGCAGGCATCGAAGCCGATACACCTTTGAAGGGGACGTGCAACAATTCAACGCCCGCCATCGCCTCAAAATACGCACCAGTCAAGTGTGGCGATGAGCCGATACCTGGGGTGCCGTAAGTGAGTTTTTTATCTTTGGCGTCGCGCGCAGCTTTAATCACATCCGCCAACGACTTCCAGGGTGAGTTCGCCGCCACTACCAACACATTAGGCGTCGTCGAAACTAGCGCGATGGGTAGCAGGTCTTTGCCCGGATCAAACGTCATCTCGGTATACAAGAACGGATTGATCGATTGCGTACCAATCGTACCTAAACCAATCGTGTAACCATCAGGTTTGCTGCGCACAACACCGGCTAAGCCCACGTTGCCGGCGGCACCAGGCTTGTTTTCAACCACAACGGTTTGCTTAAGCGAGGCTTCCATGGCCTGAGCGATCGAGCGGCCAAAAATATCAGCAGCACCGGCTGCTGGATACGGCACAACTAAGGTGAGGGACTTGTTTGGAAAATCTTGCGCTTGCGCCATGGGTGCGCCAACGGCCAACATACCAGCTGCGGCAAACGCCGAAAACAAAATACGACGAACAAAATGCGGGTGTTTCATGTTTCTCTCCGTAAACTCTCGCCTCGTTATGCGAGAAGGGCGTCAAACAATACGATATGTTGCGGTGCGATCACGTTACCGTGCAGGCCGCATCGCCAAAACATCTTGACCGTCAAGACCTGCTTGTAGGAAAGCACGGCCTGTTTTTGACAAGAAATTCGTGCGAGTAATTCGTACTAATATAGTGACGGCTGTAAATATAGCAGTACAAACCAACGGGCACTTTGGCATGACAGCAACATCACAATTCTTTTCTGAGCGCATGGCGGTCTTAGCCAATACTCATGCCACTCACCCTGCACTGATCGACCGCGACACCCCGATCACTTTTGCGGCACTGCACCAACAGTCCTTGCAGCTAGCCGGCAATATGGCTGCCATTGGCATCAAGGCGCACGACCGCATCGCCGTCTGGTTACCCAACTGCACGGCCTGGGTACAAACCTTTTTAGCCTGCGCCCATCTGGGTGCAACCGTCTTAGCCGTGAATACGCGCTTTCGCAGCCAAGAGGTTGCCGACATTATTGGCCGTGGCAAAGCCGACTGGTTGGTGTTGTGGCCTGAGTTCAAAGGGATTGCGTTTGCAGACATGCTCGCTGACATCCCACTCGAGGTGCTGGCGCGACTGCATGGCGTGCTGGCCGTTGGCGAACCCGGCAGCGCAGCGATGACCGCCATCGCCGAGCGCGGGCATAACTTGCACGCGTTTAGCGACTTACTTCAACACAATCACCCCGTGCCCCCAGCCTATGGCCAGGCACCCGCCCTTTGCTTTACCACCTCGGGCACCACATCGTTACCAAAATTTGTGGTGCATGATCAACGCACCCTGCTGGTTCATGCAGACGCGATGCAAAAGGCGTTTGACTACGACCAGACCAGCCGTATTCTGGCCAGCGCCCCCTTTTGTGGCGCGTTTGGGTTTGCGACCTTAACGGGTGGCTTGGCCACTGGCTGTACCGTGGTGTGCGAGCCGGTGTCTGACACACACAGTACGCTTGAACAAATTCGCAAGCATCAAGTCACCCACACCTACGCCAATAACGAATCACTCTTAAAACTGTTTGAGTCTGCCCCTTCGCCCGCCACCTTTGCCAGTTGCAAGCTGTTTGGCTTTGCGAGCTTTTCACCCGCCATCACCACGCTGCTTGAAGAGGCCGAGCGCAACAACGTCGCGCTCACAGGCTTGTACGGTTCAAGCGAGCTGCAAGCGCTCATGGCTGCGCAACCCCTCGATGCGTCACAGGGCGATGTCAGCGTACGTTTTTTATCGGGGGGAAAATTGATCCACCCAGATGCACGTGTGCG
>CAMEAW010000261.1 GCA_945911685.1 Bordetella parapertussis
CCCGTGTGGGTCGTCAAAATTCTTTCACGGCTATGTTGCATGATTAACTTGTCTTCCTGTTGATATTATTGGCAGCTTCCCTACTCTAAAGTGCGGGACGCGTGCGACTTTAATTTAAAACCAAAGGGATTTGTACGTTTCCCTTCTACGCTTTCGTTCTGTGTTTTGCTTCTGCGTTTTCCGTTAAAGGCTTGTAGCGAGATCAGCCTGCAATCTCATGCGCATGATTAGATCGGTTAGATCAGCCTCGGTCAACTGATTCGTCAGGCTTGCACAAACAAGAGTATGGGTTGGCATTTTATTTTGTTGGCGCACGGGTACGGCCACGATTGTGACGCCAGCAATGTAAGTGCCGCGATCAATACTATATTCATTTTGCATGGCTTGTTGCACTTCGAGGTACCAAGTGTCGAAGTTGATCAAGCCGTCCCACCTTAATTTGGCAAACTGAGCCTTCAGCTCGGCGCGAGACTGTTGACTGAAAGCTGCGACAAGCCGCCCGGTGGCGCTTAATAACGAAGGAAACACACTGCCAACATCGACGTGGAGCCTGAAGGGGATTGTCGAACGCGAGAGCGCAACAACGACCATCTGATCAGCATCGGTCACATCGACGGCGATGGCCGTAACGTTATAGGAGGTAGAAAGTTGATCAAGGCCGGCTTGAATCAGTGCAGGAAACGCATTGGAGTCAAGGGCGCTGCGCGCGAGTGCGAGCATACCAATCCCAAGCCGGTAGTGTTTGGTTTGACGATCAAAGGCCACGAGTTTTTCTGCGACAAGCGCACGCAAGATATGTAGGCACGTACTGGGAACTAGGCTCAACGCCTGCGCGATCGCGTTTACGCCAAGCGGCCCACGCGCCTTGCCCAGCAAACGCAAAATCGCGATTGAACGCGATACCGCAGGAACCGGACGGATCCGAGGCGCGGGCTTTGCCGCGACGCGATCTTGCCCGCCCTCGAGAGGGCTTTGTGTGACTTGCTGCGTTGTTTGATCGGTGGAGGTCATTGGATAGTTTTGTTGCTTTCGAGAGTCATCTACGCTTTGGCGAGAACTTGATTGGTACTTTGGCGTTTGGCCGTGCTTTGGTCAAAAGCAACAAAGTTCGTGTATTTTAATATCATTGTACTAATACAACAAATAGTTTCATTTGACAATGAAAGAGGGCAGCGATACAGTGAGGCAAAGGCTACGGCCTCCAACGCAGTACGCACTTGCAAAGTCGTCCACGGCACCTCACTCACAAACCGCTCACACCGCAAAGCAATTCCATGACCAAACTCACCGCGTTTACGTCGTACGCAGACGCACAAGCGAATTTTTCATCCGAAAAATTATGGGAGCTCTTTGACGGAAATCGTGAGCAGCTCAATATCGCCCATGAATGCGTTGACCGCTATGCGTTACAAGGGCAAACGGCTGTCATCGTGCTGCGCACCGATGCACCCGACGAGATCATCTCGTACGAGCAGCTGGCTAGCCAATCGTCGCAGATGGCGCATTTTTTAACTGAGCGCGGCATCAAAAAGGGCGACCGCGTTGCGGTCATGCTTGAACCCTCACTCGCGTTTTACACCTGTTTATTCGGCATTATGAAAGCCGGTGCCATTGCTGTGCCGCTCTTCACTTTGTTTGGCCCTGACGGCTTAAATCTTAGGATCGCTGACTGTCTGCCCAGTCTATTGTTTACTAACTCAGAAAAAATCGGTATTGTTTCTGCCGACTATCAAGCGCGCACCCTCTTGGCGAACGACGCTCTAATGGCTTCGTTAACGCAATACCCAAGTACCTTTACACCTGCAACCAAGGCCACTGACTACGCCATGTATCAGTACACCTCGGGCACCACGCGAGAACTCCCCGAGGCCGTCAAGCATACGCATCGGTCAATCGTGACGTTGATGGTGGCGGCGCTTTACGGCACGGGGCTTCGGCCCGGCGATCGTTTCATGTGCCCCTCTTCGCCCGCTTGGGGCCACGGGCTCTGGCATGGCACGCTCGCGCCAATGGCGCTTGGTCTTACCATTGGCTCTTTTGCAGGCAAATTCAACGCGGCCGTGTTACTGAAAGGGCTAGCCACACACCGCTTTACCAACATTTCAGCTGCTGCTACGCACTATCGAATGATGAAGAATTCGGGCTGTGCGTCTGACTACCAGTACGCGTTTAAAAAAATGTCGTTTACCGGCGAACCGATCGACAGCGCTACCGAAGAATTCATCGAGCAAACGTTCGGGCTGCAAGTTTGCAGCATGTACGGCACGACCGAAATCGGTGTCATTCTAGTGAGCTATCCCGGCGCTGAAGACTTTGCCCACAAACCAGGATCTCTCGGCAAACCTATCCCCGGTGCGCAGGTGCAAGTGCAAGATGCGACTGGCCTTGCCTGTGCCGCCAATGTCATCGGCGAGATCAAAGTTTGGCGTAAAGGCCAGTGGCTTGCCACAAAGGATCTTGGGCATGTCGACGCCGAGGGGTACTTTTATCATGGCGGCCGCGCCGACGACGTCATCATTTCTGCTGGTTGGACGATGAGTGCTGTCGAGATCGAAGATGCCATCCTGAAACACCCCGACGCCCAAGAGGCCGCGGCGATCGGCGTACCTGATAGCCTGCGAGGCCAAGCCGTCAAGGCGTTTGTCGTCAGCCAACGTCATGGCGACGAAACGTTTATTCAAGAGCTTCAAGATTTGGTCAGAACACGCTTAAGCCAACACGAGTATCCCCGTCATATCGTCTTTGTGCCAGAACTACCAAAAACACCCGCTGGAAAAATCCACCGAAAAAAACTTCGCGAGGCAACTGCGTGACTGCACAGCAAGCACCATACTCAAGACTTAGCACGACTTTCACAACCGCAAACAAAATGATCGCGCATCAAACACCACACACAAGGCTGACCATCACCTTCGCAAACATAAATCACCATGCTACAGGGCAACCATAGGCCCTTCTTATTAAGTCGTGACACAAACGACTATTGTTCAACGTATCCGAAAAATTTTACGATCTGGATTTAAAAGAAATCATCAGGAGTTCTACATGTCATCACCACTCATCGGTCAGCGCAGTTTTCCAAAAATTACTGCACAAGGGCTTGAAGATCTGCAGCGACGCATCGGTGTCAAAATCGGTGCAACTGCCGAACCTTGGTGCTACGAAGCCACCCGCGACAACATTCGCCATTATGCACACGGCATCGGTGA
>CAMEAW010000262.1 GCA_945911685.1 Bordetella parapertussis
GTATGTCAAATTGCAGGTAAATAAGGACAGTCGTTGTAGCTTTTTTAATTGGCGCAAAGGTGTTCAAGTGTTTGAAGGACTTTGATTGCCATCGGTGAGGGCGTTCGATTACGCAAACTGACAATGCCGATTTGTAAATCGATAGTCGGAATTTCTCTGATGATGAGTTTTCTTAACAGTTCGTCATGTCCCTTCTGATTCACCGCGCTATCCGTGCTAATGATGACCGTATCACTTGTTAGTGCCAAGTGATGTAAGAGGTCAATGTCATCGCATTGCACAGCAAGTGTTAATTCAGAGTCTTGCTCAAGTCTTAATTGCTTCGCGAGTCGTTGGCGCAAGCTTGTGGTCAACTTCGTTGCGGCAACGCCGTAGTTCCACATCGCAACGAATGGAGTTTCAGTGTTTGCTAAAGGGTGATCAGCACGAACGTAAAAATCTACTTTCTGTCGAACAAGTGGTCTGATGTCCAGCGCTGCTGTGTTTCCAATATCAGCTATGGTGGCAACAAAAAATTCGATATCCTCTCGCACTAAATTCTCATGTAGCTGACGCCAGTTGTTAATCTCTGCGCGTATCGAAACGCGCGGGTGACGTAGTCTGAGTTGACTGAGGGCTTCGCGTAACAGCGTGGCGGCTGGAAAAGGCCCCATTCCAAAAGCGATATCGCCTAAGTCAGCGGTTCGGTACAGAGCGATATCGCGCTCGAGGTTGCGTGCATCGAACAGCAGTTGTCGCGCTTTCTGAATAAAGAACTCGCCGGCCGAGGTGAGTCTTACCAAGCCCGGTTGTCTTTCAAACAGTCGCAAGTCGGATTTACGTTCAATCGCTTGGATGCTTCGGCTAAAGGCCGGTTGACTTAAGTGGACGCGAGTTGCAGCTCTCGCAAAGTGGCACTCTTCGGCTAACGCGACGAGATGATTGATTTGAGTGAGGTTAAGCATCGTTCGAGCGCCTTGTCATATGTGTATTGCCCGCCCTGAGTTTCGTAGCCTTGAGCAGATATTGAGCAATTGGTAATCAATTCAATGCATTTATTGCATCAAATAAATGCAAATAATGCAATTGATAAAGATAAAAGGCAAGTTTAGCCTTGAAGACGTATTGATTTTCGTCAACTGGACCCGCTCTCATGGCTAACACCAAACCGCTTAAGCCCATCAACATTGCCAAGCGCTACAAACACATCAAACCAGTGCCGCGCATGCCAAATTTTGCAGCTTGGATCGAGGGCGTTGATCTGACCAAGCCGCTGAGCGAGCCGGTCAAGCAAGAGCTGCGCCAGGCGTTGTGGGATTTTGAGGTCATTTTCTTTAGACCTCAAATTTTGACCCCTAAGCAACATGTTGCGTTGGCCGGGGTCTTTGGACCAACTTCTGATGGCTCGTATTTTGAGCGTAACGCGCACGCGCCCGAGCTTGAGATGATTGTGTTCGACGAAAAGCGTCCGCCAACCATTGACAGTTGGCACACCGATATCAGTTGGAAAGAGCAGCCGCCGCTCGGTACTGCAATCCAAATTACAGTTACACCACCGGCTGGCGGGAACACCTGCTGGATCAGCACGACAAAAGCGTACGAATGGTTGTCGCCCGCGATGCAAAAGTATTTAGAGACGTTGAGTGCCGTCCATACTTGGGAGATCGCTAGTTTTAGGGACTCGTTGGCTAAGAAGGGTGATGAGGCCTTATTCGCAGCGCTTAGGGAGTTTAAACCCGTCACTCACCCAGTCATTCGTAAGAATGCTGACTCAGGTCGAAAATATATCTACGTGAACTCTGGCTTCACTAAAAAAATCGTTGGTGTCGATCGCCATGAGGCCGATGGTATGTTGAGGTTCTTGTTTGATTGGTTTAAGCGCCCCGAGTTTATGGTGCATCACCAATGGGAGACCAATGGCATTGCGATTTGGGATAACCGCTCGACGCAGCATTACGCGCTAGCAGATTATTGGCCGCACTTGCGCGTCAATCAACGCGTGACCTTCGATGATCCGCGCAGCGTCGCACAAAAATCTAAAGGTGTTAAACAAGCATCGAAAGAAAAAGCGCGTACCAAAAAAATTCTGGCGGGAGTCTAAAAAATGGTCAGCAAAAGAGTATCCAAAGCATTGCAAGTGGCGCTGGTGATGTTTAGCAGTTTGCTTGCGCAGACAGTTTGCGCGCAAAGCAGCAGCGCGTATCCAGAGCGCCCAGTACGTCTGTTAGTGGGGTTTCAAGCAGGGGCGGCGACGGATACCTTAGCTCGGATTCTTGGACAACACTTGAGCGAACGCTTAAAACAGACCTTTGTGATTGAAAATAAGCCAGGTGCTGCGACTCGCATCGCCATGGATACTTTGAGCAAGGCGAGCCCCGATGGTTATACGCTCGCAGTAGCGAACGCTGTGGCAACGGTGTTTCCTACTATGTTTGCCGGAATGTCCTTTGAGCCCAATAAAGATTTCGTACCAATCACCTTGTTAGGTCGTTCACCCTCTTTTGTGGCGGTGAAGGCAAGTTTGCCGGTGACAACTTATCAAGAGTTTGTCGCCTTTGCCAAGGGTGCAAAGCTAGCCTTCGGCCATCCAGGTAATGGAACGAACCCGCACGTGGCGGGCGTAGCGCTCGGCAAAGCTCTTGGAATTGATTTGGTGGAAGTCCCCTTCAAAGGCAATCAACCCGTGGCGGCAGCGATGGCCTCGGGTGAGATTGACTATGCCATGCTTGAGTACGAGTCGGCTCGTCCCTTGGTCGAGCGAGGTGCCATCAGGTTGTTGGCGGTGACTGAGCCTAAGCGTTACTCACTGCGTCCCGCCATTCCGACCGGGCGAGAATTTGGAATTCCCCCTGTGATTGAGGGCTTGACGCCGTGGTTTATTTTGTTGGCGCCGCCTGGCGTATCACCGTCGGTTGTGGCGCTTTTGAATCGTGAGGTACGTGAGGTATTGGCGATGCCCGAGGTGCAAGAGCGTTTGTTGAAGATAGGCATCGAAGCCGAGTCGAGCACGGCGCTCGAAGCCTCGGCGTATTTTATGGCTCACCGCGCAAAGATGAATACCTTGCTTGAACAACTGCAAATCTCGATTAAAAACTGAGATTAAGTCGTTTTAACTTGCAGGTTGGTTGATGGTCTGTCTCAGCGCTAGCGCGAGTAATACGGCTTTTGCCCAGACTGATGGTCGGTCACATCAATAATCGCGGTGATCTCTGGTGCGGC
>CAMEAW010000263.1 GCA_945911685.1 Bordetella parapertussis
GAGTTGTCGTAGGGCACCTTGCCCATCACTGCCGGCGCAGATTAAGGCCGCGTAGGGGCGTCCGTTGAGCTCGTCGAGCACTTGGTAAAAAGTTCGATCAAAAAAGTCTTTCATGATCCCACTGAGCGATCCTAGCATTTCGGGCGCAATAAAGATGTAGCCACTGGCTGAGCGCAGATGCTCGGGTTGCACGCGCTGCGCGTGCATGAGGACCACTTCGATCGCGGGTTCTTTGCGTGCGCCTTGCGCCACTGCCTGAGCGATTTGCTCAGAGCCTCCGGTGATTGAATGAAAGATAATAAGAAGTTGTTTCATGACTTTCACTTTTTAGCTTTACGTTCAAACATGAATTTCAAATTGCAACGTCAAGCATAAATTTCAACAGAGCGCTGTTTAGGGCGAGGGTGCAGCACGAAACCACAAGCCGCGCTTGAAGCAGCTGAGGGTAAAGAAACCGACTGATACGCTCGCAACAACATAATGTAATTGCTGGTAACCAGTTAAAAAAGCAGCCTCAGGAGTTTGCCCTGCAGCTAGCGCACTGGCTTCACCGCGATCCACCAGCCAGAGCCAACAGACTGCACCTGTGACGATCCCTAGCATGCGAGTCAAGACAGCGAGACTACCCGCGACGCCACGCGACTGTGGGGGTAAGTCAGCCATCATCCAGTCAGAATAGACAACCTGAAAAAGCCCGAGGCCGGTTCCTTGTATCGCGATGCACAGCACCATGAACAGCACCGACACTGAAGAGGACCAGAGGCACATGGCTAGCAAACCTAGGCAGCATAAGCAGGCGGCGATAAAGCCGGCTTGATTCAGTCCAAAGCGCCGCACGAGCGCCGGGGCAGCAGCAGCCCCCGCTAAGCCACCGAGTGCCCAGGCCACTAATAAGCTACCGCTTTGAGCCGAGTCCCAGTGCAGGACCCGAATGAGGTAGTAAGGCAAAATCAGCGGGACCGAAAAACTACATAATTGAACGATGACGCAAGACGCGTTGACCCAGCCAAAGTTTGAATTGCTGCGTAAGGTATTCAGCAGTAATTGCATCGTTGACGATGAGGCTGTTTTTTTTGTAACGCCGGGAAGACCATGAAATGCATGTTGCAAACGTGGGTTGTGAAGCGCCAAACACGCCAGGGCCACTAAAACAATCGGCACACGAATCCAATAGACGCCGGTCCAGCCCATCCAGGCAATGCTATAGCCACCGATCAGGGGCGCAGCAACTGTTGCCAGGCCAGCCATGCTGCCATAGATCGATAAGGCCCGCGTGCGCTCGTGCTCGGCGTAGAGAAAGGTGACTAAGGCTGGGCCGCACGACAAAATTAGCGCTGCCGAGATCCCTTGCAGCACGCGCGCAGCTAACAGCCAGCTATAAAACGGTGAAACGGCGCACAACGCAAAAGCAATTGCGCCCAACACCAAGCCCAGTCGAAAGACACGTAAGTGGCCGATCCGATCGCCCAGCGCACCAAACCATAACACCAAACTACCGTAGGTCAGCACATAGAAAAGTGCAACCCAACGGATGGTTTGAGTTTGAATTTGGAAGGCCGCCGAGATCGCCGGAAAGGCAACATTGACGGCAAAATCAAGCGGGCCGACCGAGGCGCCCAGACCGATGGCAAATAACGCCAAAAGATTCAAAAACGTTGACGCTTTTATTGCCGGTGGGTCTGTCAGAGTTGGCACGCTTGCGTTCTATTCGACCTTAGCGCCAGAGGCTTGAACAACCTTGGCCCACTTTTCGGTTTCAGCAGCAATGACCTTGCCAAACGCTGCGGGTGTTCCGGCGATGGGGACTCCGCCCAATTCGGCCAGACGCTTTCGCATGGCGGGGTCAGCCAAGGCCTTATTGACCTCTGCGTTCATTTTTGCGATGACTTCCGTTGGTGTGTTTTTGGGCATGCCCACTCCAAACCAAGCCGTTGCTTCATAGCCTTTGACTGTCGCACCAACGGTGGGCAAGTCGGGTGCAGAAGGCTCGATGCCTTCAGAGGTGACCGCTAAAGCTCGAATTCGACCGCCTTTGATATACGGTACCGAGGACGGTAAATTGTCGAAAAAGACTTGTACTTGTCCTGCGGTCAGGTCAATCAGGGCAGGGCCCGAGCCCTTGTACGGAACATGAAGCATGTTGCAGCCGGTCATTGACTTAAAGAGTTCGCCCGACAAGTGCGTTGAAGTGCCGCTACCGGATGAAGCCATATTGACTTTGCCTGGGTTGGCTTTGCAATACTCAATAAATTCAGCAACGGTTTTGACTGGTAAATTGTTTGTCGCGACCATTACGTTTGGCGTACGCACCAGTCCCGCAACCGGCGCGATATCGCGGATAAAGTTATAAGAAAGGTTTTTATACAGTGAGGCGTTGATACCGTTAGCGGGATTGACCAACAACATCGTGTAACCATCGGCAGGCGAGTTGATCACAAGCTCCGTACCGATGTTATTGCCCGCGCCTGGCTTGTTTTCGACAACAACGGGTTGGCCTAGCGTTTCAGACAGCCGCTGCGCCATAATGCGAGCCAGTACATCCGTAGTGCCTGCAGGAGGATAGGGAACAATCCATCTAACCGCTCGGGTCGGGTAGTCAGAAGCCCAGGCGCTTTGCGAGCCTGCAGCGAAAGATAAGATGGCGAAAGTTAAAAGGCGCAGTGCGTTGCTCATTTTTTTTTCCAATGATTAAGTCAGTCGAATATATCCCGTTTGCTGCAAGATGGGTACGATTTTTGGCATTTTTTATATCGCTCTCTTGGTTCTGTAGGGCCTAAGGGTTTGCGCTAGGGCCTTGATCCTCAAATCAATTGTTGACGTCAAAAAAATGACAATCATTTGACGATGCCCCTATAATTTGTCGATTATTCATTGAGGGATGTTTGCCATGCGAGTTCTAAAACGTACGTCTCGTGCACTGATCGCAGCCTTTCTTGCGAGTAGCTCTCTGTTGGCCAGCGCCGCCGAATTGACGATCGGTTTGTCAGCCCCTATTACGTCTCTCGATCCGCATTATCACAATCTAACGCCGAATAACGCGCTTTCACTCAATGTGTTTGAGGATTTGCTCTCAACCGATGAGTTTCAAAATATTAAGCCTGGTCTGGCCGAAAGTTGGCGTAATCTCGACCCCCTGACATACGAGTTTAAGTTGCGAAAAGGCGTGAAATGGCATGATGGCTCGCCGTTCGT
>CAMEAW010000264.1 GCA_945911685.1 Bordetella parapertussis
ACTCACGCAACCGCACTGGCGACAAAAATTGCTGGCGCAATTGGGCCACCAACTTGCGCTGTGAGGCTTTGTGATCGACTTGTTCGTGATACCAACGCCACAACTTCACGTAAGAAAGAAATTCAGATTTGTCGTCGGCAAACTTGGCAGGTGCCAGCTCAGCTGCCTCACGCGCTTGCATGGGCCGGTCACGCGGATCTTGCACCGACAGCGCGGCAGCAATGATTAGCATCTCGGTCAGGCAGTTTTGTTCGCGAGCGGCCAAAATCATGCGACCAATCCGGGGGTCGACCGGTAGCTTTGCGAGTGCTTGACCTGTGGACGTCAGACCGGTGTCGGTGATCGAGTCGGGGTCGATGGCGCCAAGCTCTTGCAGCAAGTGATAACCATCAGCAATCGCCCGGCCAGAGGGTGGATCTACGAAGGGAAACTCTTCGATCTCGACGAGTTTCAGCGCCTTCATGCGCAAAATCACACCGGCAAGCGACGAGCGCAAGATTTCGGGGTCGGTAAACTGTGGGCGCTCTTTAAAGCTGGGTTCGTCATATAAACGAATGCAAACCCCGGGGCCCAAGCGGCCGCAGCGCCCCGCCCGTTGATTGGCCGAGGCCTGGCTGATAGGCTCGATGCGTAGCTGTTCGACTTTATTGCGCCATGAGTAACGTTTGACGCGTGCCAAACCGGTATCAATCACGAAACGAATCCCGGGGACAGTCAGCGATGTTTCAGCGACGTTGGTCGCCAGAATAATGCGTCGAGCGCTACTTTTAGGGGAAAAGATTTCTTCTTGCTCGGCCTGCGACAAGCGCGCATAAAGGGGCAACACTTGGGTACCTGGCGGATGGTGCTTGCGTAACGCTTCGGCCGCTTCACGGATTTCGCGCTCGCCGGGCAAAAATACCAAAATGTCGCCGGCTCCGACATGCGCGCACTCGTCGACCGCAGCGACCAGGGCATTGATGAGATCGCGTTCTTCGTCGCGCGCCAGGCCGCGCTCAGACTGCCCCGCAGGCGCCTGCGCGGTCGTACCCGCCTCAAGGCGCTCAGGGTCGTTGACCGGACGATAGCGGATATCAACAGGGTAAAGTCGACCCGAGACTTCAATCACAGGCGCCGCACGCCCTTTGGCGTCAGCAAAATGCTGTGAAAATCGCGAGGCATCGATCGTAGCGGACGTAATGATCAGTTTCAGATCGGGGCGTTGCGGCAACAGCTGTTTGAGGTAGCCCAGCAAAAAATCAATATTCAGACTGCGCTCGTGCGCCTCATCGATAATGATGGTGTCATAGCGGCGCAGCAGGGGATCGCGCTGTGATTCGGCGAGCAAAATGCCGTCGGTCATGAGCTTGATCGCAGTTTGCGCGCTGCTGCGGTCTTGAAACCGCACCTGATAACCGACCCACTCACCCAAGGGGGTTTTGAGCTCGTCAGCGATGCGTTTAGCAACCGAACTCGCAGCGATTCTGCGCGGCTGAGTATGGCCGATCATCTTTTTTAAGCCACGCCCAAGCTCTAGGCAAATCTTGGGCAACTGGGTCGTTTTGCCCGAACCAGTTTCGCCACTGACAATAATCACCTGGTGCTCAGCGATCGCCCGCGCGATCTCGAGCCTGCGCGCGCTAACAGGGAGATCTTCGGGGTAGACGATCTGAGGGGGTTGACGTGGGGAAATGACAACGCTTTCAGGGGTTATTGTTGGCGTTATCCCCGCGTCAGGCATTGATTGAGACATATTTTCTGATCCAGACACATCCGCATTATAAAATTTATCTTCTCCTTTCACAGCATCACGAGGTTTTCAACACTAACCGCCATGTCCGACACGCCCGAACAAGAGACCGTATCCGCCCAAGAAGCCCCTGAATTTGCTGCCGCTCAGTTTGTGCGCTGGTTTCGCGAAGTTGCCCCGTATGTGCATGCCTTCAGGGGTAAAACCTTTGTGGTGGCGTTTGGTGGCGAGTTGGTGCAGGCTAATGTGCTCAATACCTTGGTGCAAGATCTTTCGCTGCTGTCAGCGCTCGGGATCAAATTGGTGCTAGTGCACGGCTCGCGCCCGCAGGTCAACGAGCAGCTGCGGTTAAAGGGCTTTGAACAGCAGTTTGACCGGGGCCGCGCGCCGATGGACGCCAACGCCCTTGAATGCGCGAAAGAGGCCGCCGGTGAAATTCGCTTGGATATTGAGGCGGCCTTTAGTCAGGGGTTGCCCAATACCCCGATGTCGCATGCACAGATTCGGGTGCTGTCTGGCAACTTTGTCACGGCGCGCCCCACTGGGATTATTGACGGCGTCGATTACCAGCATACTGGTCAGGTGCGCAAAATTGACGTCGAGGCGCTGCGCTTTGCGATCGAACGTGGGTCTATTGTTTTACTTTCGCCGCTTGGGTTTTCGCCCACAGGCGACGCGTTCAACCTGTCGATGGAAGAGCTTGCCACCAGCGTGGCCACGGCACTGCGCGCTGAGAAACTCATCTTTTTGATCGAAACTGCCGGCGTCATTTCACCCGACGGCACTGTCGATACTGAGCTTGCACGTTTAGACGCCGATGCCATGCTGGCCGAGGGTTCGATCGACCCGGATACTGCCCATTATCTTCAATACGCTTCGCGTGCGGTTAAGCGTGGTGTGACGCGCGCGCACTTAATCCCGTTCTCGATGGACGGCGTAGTACTGCTCGAGGTCTTTACCCATGACGGCGTGGGCACCATGGTTGTCGAAGATACTTTGGATGATTTGCGGCCAGCCACCATCGATGATGTGGGTGCCCTTCTGCAGTTGATTGAACCGCTTGAGCTAGATGGCACCTTATTGCCGCGCGGACGTGCCACGATCGAGCGCGAGGTTGAAAACTTCACCGTGCTTGAGCACGATGGTGTGATCTATGGGTGCGCCACACTCAACGATTTTTCAAAGTCTCAGATGGCCGAAATGGGCTGTCTGATTGTGCACCCTGAATGGCAAGGCACCGGCGAGGGTGAAATCTTGCTGCGCCATATGGAGTCACGTGCCCGAGCAATGGGTGCAAGGCGCCTGTTTGTTCTTACGACAAGAACCTCGCACTGGTTTATCAAACGAGGGTTTGTACAAGGTGGCGTGGCTGACTTGCCCAAAGAAAAACAAGCGCATTACAACCGCTCGCGCAATAGCCTGATTTTTATTAAACGCTTGTAAAGCCT
>CAMEAW010000265.1 GCA_945911685.1 Bordetella parapertussis
GTTTCTAAAAAAGGGATCAGCAAGTGCAAACCGGCTTCAAGTTTACGGTTGTACTTGCCCAGTCGCTCAACCAACCAGTTTTCAGACTGAGGAACAATCTTGATCGACAATTTTAGGGTGACAAGCACCAAAATTAATACAAATGTAAAAACGATTGCTTCAAAATTAATCATGGCTATCCCAGTCACCTTCACGCAGGTCAATTACAAAAAATAATCACGTCGCACTAAACACCTAGGGCTCTGCGCTAGCTATTCTCGAACTGAATCATCTTGGCATCAGTTTTAAATTGATCGTAGCAGATTTGAACCCTCAAGAACTGTCAAACAGTCGCCCACAGGTACCACTCGCAACCTTGCCCATGCTGAAAAAGATCTTGCCCTGCGCTTGAGTAGGAATGGGTACGATCTCAACCCCTGAAAAAAGCTCTTAGACTATTTGCGACCTGTCAATACAGGATCACCTGTATATAAAACCCGCCCGCTGACGCGGTTTGCGCTTTACACTGAGCTTACGAGAGGCCTTGACGCTGCTGCATGGCGCCTGGCGATCAAGCAAAGACTCCTTCGTAAAAAAATTGACACAGACAGACACTCAAAAGGAACCGCAATGTTGCCCTTTTCACCTTCAAAACTGACTCAACTAGTGGGTATGCTGGCAGTCGCTCTAACCAGCGCTTTACCCTCGTTCAGCGCTCACGCGCAATCACAAGACTATCCCAACAGATCCATTAAATTTTTGGTTCCGTACTCGGCAGGCACGACAACCGACGTCATTGCCAGACTGTACGCCCAAAAGCTCGGCGACAGCCTTGGCCAGACCGTGGTGGTCGAGAACAAGGCCGGTGCGGGCGGCAACATCTCGGCTGACGCAACCGCCAAGGCAGCGCCCGATGGTTACACACTATCGTTTTCAACCAGTGCCACACATGCAACCAACCCAGCGCTTTATGCCACCGTCCCGTTTGACCCCATCAAAGACTTCACTCACATCGCCCTCATGGTAGCGGCGCCAAACATGTTGGCGATCAACCCTAAGATCCCCGCCAACAACATGGCTGAACTCATCGCCTATGCAAAAGCGAATCCAGGCAAACTGACCTATATCTCGGCCGGCTCAGGCACCTCGCCGCATATGGCGGGTGAGTTACTCAAAACGCTGGCTGGAATTGACATCCGTCACATCCCCTACAAAAACATCACCCAAGGCTTCAGCGATTTGTTTGCCGGTGAAGTCTCGATGGCGTTCTATCACGTTCCTGTCATTTACCCACATGTGCAGTCTGGTCGCCTGAGGGCGCTTGGTGTCGCGACCACAGCGCGCAGCCCAATCGCTCCTGAGGTGCCACCAATCAGCGACACCGTGCCGGGTTACGACCTACGCCCTTGGTGGGGCTTGGCAGGCCCAGCTGGCTTGCCTCAACCCGTGATCGACAAACTTTACAAAGCCACGATGACGATCTTGGAAGACCCAGCTACACAAAAACGTTTTATTGAACTCGGTTTGATCATCACCCCGATGAATACAAAAGACTTCAATGCGTTTACCGTGACAGAACTTGCTAAGTGGACAAAGATCGTTAAAGACTCTGGCGCGACAGCGAACTAAGCGTTTAGTCGGCAGAACCGCAACATTGAAGGAGATGATTCGCCTTCAATGTGCCGTGCCATAGCAATTCTCTTTCTGACTCATTCCATTGCGATCCTCTTTACGATTCATGTTTCAAAAGATTTTTGAATGACAACGAAAACGACTCCCACCATTTTGCCAACCACCGTTGTCGGCAGCTACCCGCAACCCGCTTGGCTGGTGGATCACGCGCTGCTCGCCCAAGGTGTGCCGCGCACCCGCTTACGAGAACTTTGGCGCGTTGCCCCTGAGCAACTTCAAGCCGCGCAAGACGACGCCACCAAGCTCGCCATTCAAGAGATGGAACGCGCAGGCATCGACATCATCACCGATGGCGAGATCAGGCGCGAAAGCTATTCAAACCGCTTTGCTAACTCCCTGGATGGCATCGACGACCAAAACCCCGCTGTGATCCGTTCGCAAAACGGACTTGAGACGCTGATACCACGCGTGGTCGGCAAGATCGCCCGTGTGCAGTCTGTTGAGGTCGAGGACTTCAAGTTTTTGAAACAGCATACTGACCGTTTAACTAAAGTCACACTGCCGGGTCCCTTCACGATGGGACAACAGGCTAAAGATGAGTTCTACCATGACGATGAAGCCATGGTGATGGACTTTGCTGCGGCCGTCAATGCTGAAGCGCTGGCACTACAGGCTGCGGGAGCAGACTTTATTCAGCTAGATGAACCTTGGCTACGCCACGACCCTGAGGCAGCCAAACGTTACGCGGTCAAAGCCATCAATCGAGCCTTGCAGGGGATCAGCGTGCCCACGATTGTGCATCTTTGCTTTGGCTATGCGGCGGTTGTCAAAGGGCAAAAGCCAACCGGCTATTCATTTTTACCTGGTCTCAGTGATTCGATTGCCACGCAGATTTCAATCGAGGCGGCTCAACCCAAGCTTGATCTGGGCGTGTTGGCCGATTTGGCTGGTAAAAAAATTATGCTAGGAGTCTTAGATCTTGGCAGTCAACACATTGAAACGGCCGAACAGGTGGCAAGTCGCATTCGAGCGGGCTTGAAATATGTCAAAGCTGAACAACTCATCCCTGCGCCAGACTGTGGCATGAAATATTTGCCTCGCGAAGTCGCTTACGGAAAACTCTGCGCGCTGAGTCAAGGCGCACAGCTTGTGCGCGCAGAGCTTGGTGCCGCCTAAAGCAGAGAGTGCTGACGTTAAGGTTGAATCAACTGCTGCGGGAAAAGTATTCTGAAGAGAAAATGAATTGTTTGCCCATCTGCTGGACCGGCAGAGTTTTAAGGAGAACGACTTGAAAAAAAATATTCAAAGACTGTCGCAACAAATTCACGTCAATCGCATCGCTTCAATCGCACTTGCAGGTTTGATCGGCTTACTTGGCACTGCGACAGGCGTACACGCACAAACTGACTATCCGAACCGACCCATCAAAGTGGTTGTGCCGTACACCGCGGGCGGCAACGTCGACATTACCGCGCGGGTCTACTCAAAGAAATTATCTGAGCAACTTGGGCAACAAGTGATTGTTGAAAACCGGCCAGGCGCAAGCACGATCATCGGCAGTCAG
>CAMEAW010000266.1 GCA_945911685.1 Bordetella parapertussis
GCCCCGCATTTGGCCATTGAACTGCTCGCCAGCATGACCGGCACGCAATTCACTCACGTACCTTACAAAGGCAGCGGCCCGAGCTTTACCGATTTAGTCGGTGGGCAAGTCGACTTCACCATGGATAGCCTGGTGCAAGCGTTGCCACACATTCAGTCAGGTCGTTTAAAGGTGTTGGCTGTGCTGGGCGCCAAGCGCTCACCCGTCTTACCCAATGTACCCACCGTGGCTGAGTCGGGTGTCGCGGGGTACGACTTCACCAATTGGTTTGGCTTTGTCGCACCCGCTCAAACTCCAAAAGCTGTGATTGCCAAATTGCATACTGATATCGCCGCCGTGTTGGCGCAACCCGAGATGCGCGGTCAGCTTGAAAAAATGGGGGCTGAAGTCATCGCTAGCACTCCAGAGCAATTTACTGAGCAAATTGCGTCAGATACCAAAAAATGGGCGAAGATCGTGAAAGAACGAAACATAAAGGCAGATTAAGAAGTTTGGCGACCCGGTCTCATTGGGTCGTTCGGTCGCTGTTTGCCTTCAACGCCGGGTTCTTCGGTTGCCGTTTGCCTTCTGTTTACCTAAAGCTTCAGTAACTCAATACAATTGATGCCTGTAGCCTCAATGAATGCGATCGAATGAAAAATAGTAAAGCACTACCCGCCTTGGCAATAGGCGCAATCGGTGTCGTCTTTGGTGACATCGGCACAAGTCCGCTTTATGCGCTCAAAGAAATTTTCAATGGGCATCATCCGATTCCTTTGACCCCCGAAAACATCCTTGGCCTGCTCTCGATGGTGTTTTGGGCCATCATGGTTCTAGTGTCGATTAAGTACGTCGCAATTATTATGCGCGCCGATAATCGCGGTGAAGGTGGCTCGCTCGCCCTGTTAGCGCTGATTACCTCGCGGCAAAATCCGGCCTGGCTCTCATGGTTTCTCACCATGTTGGGCATTTTTGCCGCCGCCTTGTTTTACGGCGACAGCATGATTACTCCGGCCATCTCGGTCTTATCCGCGGTCGAAGGGCTTGAGATCATCGCACCTACCCTTAAAGATTTTGTGATTCCAGTCACGGTCATCGTACTGACCGGTCTGTTCATGATTCAAAAGCGCGGCACTGGCCTAGTGGGCATGTTCTTCGGGCCCGTCATGATTGTGTGGTTCACGGTGTTAGCGTGCCTAGGCATCAACCAGATCTTCAAGCACCCCGAAGTGTTAGTGGCGCTCAACCCTTATTACGCCCTTCAGTTCATTTACGAATACCCCAAGCTCGCGTTTTTTGCTCTGTCTGCGGTGGTCTTGGCCGTCACCGGTGGCGAAGCGCTTTATACCGATATGGGTCACTTTGGTCGTTCACCCATTCGTCTGGCCTGGTTCGGCTTTGTGATGCCAGCCTTAGTGTTGAATTATTTTGGACAGGGTGCCCTGCTGCTGCACAACCCCCAAGCCATCCGTAACCCGTTTTATATGTTGGCGCCAGAGTGGGCGTTGATCCCCATGATTGCGCTCTCAACGGTCGCCACCGTGATCGCCTCTCAGGCCGTGATTTCGGGCGCATTTTCAGTCGCACGCCAGGCAGTACAAATGGGATTGCTTCCGCGCATGGGTATCATTCATACGTCTGGCAAAGAAGAAGGCCAAATTTATGTGCCTTTCACCAACTGGACTCTCTACATTGCGGTTGTCGCACTAGTCATCGGCTTTAAATCCTCGTCCAACTTAGCGGCAGCCTATGGCATCGCAGTGACGGGTACGATGCTGATCGACACCATACTCATCGCCTTCGTCATGCGTCTGTTATGGCGCTGGCACTGGATATTTGTGTTCTTGGTCGCGGGCTCTTTGCTGGTCATCGATGTGGCTTTTTTCGCTGCCAATGCAATCAAAATTCCTGATGGCGGTTGGTTTCCGCTTGTCGTAGGTGTGGTGTCGTTTACTGTGCTCACGACCTGGCGACGCGGGCGCAAACTGGTCAACGAAGAGACAGCGTCAGGCAGTATGCCGCTTGAGTCGTTCATTGAATTTACCAACGATGTACATCGCGTTAGTGGTACAGCTGTGTTTATGACGAGCTCGCCAGATGGTGTACCGTCAGCACTGCTGCACAACCTCAAACACAACCAGATCTTGCACGAGCGCGTGGTGTTAATGACCATCAAAACTGCAGATAAACCGTTTGTCAAAGTTTCAAAGCAAGTTGAGACCCAAGATTTAGGTAAAAACTTTAGTCGAGTCATTGTCACTTACGGTTTTATGCAAAATCCTGACGTGCCTCGGGCACTCAAATTGTGCGAAGCCCACGGTATGACGTTTGACATGATGTCTACCACCTTTTATTTAGCGCGCGAAACGGTTGTGCGCACGACAAAAAGTAGCTTCACGCCTTGGCGCGCGCATGTCTTTAGACTCATGTCTAAAAACGCGACAAGCGCCACCGACTTTTTCAAGCTGCCTGCTAACCGTGTGGTCGAATTAGGAACACAGATTGCGATTTAGCGAGCATCCCCCGTACACCTAAACAAAGGTTGAGTATCAATATGGCCGACTTAGAGTTTCGCAGCGACAATTGTGGGCGTGCAGCGCCCGAACTGATTCAGGCGCTTGTCTCGGCCAACGAAGGGTCTGTCTTGGGTTACGGTGGCGACACACTTACCAAGCAACTGCATACCCGTTTTAGTGAGTTGTTCGAGCATCCGGTGCAGGTGTTTCCGGTGCCAACCGGTACCGGCGCAAACGCCTTGGCCCTCGCCGCAGTTGGCAGCCCCTTTGGTGCCGTGTATTGCAGCCCTGAAGCGCATATCAATACATCCGAGTGCAATGCCACAAGCTTTTTTGGCAGCGGCTTGAAAGTCACGCCGGTGCACGGCGTTGACGGCAAGATCGACCCCTTAGCGCTCGATACTGCAGTTAGCACCGCCGGCAAAGGGCAAGCACACAAAAACCAACCCGAGGCGGTCAACCTTGTGCAGGCAACCGATATGGGTGCCGTGTATTCGGTCTCAGAAGTTGCCGCGTTAGGTCAGGTTGCCCGCGCGCACGGCCTCACAATGCATATGGATGGCGCGCGGTTTGCAAACGCCGTTGCGACACTCGGCTGCACCCCAGCAGAGCTCACCTGGAAAGCTGGCGTCGACATTTTGTCGTTTGGCGTGA
>CAMEAW010000267.1 GCA_945911685.1 Bordetella parapertussis
GCGGATGGCACCTATAAAAAATATGGCTTAGATGTCAAAATTATTCAAGGCGGCCCGCAGGTCAACAATCGCCCACTCTTACCCGCGGGGCGCATTGATTTTTTAATGACGGGTAACCTGTTGCACAGTTTTGACAACGTCAAAAATAAAGTGCCCGTGGTCGCTGTGGCGGCAATGTTTCAAAAAGATCCTCAGGCGTTAATGGCACACCGAGGACAAGGCTACGAAAACTTTGCTGCACTAAAGACGGCGCCTGTTGCCTACATTGCTAAAGACGGACAATTCACTTGGTGGCAGTGGTTGAAGGTCACGCATGGGTTTCGAGACGAGGCCTTAAAGCCTTACAACTACAACTTAGGGCCTTTTCTTTCAAACGTGAAGTCAGTCCAGCAGGGTTACTCGGTAGCTGAACCCATTTATATTAAAGAGCAAGGTAAATTTGATCCTGTCGTGCATCTGTTGGCAGATCATGGCTTTTCAACTTACAGCACACTCATCGAAACCCGTGTCGATACAGTTAAAAACAAACCAGAACTCGTGCAGAAGTTTGTCGACGCATCGATTCTAGGCTGGGTCAACTTTATGTACGGTGATCGCAAGGTCGCGACGGCGCTGATGCTAAAAGATAACCCTGAGCTATCGGCAGCTGAGGTTGAGGCCTCGGTTAGTCTAATGAAACAACAGGGTATCGTTGACTCTGGCGAGGCACGCACGCTGGGTATCGGTGCGATGAAGACCGAACGTATTCAAGATTTTTATGCGCAGATGGTTAAGGCTGGCTTATATAAATCTGGCGACGTTGATCTGACTCAAGTTGCCACGTCGCAGTTTGTGAATAAAGCGACGGGCGTTGAGTTGACACAGCAATTATTGAAAGCCAAATAGAAAACGTGCAGCGCAATGAAGACCAGCGGTCTTCATTGCAGCTCATATCAATCGGGTGTCATCTTGGCTTTGATGATCACTTCCTTCCATTTTGCAGTTTCGCTTTTGATAAAGGCTGCATAAAACGCTGGAGTGCTGCCGATCACTTCTGTCGCTGTATCGCTAATGCGCTTGTTCACGTCAGGCGTGGCCAAGACGGTGGCGACATTTTTCGACAACTGATCGACGATGGCTTTGGGTGTACCGGCAGGTGCCATGAAACCAAACCATGCTGTGATTTCAAAGTCTTTGATACCTTGCTCGATCACAGTGGGCACCTCTGACTGAGCGGGTGAACGGGCGACGCTCGTGATGCCAATTGCCCGAATCGTGTTTGCTCGGATATGTGGCAGCAAGACGGGTGTGTTGTGAATCAAGACCTCAATCTGGCCGCCTAGGCCATCGGTGGTCATTTGCGCGCTTGACTTATAAGGGATGCTGGTCATCTTGATGCCGGCAACCAAATTCAGAAGTTCGCCTGTCAAGTGTTGCGTGGTGCCGGGGCCAGCCGTGCCATAGCGAATTTTGTTCGGCTCTTTTTTTGCCAGTGCGATCAGCTCTTGCATATTCTTGGCTGGTACCGAGGGATGCACCGTAATGAAGTTAGGCGTTTTCGTCGCTAAGCTGACCGGGATCAGGTCTTTGTCGACGTCGTAGGGCATCTTGCCAGCCATGAGGGTTGGATTGACTGCGATGGGCCCAATCGTGTTGTACAGAAATGTGTAGCCATCGGGTGCCGCTTTTGCAACCCGATCGGTGCCGATGTTGCCTGCAGCGCCCACGACATTTTCAATGATGACGGTCTGCCCCCACATTTCAGAGAGCTTTTGTCCGATAAGTCGAACTTGTCCATCAGGCGCGCTACCTGGCGGAGCCGGGACAACCATGCGTACCGTTTTGTCTGGCCACTTTGATTGTGCTTGAGCCGTGACACTGAAAATCAGGCCGCAAGTTAAAAGAACAGCGCTCGTCTTCGTCAACACGCTTGTGAGCGGGGTAGGGAGTTTCATGATTGTCTCGCTTAAAGGGCAGCTTTTTTAACAAACCAATTGTGGTTTGATCGTCGACTATTTTAAACAGCTCGCCGCTAGGACGGACTAATCGCTTACCCCTAGCTCGTCACGAGGGCGGACTAATCGCTTACCCCTAGCTAGTCACAAGGACAGGCCAATCGCCTACCCCTAGCTAGCCACGTCTTCAGCGAATAATGTCAGGATTATGTTCGCCCAAGCGAGGGGGGCGAACCCCTGCCGACCCAGGTGTTTTTGATAACTTGATGGGCAGCCCAACGCCTTGATAGTCATCTCGTTGAATGAACATGTCACGCGCCGCGGTGTGCGGTTGTTGAAAGGCCTCAGGTACGGTGTGAACAGGGCCTGCGGCTACGCCGAGCGCCATCAGGTCTTTGCAAAGCTCAGCCCGTTTAAAGTCTTTGAGCGCGACTTCCATTTCATGGCGCAGGGCGTCACGGTTTGTCATGCGGCTCGCGTTGCTGTCAAACAGGGGATTGCTCAGCAGGTCTTCGCGCTGGATATGTTTGCAGAACTTTTTAAATTGTCCTTCATTGACGATCCCTAAAAACATTTGACCGTCGCCGACTTCAAAGCGGTTGTAAGTTGGGATATTGGGGTGCGCACTACCGGTTAACGCGGGGGTGTTGCCAGAGTTCATCCAGTTCGCAGCGTGCGGAATAAGCATGCTTAAGGCAGAGTCGAACAGAGTGGCTTCAACCCGTTGACCTTGCCCAGTTCGTATCCGAGCCCACAGCGCCATCATGATTCCAGAAAAGGCGTTGTAGCCTGTGACCTGATCCACCACCGGTACGCCGATTCGGGTGGGGCCTGCTTGTGGTTCTCCATTGATACTCATCAGGCCGCACATGGCTTGCAGGACGGCATCGTAGCCAGGCAAGTTCGCCAAGGGGCCGCTGCCGCCAAAGCCTGAGATGCTGCAGTAAATCAGTTTCGGAAAGGCCTTTGCTAGGTACTCGTCGTAGCCAAGCCCCCATTTCGTCATCGTGCCAGGAACAAAATTTTCAATTAACACATCGGCATCAATCAATAACGCTTCAAGAATCGCACGGTCGGCGGGTTTGCTGAGATCTAAACTCAGGCCGCGTTTGCCGCGATTGATTGCTGAAAAGTAGGCTGCTTGTCCGGGCTCAACAAAAGGTGGTCCGAGCAATCGTGTTTCGTCACCCTGCGGTG
>CAMEAW010000268.1 GCA_945911685.1 Bordetella parapertussis
AAGGAAACTCAATTGACAGCAGCATTTAAAAGCATCAAACGCGGCCTCAAACAAGCAATCAAGCACGCAAGCGGACATCCTCAAGCGGTTGTGATTCACCGCCCACGCGTCATTGATCTTAAAGCCCTCAGACAAAAGTGCAGCATGACACAAGAGCAGTTCGCTGCCCAATTTGGCTTTTCAACTGCAACACTCAAGCATTGGGAGCGTGGTGACCGCAGCCCGCGGGGCGCCTCGCTGGTGCTGCTGAATGTGATTGATCACAACCCGGGTGCTGTGATTGCCGCGTTAACGGCGAAACGCTAAACACAAGCAACTAGCGCTCAGGCGCAGAAGCCGTTGACCTACTCAATACGTTTGCTTTGAGAGCCAGATCCATGGCTTCATCACCATGGGGCGCATCATCGACGAGGCCAACACCGCCACCGAGCTATGCGCGGCGGCACTGCAGGCTAAGTTTTAGTGATTGTCACGCGGCACGGCGCTGCCGCTGTTGCCGACCAAGAAATCCAAGTCAACGCCATCGTTGGCTTGGTTCACGTGATCAACATATAACTTGTAATAGCCGCGGCTCATCGGTGGCTCGGGGGCTTTCCATTTTAGTTTGCGCTCGGCCAAAATCTCGTCGCTCACGTCTAGATGCAAGCGACGCTTGGCAACATCAAGCTCGATCATGTCGCCGTTTTCAACCAAGGCTAAGGGCCCACCCGCCGCCGCCTCAGGAGCCACATGCAACACTACCGTGCCGTAAGCTGTGCCGCTCATGCGCGCATCTGAGATGCGGATCATGTCGGTAATACCCTTTTTTAAAATCTTAGGTGGCAGCGGCATATTGCCCACCTCTGCCATGCCTGGATAGCCTTTCGGGCCGCAGTTTTTAAGCACCATGATGCAGGTTTCATCGATATCCAATTTAGGGCTATCGATGCGCTTATGAAAGTCTTCGATGTTTTCAAACACCACCGCACGACCGCGGTGCTTGAGTAATTTTTTAGTCGCCGCCGAAGGCTTAATAATGGCGCCATCTGGGCATAAATTGCCACGCAAGACAGCGATACCTGTATTCTTTTTAAAGGGCTTTTCAAACGTAGTGATCACGTCGCGGTTGTAGCATTCGGCTTTCTTGACGTTATCCCAAAGCGAATTACCATTCACAGTCAGAGCTTTTTTGTTCAACAAGCCCTGCTCGCCAAGCGTGCGTAACACCACAGGCAAACCACCTGCATAGCAGAAGTCTTCCATGAGGTACTTGCCACTTGGCATCAAGTTCAAGAGCGTATGTACATCGCGACCAAACTTATCCCAATCGTCAATATCGAGCTTGACACCAATACGTCGGGCAATCGCGATCAAGTGAATCACGGCATTGGTTGAACCACCAATCGCAGCGTTGGTACGAATCGCATTTTCAAAAGCGTGACGTGTCAGCACTTTATCGAGCGTCAGATTGTCTTTGACCATCTGCACAATACGACGACCCGATTCGCGTGCCAAGACATTACGGCGTGCATCAACAGCTGGATACGCTGCGTTACCCGGCAAGGCCACACCTAACGCCTCAACCATGCTGGCCATCGTTGAAGCGGTGCCCATCACCATGCAATGCCCGTGCGAGCGATGCATGCAGGATTCGGCCTCGTGAAACTCGTCAAGCGTCATCTTGCCGGCCCGCACGTCTTCAGACATTGACCACGTATTCGTACCGGATCCGATATCTTTGCCCCGATACTTACCGGTGAGCATCGGCCCACCCGAAACACCAATCGTCGGGATATTGACGCTCGCAGCACCCATCAAAAGCGAAGGCGTCGTTTTGTCGCAGCCAAACAGCAACACCACACCATCGAGTGGATTGGCACGAATCGTTTCTTCGACGTCCATACTTGCAAGATTGCGCAACAACATGGCTGTTGGGCGCACCAGCGTTTCGCCAATCGACGTCACTGGAAACTCTAGCGGAAACCCACCGGCTTCAAGCACACCTTGACGCACCTGATCTGCTAACAACCTAAAATGCGAATTACAGGGTGTGAGTTCAGACCAGGTATTACAGATACCAATGACAGGTCGCCCATCAAACTGATCGTGCGGAATGCCACGATTTTTTGTCCAGCTACGGTAGATGAACCCGTAAATATCATTACGCGAAAACCACTGACTTGAACGGCTTGGTGCTGCCGGCTTTTTGCTTTTCTCTGACTTCGCCATTCAAGACTCCTGAGTGATCGTGTGAGTGATTTACTTTTTAAACGCCACAACTTTTTGCGTTTGCTGGCCAAGACCCTCAATACCAAGGGTCATCACATCGCCCTCTTTCAGGTAACGTGGCTTAGGCTTGACGCCCATTCCAACACCTGGAGGGGTACCGGTTGTAATGATGTCGCCTGGCATCAGCGTCGTAAATTCGCTGACGTAGCTGATGATGGTGGCAGCATCAAAAATCATGGTCTTGGTGTTGCCGGTTTGAAAACGCTTGCCGTTCAAATCAAGCCACATGTCTAATTTTTGTGGATCTTTGATTTCATCAGTTGTCACCAACCACGGGCCAACTGGGCCGAAAGTATCGCAACCTTTGCCCTTATCCCACGTACCGCCACGTTCGATCTGGTATTCACGCTCTGACACGTCATTGACGACGCAATAACCGGCAACATGCTTGAGTGCCTCTTTTTTGGTGACATAACGGGCCTTTTTGCCGATCACGATTCCGAGTTCGACTTCCCAGTCTGATTTTTTTGAACCCTTAGGCAACATCACGTTGTCGTTAGGGCCGGTCAGGCTGGTATCAGCCTTATAAAACATGATGGGCTCTTTGGGGATTGGCATGCCCGCTTCGGCGGCGTGATCTGAGTAGTTCAAGCCAATGGCCAAAAACTTACCCATCTTGGCAATCGGCACGCCGAAACGTGGTTTACCTTTCACAAGCGGCAAGGTGCTAGTTTTGATCTTGGCCAGTTTTTTGAGTGCTGCAGATGACAACTGATCGTTGGTGATGTCGGCGATCACGCCTGACAAGTCACGCAGTTTGCCTTCTTTATCAATCAAACCTGGCTTCTCTTTACCCTTGGCACCATAGCGTACGAGTTTCATGCGGTTTCCTTCGTGTTGAAAAAATGA
>CAMEAW010000269.1 GCA_945911685.1 Bordetella parapertussis
CTGTCGCCCGTGTCGGCATTTGAATAGCCACGCGTGACCCTCAGCTGATTCAAAATGGCGGCGGGCGGTGGTAGGGGCGACAACGCGCCAAGCTTATCGCTCGAAAATGCAATCACGCGCCCGCTACCACTAAACACCATCGCATCGACCGGGCCACTTGTCTCGCGTAACCGAGCCAACACGCCTGCAACTTCTGCATCGGGTGTAGCGTTGAGCTCGGGCGTCATCACGCGGGCACGTGACTCGAGCTCGGCGAGCTGAGAGTCGAGCGCCGCGCGTGCTAAGGCCAGGCCTGATTCAAGTGCCGTATCGACGCGCACGTTAAACCACGATTCAATTGAGCGCGCCATAAACTGCAGAGACACGCCATAAATTAAGGTGCCTGGCAATACACCGATTAAAGCAAACGCCAAAGCAAAGCGCGCGGTTAGGCGCGCGCCAAACAAACCACTGCGCAGCTGTAAAAGCAGGCGTACCGTAAGCGCTACCACCCACACAAATAACGCCAGAGCCAAAGCCCCGTTCAGCCACAACAACAAGCCTTGATACTGAGCCACTCGCGAAGCGTTGCCCGTTGACCAAGCCAGCAAGCCGAACAAACCCGCACCACTGCTGATCCCAATAAATAACGTCAGGCGCAGCAATCTGTTCATACGCGCTGCACCGCGGGTGCTTTAAACGGAGCGCTCACACCCGCCAGGCAGAACAGCGTTGTCATTTGGCGGGCCCCGCCTGCTGAATCGAAAAATCAAAGGGCGCCCAGGGGCTTGCAATCGACCAGGCGCTACGATTAGCCGCTGCCTCGAGCTGAAGGGGTCGGGCAAGCTGCGACGCATCGAGACGCATTCTGATGCGCCCGTCATAGCGCTGGTTTTTATCAAACCGATCCGAGGGCGCCACAGGCCAACCACGTACTTGCCTGAGTACCGCCAACGCTTCATTGAGGGACTTCACTGGCAGAAACAAATCACCCGTCGTCACACGCCACTGTTGCGTCAGCGCGTTGTAAGTCAAACGGCGCGTTAATGTTGCCTCGACCAGAACGCGGTCAAACCACCACCACCTTGGCGAAGTAATTTTTAAATCAAAGGTGAAATAAAGCGGTACACCGCGCTCGGCGGCCTCGGTCACGACCCGGCCAAGTTCAAAGGTCAGGTCAAGATCCAGCGTCAACTGCCCCTCAGTGATCAAGGGTTCGATGCGCTCGATGCGAGGCTCTGCAGCATGGCTCAGGCTAACAGCCAGGCACAGCAAGGCCGCCAGGATACCCAACAGGCCTCGCTTACCTCTAAGCCACAAAATCGCCCAAGTTGTCATCGTGTGGTGAACGCCTAAACCTGTCTCGAAAATAAAGCATAAAAGAAACCATCTTGCCCCGCGGGGTGTTGTGCGTCAGCCAAGCACGGCAACAACTGACCCGGTGCGGGCAGGCGCACCGCTTGCGCATGGCGTTTTAAAAATGCCTGCGCCTGCAACTCACACTCTTGCGGAAATATCGAACATGTCACAAGTAATAATTTACCTCCGGGCGCCACCAAACTCCAGAGTGAATCCAAGATCTCGCGCTGCAGCTTGGCGGTCGGCTTAAGGTCTGTGACACGCCGCAGCCACCGAATGTCGGGGTGGCGGCGCACGATGCCCGAGGCCGTGCAAGGCACATCGGCCAACACAGCATCGAACGGCTTGCCATCCCACCACGTATGCGCCCGCATTGCGCTTTCGGCGATCAGCTCAACATCATCATTCAGCAAACCTAAGCGTTCAAGATTTTGTTCGACGCGGCCCATCCGTGCGTTGTCGATGTCAAGCGCAGTCAGTTTGAGTGCAGCGAGCTCAAGCATGTGTGCGGTTTTGCCGCCCGGGGCCGCGCACGCATCCAAGACACGCATGCCGTCTTTCAGCTCAAGCAACGGGGCCGCAAGCTGTGCGCCTGCGTCTTGCACCGACCACCAACCTTGCGCGTAACCCGGCAGCGAAGCAATCGGGCGGGGCACCTCAAGCACCAGGCCGGCCACACCAAAAGGCGTTGCTGCGATGCCCACTGCGGCAAAGGCCTGTTCAACGGCCTCGCGCGTAGTCGCACGCACGTTGACCCGCAATGTCAGGGGCGGATGCACGTTGGCCGTTTCAAGCAGGCGTTGCCAGTCTTGCGGATACGCCGTTTGCAGCGCTTCAATCCACCACTTGGGATGGTTGTACTGGGCCTCAAGGTCATGTGCGAGTTGCGACAGCAACGCGGCGCGTTCGCGCTGAAAACGACGCAAAATCGCGTTGACTAAACCTTTGAAATTTAGCGTGTCGCGCTGCCCTTGGGTGGCCTGTACCGCCTGGTCAACTAAGGTGTGCGCTGTGTAGGTGGGTGCTGTGGAGTCACGCTCAGCAGGATCACTGAGCGCCACCTCGAGCAGCAGCAAGCTCAATCCAAGTAGCGCAAAGATGGTTGGGTTTGGCGGCACGCGATCAAGCAGCAGGCGACGCAGCGCCATCGCCTGACCCCAGTGCCGCATGGCGTAAAAGCTCAACGCCTGGGCCGAGGGTCGTAAATCAGGTGCGACGTCGAGTAGGGCTTCGGTCAAAGACTGGCCATTTTCAACAGCGCCAATGGCGCGCGCGGCGGCCAATAAACTATCAGAGAGTGCGGGGGCAGATTGCGTCATGGGGTGATTGTAGGGGCTAGCGCCGATCGCGGGTAAAATCCTGATCTCTTTCATGCGGGCCATGGCCTGCCAGGTGACGTGTTATGTCCTCCCCAAAAGTCGGTTTTGTCAGTCTCGGATGCCCAAAAGCGCTGGTCGACTCAGAGCGCATTCTTACCCAGCTGCGCACTGAAGGCTATTTAATCGTTCCTGACTACAACAATGCCGATGTGGTGGTAGTTAATACCTGCGGCTTTATCGATAGCGCCAAAGCTGAATCCTTAGATGCAATTGGCGAAGCCATCGCCGAAAACGGCCGCGTAATTGTGACCGGCTGTATGGGGGTCGATGAATCGGTCATTCGTGCGGTACACCCCAGCGTACTGGCGGTCACTGGGCCACAGCAGTACGAACAGGTCGTGCGTGCGGTGCACGAAGCTGCGCCGCCCAACCCCCTGCACGATCCGTTTAC
>CAMEAW010000270.1 GCA_945911685.1 Bordetella parapertussis
TACGGTTCGGGTGGGCAAGGCAATATGGCGCATCTAAGTTTTGTATCGCTTAGCAATCGGGCCAACATCAAAACCACGCACGTGCCATATAAAAGCGGTGCGCTGGCTGGCATGGCGATCATCAGCGGCGAACTGAACGCCGGCTTTGACACCTTAAGCACGGTGCCTAATGTTCAGGCAGGAAAGCTCAAGGCCTTAGCCGTGACATCGTCAAAGCGAATTGCACAGTTACCCGACCTACCTACAATGGCTGAGGCGGGTTTTGCCGATTTTGAGGTTACCTTTTGGATGGGCTTGTTGGCGCCCGCAGGGACGCCCGAACTAATCATTACGAAACTATATGAAGCCGCTCGGCTGATTACGAACAACAGCAAAGCTGAGGCAGTGTTAAAAAGTAACGGCGAGCCTGTGATGCTAGATCCGAAGAGCTTCGCGAACCTCATCAACAAAGAAGTGCCTTTGTGGGGCGAGGTGATCCGTCGCGAAGCCTTAATCCTAGATTAGACCGCGTATGTTTGAGTGCGCTTAGGCGGGTGTCTCAACGTGGTGAAGTGTTCTGTTTAAAAAATCTTGCCGTTCAGCGGCAAATTTTTTGATCAGCTCAATCGGCCGAAGTAGACCATAGTAGGCCGGAATATTTAGTTTGGGAATCCAATCCTCAATCTCACGCTCTAGTTGAAGAAAATCCCTCATGATGTGGTCAAACTCTTCTTGAGTTTGCACTTGCGCAAACCGTTGTTGAGTGGCGTGAAGCATATCGTAGGCATCGTTCACTTTAAGTTGCCCAAGCGTCGTCCGATAGTTTGGAATCAAGCGATAGAGCGGGTAGATGATGGCCAGACTACCGAGAATAAAAAACCAAATACGGTCGACAAAGCTGGCCGCCCAAAAAGGAAGGTACTGAACACTTCTTGGTGATCCAATCGACAAATATTGTTTGGCGAGTGGCGAAAGAGGGACCGCACGGTCTTTGTACGACGGAAACTCATCAGGCCTAGAAAAGAATTGATCACGAGAATCACCCAAGTGATCGATTGCCATCAAAAATAATAGTTGTAGAGCTGGATGAAGACTTTTTTCGACGACTATAGTCAGACTGGTTGCGACCATGTGGATGTCGGTCGCTGGGTACAGAGGCACGCTAGAAAACGAGCCTTGAGGCACTGAAACAAGATCTAAATGTGGAAGGCGCTTAACGTAGGCAGGAGTGAACGGAAAGTTAGCGATCTTAATGGCGGGGTCGGCGATGAGTTTTTGTATGATTGGCGAATCAAGGCCATCCACAACAGCGAAAGCATTGATCTCACCGGACAGGATCGCTTCGACAGACTTCAAATAAGGCCACTCAAGCAATTTGTAGTTGATAGCCGTGTCCCGACGTCCGCTTGCCAGAAATTGACGGATAACACTGTTCGAGCCAGAGTTTGGCTCACCAATCGCTAGGCCAGTTGTTGCAAAATGCAAAATTGGTGCGTGACCTTGGTAGGCGTCTGCCCGATAGAAAAGCCATAGTGGCTCGTACTGAGTGCTGCCTAAAGACCAAAGGTGATCAAGTTCGTGTTTGTGATGCAGACCGCCCAACACTAAAGCGCTTTTAATCGAGCTTTCGCGTTGCATGGCCGCGATGGGTTGTTTACCACCCTCGGTGTACGTTATGTTCAGTGTGACGCCGTGCTCGGCAAAAAAAGACACTAATTTTTCGCCATAAATCCCATCTGACGTTCCTTCACGACCCACCGCAATTCCTAAAGTCTTCGGGGGTAAGGGCTCCCAAAAGTAGATGAGTGATATCGCACCAATCGCGAGCGTCAGTAGATAGATCCACTCATAACGCAGCACGTGATACCAAGCGTGGCCCTCATCACGCAGCAGTTTGACTGTACGTTGTGTGATGGGCTTTGGCTTGGCTAAGGTTTCAACTATCGGGATTTGCTTTTTTTTCATGGTTTTTATTGAGTCAGGGCGCTCGTCATGCTGGCTATGCTAGCGCAAAACGTGGGTGCGTGAGGGGGGGCTGCGCGAGGCCTTTAGCGTGTACATTTATGATTCCTTCAAACAAGAGCCTTACCCATGAAAAAAGTCTTGAGCGTGCTTGCGTTATCTTGCGCGGCTTTTGCGTCCTACGCGCAAACGTTTGATACCTGTGTCGCGGGTCTGAGGCAGGCCGCGAGCGCGCAGGGCATCGGCGCCTCGACACTCGATTTAGCCTTCAAAGGGATCGAACCTGACGAAACGGTACTGAAGGCTTTTGATTTTCAGCCTGAGTTTCGCACCCCCATTTGGGATTATTTGGCGGGTTTAGTCGATGATGAGCGCGTGGCAGATGGGCAAGCCAAGCTCAAAGAGTGGTCTAAGACACTTGGTGAAGCCGAGCAAAAATATGGCGTCGATCGGTACACCATCGTCGCTGTCTGGGGTGTTGAATCGAACTTTGGACGGATCAAAGGTACGCGAGAATTAGTGCGTTCTTTGGTCACGTTGGTCTGCGCCAACAAGCGCCAGGCTTTTTTTAAGGGCGAGTTATTTGCGACCTTAAAAATCGCTCAAAGCGGCGATATCCCCTTGCAAAACTTGGTCGGGTCGTGGGCGGGTGCCTTTGGCCAAACGCAGTTTATGCCCACGACCTATCAACGTATCGCCGTAGATTTTGATGGCGATGGCAAGCGCGACATCGTGAACTCTGTGCCTGACGCCCTTGGGTCGACAGCAAATTATTTAAAACAGGCCGGTTGGGTAAGTGGTGCAAACTGGGGCTACGAGGTGCAGTTGCCGAAGGGCTATGCTGGGCCAACTGGCCGCACCGCGCGTCAGCCTTTAGCGCAATTCACCCAGTTAGGTATCAAACCCATCAAGGCTGATCAAGCGGTGCCCAGCGAGAGCACACAGGCGGCGCTGCTGTTGCCAGCAGGCCCCACCGGGCCCGCCTTCATGGTGTTTCGAAATTTTGATGCCATGTATAGCTATAACGCTGCCGAGTCTTATGCCTTATCTATCGCCCATCTGGCTGATCGCCTGCGCGGGGCGGGGCGTTTCAGCACTGCTTGGCCAACCGACGATGCAGGCACGAGCCGCGCCGAGCGTCGTGAAGTGCAGCAACG
>CAMEAW010000271.1 GCA_945911685.1 Bordetella parapertussis
GTAGAGATTGTGCTGAGCGAGAAGGGGCTGTCTTATGACGATCTTGCCAAATGGAATTACGCGCAATTGCCCGCTGCGATGGGCTGTGAATCTTGGTTCAGCGCTCGCGTGCGAACCGTCGCAGAACTCGATGCAGCGCTTGAACAGGCACAACAACACGATGGTGCCTCGTATATCGAGATCATGATCGCAGCAGAAGAAAGTCAGCCTTTACCCGAAAATATCCTGCAACAGATCTATCAATCAACTGTTTCTACTCAATCTTGAGGCCTTCATGATGCGTACACTCTCCTTAGGTGCGATAAAGACAATTTTTGCAGTATTACTTTGTGCGCAAAGCGGTGTGATTTACGCTGCGGCCGACACCATTTTTTTAGGCGGGCCGATCGTCACGGTGAACGCTAAGAACGAAGAGGTCGAAGCCATCGCGGTGAAAGACGGAAAAATCGTTGCGGTTGGCGCTCAGGCTGAGATCAAAAGTCAATGGTCAGATCCAAAGACCAAGGTGATTAACTTGAACGGCCGCACGCTGATGCCCGGCTTTGTCGAGCCTCACGTGCACATTGTGTTGACCTCGATGGTCGAGGGCTTTTGGTTAGACTTGTCTAACTTTACTTTGCCCTACGATACGATCGAGACTCTGAGCGCAAAGTTACGCACTGCGCTCAAACAAGTTCCGCCCGGCGGGTGGTTAGCAGGTTTTGGTGTTGACCCTTCGCGCACTTCGCCTTTTATGGCTGAGCTCACTGCTGAGGTGTTGGATCAGGTGTCTAAAGATGTGCCGATCTTTATCATTAATCAATCTGGTCATATCGCCTATGTGAATAATAAGGCCTTTGAAGTCGCGGGCGTGACAAATCAAACCCCCAACGCCCCAAATGGTGGCATTTACGTCAAAGATGCAAACGGAAAGCTCACCGGTAAGTTGATTGAGGGACCAAGCTATCTACCTTTTCAAGCCAAGATGCCTGCTCCGACGCAGGCTGAACTGGCGGCAGCGGTTCGCAAGACCACCACAAGGCTAGCGATGAAAGGCATCACAACCTCAGCTGAAATCACGCTGGGTGCCAACCTTGGTCTTGAAAATGAACTGGGCTTGTTCAAATATCTGATGAAGGATGGCGGTTTGCCAGTGAGAGTCCGTGCGTATCTTTATGGCAACGCCGTCCCCCAAGGCTTTAACGCAATCAAGCCTAACGAGGGCGATGCGAATTTGCGATTTGTTGGAATCAAATTTATAGCAGATGGTTCTACGCAGGGGTTAACCGCCGCCTTGAATGAACCCTACTCATATCCTGCGGGAACAAAAGACAAAGGGAACCTCAATTACAAAACCGATGCATTCTTTAACTTGATTAAGCCTTATTTTGATCAAGGCTGGCAGATTGCAATCCATGCGAATGGCGATAGCGCTATCGATCAAGCGCTCGAGAATTACAGCAAATTGCTCGACAAAGTCGATAATCCCCAAGCGCGCAGACTGCGCATTGAACACTTTACGATCACGAAGCCAGAACAAGTCGTGCTGACTAAAAAGCTAGGCGTTGTTCCGGGTTTTACCATTGGCCATGTTCATTATTGGGGCGAGCCTTTTCATAATCAAATCGTAGGCGCTGCGCGCGCCAATCGTATTGATCCGTCCGCCTCAATGAAAAAAGAGGGTGTTCGTTTTGCTTTCCACAGTGACACGCCTGTTTCGCCCTTTGGTCCGTTGAAATACATCACCCAGGGTGTGACGCGTGTTTGGCAAAGTCCTTTTGAGCGAGTATTGGGGCCTGACGAAAGAATATCCGTAGATGATGCAATCCGAGCCGTCACGATTGACGCTGCCTATCAGATGATGTCAGATCACGAAGTTGGAAGCCTTGAGGTGGGCAAGTTGGCAGATTTTGTTGTCTTAGAAAAGAATCCACGTACAACAACGCCCGCTCAAATCTCTGAGATCAAGGTCTTAGAGACCTGGGTGGGTGGCAAACGACAGCAGTGGTAGGGACGTGATTGCATATGACTCGGTAGCGCATTATGCTTTTTTAATAATTGGAGAACTGTATGGTCCGCTTAGCAGACTTGCCTGAGATTGAGCGAGGGCATCACCTCGATCGTGTCAAGCAAATACCTAATATGTCACCGCCACGGTTGGTTTCTGGGCCAGCGCTTAGTCAACGTCGAGTGGCACTGGTCACGACTGCGGGACTTCATGTCAGAACTGACATGCCCTTTAACTCGACTGGTAACGGAACCGATTACCGGGTGATTCCTGAGGGCACTGACGCTGCCGATCTGGTGATGAGTCACGTATCGGTCAATTTCGATCGCTCTGGCTTTCAAGCGGATTGCAACGTTGTCTTTCCGTTGCAGCGGCTTAAAGAACTCGTCGCAGAAAAATTTGTGGGGTCTGTGGCAAAGTTTCACTATTCTTTTATGGGTGCGATTTGGCCAACAACTAAGTACGAAGCTAAAGCAAAAGAGTTAGCCGAGTTGCTTAAACGAGATAACGTAGACGCAGTTGTGCTGTCTCCTGTTTGACCGCTTTGTACGTGCGCCGTGAGCGCCGTCGGCCGTTATCTAGAAGAATTTGGTATCCCAACTGTGCAGATCAGTTTGATCAGAGAGCATACTGTCGCGTTTAATCCCCCAAGAGCGCTTTGGGTGCCGTTTATGTTGGGTCGTCCGTTTGGCGCGCCAACTGACACTGGGTTTCAGAAGAGAGTGTTAAAAGAGGCGCTTGGGCTTCTTGAATACGATCACGAACCGGTCATTCAAGATTTTCAAGACGATGCACCGCCTGACCAGCTAGGCTATGACGATCAACAGTTGGTCTGCCCAGTTAGCTTTCCGAGTCAAAGCAAGGTGGGTACCCTGCGTGAGCGGGTCATCAGCGAGGTTGCACAACTGCAGGCCTGGCACGAGGTGAGTCTTCAGGCGCGCGGTCGAACCACGTTGGGCGTCACAGGCGCATCGCCTGAACGGCTCGCAGATTTTGTGACCTCGTGGTTAGGCGCAGAACCTGAGCACATTTTGTCTGATCCTGAGCAGGCTGCAGCGGTGAGCGTAAA
>CAMEAW010000272.1 GCA_945911685.1 Bordetella parapertussis
GTCATCACCACGCCGATGATGTTGTCGCGCGATTCTTCGAACACTGGAAAACGCGAGTGCGCGGTTTCGATGATGTCGGGTAGCAGATCAGCGATCGACTCACTGACATCGAGCAGATCCATGCGTGCCCGCGGCACCATGATGTCCACCACCGTTTGCTCAGAGACGGCAAGCGCACCCTTGAGCATCGAGTATGAATCAGAGTCGATCAGGTTGCGTGCGCGTGCAGCATCGAGCACGGTCATGATGCCTTCCCGGTCTTCGGGCTCACGTCGCACCAGCGACAGCAGGCGATCAATTAAGCGGGGTCGTGCGGCTTTGGCTGAGTCAGTTGAAATCTCAGCAGCAGGATAGGGATCTGACATTGTCCAAAGACAGAGTGATGGGGTGTCTAGGATAACCTGAAAGCGCTGTCATACACGCACTACTTTGACGCGACTTAACAGTTCAAGGAAGAAGATAGGGGTCCTGAATCCCTATTTGCGCCAAAATCTTGGTTTCTAAGGATTCCATATGCTTGGCTTCACGGGCTTTGAGGTGATCGTAGCCAAGTGCGTGCAAAGTGCCATGCAGTGTCAGATGTGCAGCATGCGCTAAAAATTTTTTATGCTGTTCTTTGGCTTCGCGCTGCAAGACTGGTACGCAGATGACGATGTCGCCACTGACTTTACCATCAGGCTGCTCACCATACGCAAAGGTCAACACGTTGGTGGCGTAATCTTTCTTGCGATAAGCGAGATTGAGGCTTTGCGCTTCGGGCAGACCTACCAAACGAATACTCAAGCGAGCGCCGGTAAAGGATTGCTTTTGATCGTCGTGCGCAGCGTAAAGCGCGCGTTGTACCCAAGCGCGTAAGCGCCAGCGCGGCAAACGCGGCTCTGCCTTGGCATAGTGCACCGATAAAGAAAACTCAGGCTTTAGTTTGCTCGTCTTGCTCATAGGCGTCAACGATTCTGGCAACCAAGGGGTGTCGCACTACATCACGGCTTGTGAAGTGCGTGACGGCAATCCCCTTGACGTCTTTGAGTACCTTGACCGCATGGGCAAGACCGCTTTTATGCCCTTTGGGAAGATCCACCTGCGAAGGGTCGCCGGTAATCACGGCCTTGCTGCCAAACCCAATACGCGTCAGAAACATTTTCATTTGTTCGGGCGTGGTATTTTGCGCTTCGTCCAAAATCACAAAAGCGTGATTGAGTGTGCGTCCGCGCATGTAGGCGAGCGGTGCGATTTCGATTGTTTGTTTTTCAAACAGGCGTTGTACACGCTCGGCACCCATCAGGTCGTACAAGGCGTCGTACAGTGGGCGCAGGTAGGGATCAACTTTTTGCGCCAGATCGCCGGGCAAAAAACCTAAACGTTCGCCGGCCTCAACAGCTGGTCGCGTAAGAATCAGGCGCTGCACAGTTTCGCGCTCGAGGGCGTCGACTGCGCACGCCACGGCTAGCCAAGTTTTGCCGGTGCCCGCGGGGCCTACACCAAAGGTGATGTCGTGCTTCAGGATGTTGTTGAGGTAATCACGCTGGCGCGGTGTGCGCGGCCGTAAATCACTACGACGCGTGCGCAAGGCAATCGTGCCGCTTTCGTCATCCAGCGGTGGAAACTCGCTTGGATCAAACTCTTGTTTAGCGGTATTGGGTAAACGACCTACACCAATTTCAACCAGGCCTAATTGGATATCATCGACCGAGATCTGGTGCTTGGCGGCACGTTGATGCAGCGCAAACAGCATCGTGCTGGCAGCCTCTGCATGTGCACCATACATAGTGATTTTGTTGGCTTGGCGTTTGAGCTCAAGATCTAAGCCATCAGCAAGTTGACGCAAGTTTTCGTCAAGTGGGCCACACAAATTCGCAAGCTGCTGATTGCTGCCGTCGAGGTTGAGTTTGACGGGGTGAGGGCGTGCGCGCGAAGACGTTTTTACCGTGGCGCGCGTCATGCCGAAGCACCGTCGCTCGTCACAACACGACCTCTGAAAGTATTGGCCATGGCATCAGTGATAACAACATCAATCATTTGCCCGATCAGGCGCGGATGCCCGGCAAAGTTCACGATACGGTTATTGTCAGTGCGGGCGCTGAGTTCGTTGTTATCACGGGCTGAAGTGCCCTCAACTAACACGCGTTGGGTTGAGCCCACCATGCTGCGGGCAATGACATTGGCCTGCTCATTAATCTTGGCTTGCAGACGCTGTAGGCGTTGCAACTTGACTGCCTGCGGGGTGTCGTCGACTAGGTCGGATGCGGGCGTACCCGGGCGGCGCGAGTAAACAAATGAAAATGAAGTATCAAAACCGACGTCGTCGATGAGCTTCATGGTTTTTTCAAAGTCTTCTTCGGTTTCGCCCGGAAATCCAACAATAAAGTCAGACGACAGGGTCAAGCCGGGGCGCGCGGCACGTAATTTTCGAACTACTGATTTGAACTCAATCGCGGTGTAGCCACGCTTCATGGCGGCTAACACACGATCACTGCCCGCTTGCACTGGCAGATGCAAAAACGATACCAGCTTGGGCAGTCGCGCATAGACTTCGGTCATGCGGGTGGTCATTTCTTTTGGATGTGAGGTGGTGTAACGAATACGCTCAATACCGGGGATCTCGTGCACGTATTCAAGCAGTGTGGCAAAGTCGGCAATCTCTGCTGAGTGCGTGTGATCCAAATCATCAAGCGTTTTATTACCACCGGCACTGCCAGTGTGTCCGCCCATTTTGCCGCGATACGCGTTGACGTTTTGTCCAAGCAGGGTCACTTCTTTGACACCTTGGTCAGCGAGGTCGGCGACCTCGGTTAAGACGTCTTCGAAGGGGCGTGAGATCTCTTCGCCACGGGTATAGGGCACCACACAGAAGCTGCAATATTTACTGCAGCCTTCCATAATCGAGACAAACGCCGAGGCACCTTCGACCCGTGGGGGCGGCATAGCGTCAAATTTTTCGATTTCAGGAAAACTGATGTCAACTTGCGAGCGGCCTTCGGATTTGCGTCGGGCAATAAGCTCGGGCAAGCGGTGCAAGGTTTGCGGGCCAAACACGACATCCACGTAGGGCGCGCG
>CAMEAW010000273.1 GCA_945911685.1 Bordetella parapertussis
AAATACACTTCTTTGACGCGTCCGGCAGGGTACGACAGCAAATAGGCGATAAGACTCGAAACGACTGCGGCAACGGGGATCGTTAAAAATAGATTCAAACCAAAGGTCTTTGCGATAATCGCACTGCCGTATGCGCCAATCCCAAAAAAAGCTGCGTGCCCCAAGGAGATTTGCCCCGCCATCCCAGTCAAGACGTTGATGCTTTGAGTAAACAGAATCGATACGAGCGCAAAGCTAAGAATTTGCAACGTCGCGCCGCGCAAGTAGGGTGCGCCAAAAAAGACGACCACAAACAGCACAAGCAGCGCGAGGGGATTAGTCGCCAGTTTGGTTAAAAATATACGTGTTGGGTTCATGCTTTGGTCACCTCAGCGCGCCCAAAAAAACCTTCTGGTCGTAGCGCTAACATCATAATTAAGAGCGCAAAGGCGATGCCATGTTCGGCGGCAGTAGAGATATAACCCCCAACTAATTTACCGATGATGCCAACGATAATGCCGCCGATCAGGGCGCCGGCTGAGCTACCCATTCCGCCGAGCACCGCAGCGACAAACCCCATGAGTACTAACTCAAACCCAAAGGCGGGGTCTACGGTGCCACTAATTTGTGCGGTGAGGATGCCAGCGATACCTGCCAAGATGCTGGATAAAACGAACGAGCCAGAGACGATCAGATTGACGGGCAGGCCTTGCACAATGGCAAGCTCCATGTCCTGAGCGGTGCCTCGAATCGCGGTGCCTAAAACGGTATAGCGGGTGAGGCCCTCTAACACCACAATAATCAAGATTGAGACAACAAAGATTGAAACGTACTGCAAAGAAATATTTTGGCCACCAATATCGATCACATCTTGAACGGTGAATAGCACTTCAGGAAACGGAATGGCCTGCGAGCCAAAAAACTTTGAAGTAATGCCTTGAAGCAAAATTCCAAAGCCCAGCGTTGCAATCACCCAACCCATGCTTCCCGCAGTCTTGAGTGCAGGCCGCACCGCGATGCGTTCGACGATGACACCAACCAAGGCGACGATGGCCACACCTGCAATGATGGCAACGCCATTGCTGAGCCCTTGCGCCGTGAGTAGCGCAGTGGATATCGCGCACAGCATCATGACTGCACCTTGACCAAAATTAAGTGTTTTGGTGGTCCAGAACGTTAAATTCAGGCCAACGGCAACCAAGGCGTAGACTGAGCCGACGCACGCCCCAGCAATCACTAAAGAGAGAAAAAAATCCATGCTGAGGCACACCCTGCAAACGTTGAGATCACCCCAAAAGGGGTGCGTATTGACTCAATGACAGATTTGGGGGCGCTTCTTTACTCGACAACAGGCTTGAGGTACAGAGCCCCGGCGGCAGATTTGTTGATCTCGAATAAGCCTAGATCTTCAGGCTTAAAGGCTTCGTGTATCTGGGCGGTTAGGGTGATGGATGGAACTGCTATGCCAGCAAGCCCTTTGGTTTGATTGAGTGCTGCAATCACCGCGGCTGGCTCTGTCGAGCCTGCGCGTCTGATTGCATCAAGTAGCACGACCGCACAGTCATAGGCATTGCCGACGATGGCCGCCATTGAGATTTGCGGGTTTGCAGCGTCAGAACCATACCAGCGATCTGTTCCATGCGCGGCGCGGTACTGGTCGACAAAGTTTTGTGCATAGGCAGATAAGGGTCTTTTGCCAAAGGCATCAGGGCTGACCGAACGGGTACCAATTGCGAGATCACCCGCGCCTTCCAGATATGGGGCAGTCACGGCGCCGGTTGAGCCAAACAGCGGCACTTTAACGTTTGCCCGGCTCATGTTTTTACGAATCACAGCAAAGTCAGCGCCTAAGCCTACGACTAAAATTGCGTCGACCTGGCTGCGTTGCAAACGTGCGACCTGCGAGGTCATGTCTTGGCTGCGTTGGTTATAGGACTCGATCTGAACCTTCGCAGTAGGATTGGTGGCTGCGATTGATTTTTTGACGAGCTCGGCACCCGTGACACCGTAGGCGGTGCTTTCATGAATGACACCAATATTTTTGTACTGTTTGCCTAAAATTTGACCCAGGCGATTGGCTTCAGATTCGTTGGTGATCGCCATCGACACAACGTTTTTACGTGGTGGTTGCTCTTTACCTTTTGGATAAATCACAGAAGGTGATTGCGCGAGGGGATTACAAGTCGGACGACCGTCGGCTTCGAGCATGTCCATGGTGGCGAGTGAAGGGCCACTACCGGCTGGCGCGATGATGGCGACGATGTCTTTATTATCCAGAATACGGCGCATGTTTTGCACGGCTTTGTCTGGCACTAACTGATCATCCATGGCTTCGGCGAGTTCAATTTTTCTGCCGTTGATGCCACCTTTTTTATTCCATTCGTCAATGGCAAGCACGACACCACGGCGATTGCCTTCACCAAACTCATTGAACGGCCCAGTGAGCGCGGTTGTCATACCAAGTTTGATGGTTTGTTGCGCACTGGCGACTGGGCTCGCCAACAAAAGCGCTGCAGCGATCAGGGTCAAACTGCTATAACTTTTAGAACTAGTCATGAAGGTCTCCTTGTGGTCTCGTATTTAAATCGCATCGATGGCGACCTAATTTTTAGTATTTTTTGTATTCTGCCTGAAATTTGCGAATCACGGTGAGTCTTATTTCTATAGGCTTGATTCTTAAGCAGCTGAGCGCTGGCAGATTCCTGAAAAGTATCTGGCAAGCATCTGGCAAATATCAGTCATACGACGGGCCGCCGTTCGGCGCGCATCGGGTAAGCTTCAGCAAGCCATTCGGTGAGCATTGCTCGAGTGGTTAAATAGTTGGTACTCGTATTTTTTTAGCAGACTAGGCCACCGTGAAAGCCTTTTACTCCGATCATTTCGTTTTACCATTACCTGATGGGCACCGCTTTCCAATGTCCAAGTACCGACTCTTGCGCGACGCGGTGAGTGCTGAAAGCAATATTGAGTTGAACGAAGCCCCCGCAGCGACTGATACTCAGATCTTGCTCGCGCACTCTCCGCGCTATCTGCAGTCCGT
>CAMEAW010000274.1 GCA_945911685.1 Bordetella parapertussis
GGCTACTGGTCGCGGTGGTCTGCGAAATCGCTGTTCGATGTCGAACAGTGTTTTAACTGGGTGTTTTTCACCCCACTTGGAGTACTTCATGCAATTTAATGCAACCTTACGAAGCGTACAGGGATCGAGTGCGAGCCGCCGCCTGCGCCATGCGAGCAAAGTTCCAGCCATCGTTTACGGTGGTAAAGACCTGCCCGTTAATATCGAACTCGATCACAACGAAATTTTTCATGCCTTGCGCAAAGAATTATTTCATTCATCCGTTCTCGACATGCAACTTGATGGCAAAGGCCAGCAAGTGTTGTTGCGTGCGGTGCAATGGCATCCCTACAAGCAAATCGTGATGCACGTTGACTTTCAACGCGTCGATGCCAATCAAAAACTGCATACTAAAGTGCCGTTGCACTTTACCAATGCCGATAGCTCACCAGCCGTTAAGCTCAGTGCAGCCATCATTTCGCATCTGTTCACCGATATCGAAATCAGCTGCTTGCCAGCCGACTTGCCACAGTTTATTGAAGTTGACCTCACCAACTTGGTGGGCGGAGCCTCGATTCACCTGGCCGACATTACGATGCCTAAAGGTGTTTCGTACTTACCCCACCGCGGCAATGTCAACCCTGTTTTGGTGACAGCAATCGTTAAAGGTGGTGCAAGTGACGATGGCGACGAAGCCAAAGCCGCAGCACCTGCAGCCTAAGTTGTCTGATTCTCAGCCTTAGCTGCGCGATACAGCTCTGGCTGTTGGGCTAAACGCCCAAGGGTCTGTCACAAAAGCCTCACTCCTGCTTTGCATGGGTGGGGCTTTTGCTTTCTAATGCGGGCATGACTGCACCCATAAAATTGATTGTTGGCCTGGGCAACCCAGGTAACGAATACGCAAAAACACGCCATAACGCTGGCTTTTGGCTTGTCGATGACATCGCAAGCGACTTGAAGACAAGCTTTGCGCCTGAAAAAACGTTTTTTGGAATGGTGGCCAAAACCCGTGTTGCCAATGACCAGGTTTTTTTAGCTAAGCCGCAAACGTTCATGAACAAGTCGGGGCAATGCGTAGGCTCGCTGGCGCGCTTTTATAAGCTGTTGCCCGAAAATATCTTGGTGTTGCATGATGAGCTTGATTTGATGCCTGGTCAGGTGAAGGTCAAGCAGGGGGGCGGGCACGCTGGGCACAATGGTTTGCGTGATATCGAGTCGGTATTGGGTAGTTCGAATTTTTGGCGGCTGCGCCTTGGTATCGGGCATCCACGCACCTTGTCATTGGCGCAAGAAGTGGCCGACTTTGTGTTGCATGCACCGCGCCGCGAAGATCAAACGGCCATCGATGATTGTGTGACGCGTTGCCGCGCAGTGATCCCACTGTTTTTATCTGGCGAGTTTGCGAAGGCCACAGGGCAACTGCATCGCGACAACCCTGCATGACGACGCTGCGGTTTCGCGACGAATTCAAACAGTTTTTGACATTTGTATTGAGGCCCAGTCTTGCTAGGCGGGTGCCGCGTAGATTGAGCGTGACGGGGTGGTTGGGTGATTGGTGGCCCAACATTCGCTTGCCTCGTTTGCTGGCCTGGGCGGCAACACTTTGGGTGCTCAACATCTTGGTGCTCGGCCCGCTTGTCTTAACTGTATTCGAACTCAGCGGCGCGACCCATCGCATCAGCGTACACAACTTACCTTGGTTACAAGCCTTGTTGTGGGCGCCTGTTGTTGAAGAGATGCTGTTTCGGTTTGGCTTGCGAAGGCCTGTGATGGCGCTTGGACTCGTGCCCTTAATGGTGTTTGTGTTGCTCAATGGCCTGGCTTGGTGGGCCAGCAGTTTATTGGCGGTGGCGGTGTTGACAGTTTGGTGGCTGAGCGCGCGCACTCATTCACCGAGCGCAAATGCCTATAAATGGTTGCGCCGCTATCGCGCGGTGTTTCCTTGGGTGTTACACCTATCTGTACTTGCGTTTGCTGCGCTTCATATCAAAAACTTTGTCTTTGACGAGATGGCGTGGTGGATGATGGTGGTATTGGTTGCACCGCAATGGGTGACTGGGCTGGTGTTGAGCTGGATCCGAGTGCAGCGCGGGATCGGCGCCACCGTGTTGTTGCATGGCGTGTTTAATGCAGGGCCTTTAAGCGTGGCTTGGGTGGCCCTGCAGTTGTTGGGTGACACGAGTTTGTGAACCAATCAACGCTAAATCGCTGTTGATGACTGCTCCGCTACATACTGTTCTCGTAACTGTCGCTTTAGCGTCTTACCAATTTCGTTACGCGGCAGATCGCCAATAAACAGCAGGTCAGCCAAGCGCTGGGTTTTGCCTAAGCGTGCATTCACCCATTCTAGTAATGCTTCTTTATGGATGGACGCGTTTGGGCGCAACACAACGTATCCCACGGGGGTTTCGCCCCAGGCGCGCGAGGGCACGCCAACCACCGCCGCTTCGGTAACCTCTGGGTGTTGCTCTAGTTCTGCTTCAAGATCGCTTGGGTAAATATTAAAGCCGCCCGAAATCACCATATCTTTTTTTCGGTCTGACAAAATCACAAAGCCATCTTCGTCAAAGCGCCCGATATCGCCAGTGCGGATAAAACGCTTGCCAGTCGCGTCAAACCATTCAATTTCGCGAGTTTTTTCAGGTAAGCCGTGATAGCCCTTCATCATTACGGCTGAGTGTCCGACGATCTCGCCGGTTTGTCCGCGTTCAAGTTCAATACCGTTGTCGTCAATCATGCGAATTTCATGACCGGCAGACGGCTGGCCAATCGTGTGGAGTTTGTTTGGGTGCAGGTGGGCTTTGAGTTCGCAGCGCACCCCGCCTTCGGTCATGCCATACACATCATTGAGCTCACCCGGCCAACGGCGCAAGACCTCGGCCTTGAGCGCTGCACCAAAGGGGGCGCTGGTTGAGCCCTTGATGCGTAGTGAAGACAAGTCATGCTCATCAAAGCTTGGGTCGTCTAGCAAACGCTGATACTGCACCGGCACCATCACGGTGTGCGTGGCGCGGTGGCGTG